>JBKPRD010000244.1:0-18773 GCA_046734415.1 Actinomycetota bacterium | reverse complement strand
TCGCTCGTCGCCGAGCTCGTCCGCAGCGGCAAGCTCTCGCCCGAGGAGGCCGACGTGCATCCGCAGCGGTCGGTGATCACCCGCACCGTCGGCACCGACCCGGACGTCGACGTCGACACCTTCTCGGTCGAGGCCCGACCGGGCGACGTCTTCATGCTCTGCTCCGACGGTCTGACGACGATGGTCGCCGACGAGTCGATCCTGCAGATCGTCGAGCGGAACCGGGCGAACCTGCAGAAGACGGCCCGCGCGCTGGTCGACGCCGCCAACAAGGGCGGCGGCGAGGACAACATCACGATCGTCCTCTTCGAGATCGCCGGCGACGGCGCCGGCCTCGAGGACACCGCCACGCTGCCGGCCGTCGAGGAGCAGCCGCCGCCGGAGGAAGAGACGCTCTCGGAGCTCCACGCCGTCCCCACCATCGACGAGACGACCCTGATGCGCGGCGAAGAGCTGGACGCGCTCGCCCGGCGCGACGGCCACGACCACGGAGACCATCGGCGGGTCTCGCGGACGGCGGTGATCGTCGGCTCGTCGACGCTCGTCGTGCTCCTCGCGGCCCTCGTCGTCTGGTCGCTGTCGCGCTCGTACTTCGTCGGCGCCGAGTCGAACGGGAAGATCGCCGTCTACCAGGGCTTCCCCTGGAACATCGCCGGCGGCGTCCGCCTCTACCGACTCCGCTACGAGAGCCCTGTGCTCGCGGGTGAGCTTTCCCAGGCCGAGCGCCGGAAGCTGCTCGGCCACGACCTGCGCAGCTACGACTCGGCGCTGCAGGCCGTGAAGCAGTACGAGGCCCAGGTCGTGCCCTAGCTCCGGATGACCGAGAGAAACCGAGAGCTCGCCAATCTGGTCGCCGTCGGGATCCTGACCGCGCTCGGCTTCGCCAGCGTCTACATCGCCCGGCAGGACGTCATCTCCGCCGGCTCGATCTCCTACGCGCTCATCTTCCTCGGCCTGTACCTGGCCGCGCACTTCGTCGCGCGGATCGCGGTGCCGTGGGCGGACCCGTACCTGCTCCCGCTCGCCGGGCTGCTGACGGCCGTCGGGCTGACCGAGATCTACCGCCTCGGGCCGAGCGACGCGTT
Organism: Actinomycetota bacterium; assembly: GCA_046734415.1. Classification (GTDB taxonomy): domain Bacteria; phylum Actinomycetota; class Thermoleophilia; order Gaiellales; family Gaiellaceae; genus DATBLE01. The sequence continues at coordinate 17,688 of JBKPRD010000244.1, read as the reverse complement.
CCGCCAGGGGTTCTGGATCGTCGTCGGCGTCGCCGCGTTCTCGGCGACGCTGCTCCTGCTCCGTCGCGACTTCCGGGTCCTGGAGGGCTACAAGTACCTCTTCGGCCTCTCCGCGGTCGGCCTGCTCGTACTGCCGGCGCTGCCCGTGATCGGGACGACGATCAACGGCGCGCGCCTCTGGGTGAAGATCGGGCCGCTGCAGTTCCAGCCCGGCGAGCTGGCCAAGATCGCCCTGATCGTCTTCCTCGCCGGCTACCTCCGCGAGAAGCGTGAGGTGCTCGCGCAGGGACGGCTGAAGGACTTCGGGCCGCTGCTCCTGATCTGGGGCGCGGCGATGCTGGTGATCGTCGAGACCAACGATCTCGGCAGCGCCCTCCTCTACTTCGGGATCTTCCTCGCGATGCTGTACGTGGCCACCGGCCGCGCGCTCTTCGTCGCGATCGGGCTCGGCCTCTTCCTCGCCGGGTCGGCGGTCGCCTACTCGAGCATCTCGCGCGTTCAGGAGCGCGTCGACTGCTGGCTCCATCCGTGGAACGACGTTCACGGCGCCTGCTACCAGACCGTGCAGGGCTCGTACTCGATCGCGAACGGACAGTTCGGCGGGACGGGGTTCGGCCGGGGCACCTTCACGACGACCGGCGGCACCGACCTGATCCCCTACGTGAACAGCGACTTCATCTACTCGGCGCTTGCGCAGGAGCTCGGCCTGATCGGAATCTCCGCCGTGCTGCTCGGGTACATGGTCTTCGCCCTGCGCGGGTTCCGCACCGCCGTCCTCGCCCAGGACGGGTTCTCCAAGCTGCTCGCCACCGGCCTGACGTTCGCGTTCGCGCTGCAGACGTTCATCAACGTCGGCGGGCTGCTCCGCGAGTCGCCGCTCACGGGGATCACCCTGCCGTTCATCAGCTACGGCGGCTCGAGCATCGTCGCGAATTTCATCCTGCTTGCCGGGCTCCTCCTCGTCTCCAACCGGGCGAACGCGCCGCGATGAACAAGCAGATCGGACGTGTGACGATCGTCTCGTTGCTGCTCCTGGCGGCGCTCGTCGTCGGCACGACCTACTGGCAGTCGTGGGCGGTCGCGGGGCTGGAGGCGCGCCAGGACAACGCGATCCAGCGGGTCGCGCAGTTCCACATCCGCCGCGGCCTGATCTACGCGGCCGACGGCACGCTGCTCGCGGCGCGCCGGGCGGTGAAGACGAAGGGGCAGACGTTCTACTTCCGCCGCTATCCGGCCGGCGACCTCGCCGCCCAACTCGTCGGCTACTCGACGCAGTCTCGCTCGCGGGCGGGCCTGGAACGCTCGATGAACGCCTACCTGACCGCGTCGAACTCGCATTTGAACACCGTCGTGCGGCGCACGCTCGACCGGCTGAAGGGCGCGACCGTGACCGGCAACAACCTGATGCTGACGATCCGGCCCGACGCTCAGCGGGTGGCGCTGAACGCGCTCGACGGCAACTGCGGCGCGGCTGTCGCCCTTGAGCCGTCGACAGGGCGTGTCCTGGTCATGGCGTCGTCGCCGTCATACGACCCAGGTCTTGTCGAAGGGCATTTCAATTCCATCGCGCGGCGCGCCAGCGCCGCGCGATGCCAGAACCCGGCCCCGCTCGTCAACCGCGCGACCGACGGGCTCTACACCCCCGGCTCGACGTTCAAGGTCGTCACTGCCGCTGCGGCGCTGGACAGCGGCGTCTATCGCGCCGACTCGACCTTCGACGACAAGGGCTATTGCGAGGAGTACGGGAAGCGGGTCTCGAACTTCGCCGACCAGAGCGGCCCCGAGGTGTTCGGGCACGTCGACTTCACGACGGCGCTCGAGCACTCGATCAACGCCGTCTTCTGCGAGATCGGGAAGCGGCTGGGCGGCCTGAAGGTGCTCGACTACGCGAAGCGCTTCGGCTTCTACTCGGAGCCGCCGCTGGAGACGCCGTCCAGCGAGCGCGTCCCGAGCGGGCTCTACGACCACGGCCGGCTCTTCCGACCGCACGACCCGAACCAGGTCGACCCCGGCCGCCTCGCCTTCGGCCAGGAGCGCCTGCAGGTGACGCCGCTGCAGATGGCCATGGTCACGGCGGGGATCGCGAACGGCGGCGTGGTCATGCGGCCGTACACGGTCGAGAAGATCACGGCGCCCGACGGGAGTACCGTCTTCCGGACACACTCGCACCAGCTCTCGCGGGCGATCTCGCCGCAGACGGCCGCGACCCTGACCCAGATGATGGAGAAGGTGGTCGAGTCCGGAACGGGAACCGCTGCTCAGATCCCCGGGATCAAGGTCGCCGGCAAGACCGGGACGGCGGAGACCGGCGTCAACCACGTGAACACGACCTCGTTCATCGCCTTCGCGCCGGCCGACCACCCGAAGGTCGCCGTCGCCGTCTACCTCGAGAACCAGAACGGAGTAGGTGGGCATACGGCCGCCCCGATCGCCAAGCAAATCATCCAGGCCCTGCTCCGGGGCCGCCCGTAATCTGTAGCGGGAGAGGATGGCGGCCCCGGACACCCTCATCGACCAGGTCTTCGACGGCCGCTACCGCGTGGTGCGCAAGCTCGGCACCGGCGGAATGGCGAACGTCTATCTGGCCGAGGACCAAGAGCTCGGCCGCAGCGTCGCGATCAAGATGCTCGACGAGCGCCACTCGCAGGACGAGCAGTTCGTCGAGCGTTTCCGGCGGGAGGCGAAGAACGCGGCCGGCCTCTCGCACCCGAACATCGTCTCGATCTACGACCGAGGGCAGGCCGAGGGCACCTACTACATCGCGATGGAGTACCTCGAGGGTCGCACCCTCAAGGAGCTCCTGATCACGCGGGGACCGACTCCCCTCCCGGTCGCGATCGACTACGCGCGCCAGATCCTGGCGGCGCTCGGGTTCGCGCACCGGCATGGGATCGTCCACCGCGACATCAAGCCGCACAACGTCGTGGTCGCTCCGGACGGCCGGCTGAAGGTGACGGACTTCGGGATCGCTCGCTCGGGGACGAGCCAGATGACGGAGACGGGATCGATCATCGGCACGGCGCAGTACCTCTCGCCCGAGCAGGCGAAGGGCGCCCCCGTCACGCCCGCCTCCGACATCTACTCGGTCGGGATCGTGCTCTACGAGATGCTGACCGGCTCGGTTCCGTTTACCGGTGACACGCCGCTCGAGATCGCGATGAAGCACCTCTCGACGACGCCGCTGCCCCCGTCCGAGAAGCGGCCGGAGGTCCCGCACGAGCTCGACTCGATCGTGCTGCGTGCGCTCGCCAAGGACCCGGCCGACCGCTACCAGAGCGCAGACGAGATGGACGCCGATCTGGCTCGTGCCTCTCTCGGCCAGGCCGTCGCGCCCGAGACCGAGGAGGCGGCGACCCAGGTCCTGCGCGGCGCAGGCGCGGCGACGCTCGCCGGCGCGCCGACCGCGATCACGCGCCGCGTCACGCCTCCGACGGCCGCGCCGCCGCCCCCGTACTCGCGCCCGACCGGCTTCTACGAATACGAGGAGCCGGCCCGCCGCTCGTTCTGGCCGTGGCTGCTCGCGGCCCTGCTGATCGCCGCCGCGATCGTCGGCGGATGGTACGTCTACACGAAGATCCAGGACCAGCTGAACCAGACGAAGCCGGTCGCCGTGCCGCTGGTCGCCGGCTCGGTCGAACGGCTCGCGGTCGAGAAGCTGGAGGCGGCCGACCTCGGCTACAAGGTCATCCGGCAACCTTCCGACTCGGTCGAGGAGGGCCGCGTCTTCAGGCAGGACCCGAGCGCCGGCGAGCGCCGGGACAAGGGCTGGGTGGTGCGGATCTTCGTCTCGACCGGCAAACCGAAGGTCTCTGTGCCGAACGTGATCGGAAGACAGGCGACGGACGCCGTCGCCGCTCTGACCGAGAAGGGCCTGAAGGCGGACGTCCACTACGTCCACTCGGCGAAGGACTCGGGGACCGTCACGGGCCAGTACCCGAAGACCGGGTCGCGTCTGCTCAAGGGCGCGAAGGTGCGGATCAACGTCTCGCAGGGGCCGAAGCCGGTCGGAGTGCCGTCCGTCTTGGGGTCGCCGTTCGAATCGGCCGCAGGGACGCTGCAGGGCGCGGGGTTCGCCGTCGCCCGCCGCGATGTCGAGTCAAACGACCCGAAGGGAATCGTCGTCCAGATGGACCCGCCGGCAAATTCCTTCATCGCCCCGGGCTCGACGATCACCCTGTTCGTCTCCAAGGGCCCGCAGGAGACCGTGGTCCCGGACGTGACGAGCTTCAGCCGAGCCGATGCGATCGCGACCCTGCGGAACTCCGGCTTCAAGGTGGTCGTCGACCTCCAGGACACGCAGGATTCGTCGGTCGACGGCGTCGTCCTCACCGAGACTCCTGGCCCGGGCGAGTCGGCGAAGCCGGGGACGACGGTGACGATCACCGTCGGCCACTACGTCGCCCCGCCGCCGGTGGCGCCGACGACGACGGAGGCGACGACGACCACGGAGGCGCCGGCGCCCGTCGCGCCGACCGTGACCACGCCGTCGGACAACGGCCAGCAGCCGCCGACGCAATGACGCGCCGGCGCGTCGCCGTCCTGATGGGCGGCCGTTCGTCGGAGCACCCGATCTCGCTGGCCTCCGCCCGGTCGGTGATCGCCGCACTCGACTCCGAGCGGTACGAGGTCGTCCCGGTGGAGATCGGCCGCGACGGACACTGGACCCTCCCTTCCGGCCGGGTCCCGAAGGAACTGGAACCGGTGGCAGGCACCGATGGGCCCGTTCCGCCGTTGCCGGTTCCGGGTACGTCCGACGAGGTCGCGGCCACGCTGGGCGACGTCGAGGTCGTGCTGCCGATCCTCCACGGACCGTTCGGCGAGGACGGCGCGCTGCAGGGCGTGCTCGAGATGGCCGACGTCGCGTACGTCGGCGCCGGCGTCACCGCGTCCGCCCTCTGCATGGACAAGGATCTGTTCAAGGCGGTGATGCGCGACCAGGGGATCCCCGTCACGCGCAACGTGACCCTGCGTGACGGGGCCCGGCCGGAGAACCCGTTCGGCTATCCGGTCTTCGTGAAGCCGGCGCGGCTCGGCTCGTCGGTCGGGATCACGAAGGCGCACGACGCGGACGAGCTGCGCGCGGCGGTTACTCTTGCCTTCGAGCACGACGAGAAGGTGCTCGTCGAGGAGTTCGTCTCAGGGATCGAGGTCGAGGTCGGAGTCCTCGGCAACCGGGAGCCAGTCGCCTCGCTCGTCGGCGAGATCGTCGTCACGAACAACGAGTGGTACGACTGGCAGGCGAAGTACGACGAGGGCGAGATGGACCTCGTCCTCCCTGCTCGAATCACCGACGAGCAGACCCTGCGCGTCCAGCAGCTCGCGGTACAGGCCTTCGTCGCGACCGAGTGCGAGGGGATCGCACGGGTCGACTGCTTCGTCCGCGAGGACGGCGAAGTGCTCGTCAACGAGCTGAACACGATGCCGGGCTTCACCGCGACGAGCGTCTACGCGAAGCTGTTCGAGGCTTCGGGGATCCCCTACGCCGAGCTGCTCGACCGCGCGATCGACCTCGCCCTCGAGCGGCGCGAGCGGCGCGAGCGGCTCAGGTACTAAAGCGAGTGGGCGAGACGCGCTGCGAGCTCCTGCAGCACCTTGCCCTGGATCGAGGGCGAGTCGCGCATCAGCTCGCGGAAGGCGCGATCGGTGATCACGAGTGCGTGGACGGGTGAGGTCGTCGTCACCGTCGCCGTCCGCGGCACCTCCGTGACGAGCGCGATCTCACCGAAGAAGTCGCCGCCGCCCATCGTCGCGATCCGCTGATTGCCCCGCAGCACCTCCGCCGACCCCTCGAGCAGCACGAAGAACTCGCGCCCGCGGGCACCTTCCTTCGTCAGAGTCTTTCCCGGAGGGAGGTCGATCTCGTCGGCGAGCTGCGCGATCCGGGCGAGCTCGCCCTTCGAGCAGCGAGCGAACAGCGGCACGCCCGCGATCACAGCGAGCTTCGAGTTCTTGCTCAGTCGCACCGGCGGAGTCTACGGGATCGTGACTTCGTTCACAGCTGCGCGCTGGGTGTCGGACGGGAGCCTCGTGATCCAGATCAGGAAGTACCGCCGGGCAGGATCGACCGAGAGGTGGAAGGTCGTGCGCGATCCGACCTCCATCGAGCTCGAGACGGTGTCGAAGGGACCGGCGGACGAGGCTCCCGCCTTGATGTCGGCCGCGAACCCGGGCGTACTGCTCAGGATCGTCAGCGAGGTCGGCCTGACGGGTGTTCCTGCGTCGACGACGAGCCCGACGCCGCTCTTCAGGTTCCCGAATTCGGCGGTGTTGTAATGCTCGGTGTGCCAGTCGGTGCCGGCGTTGCCGTCGATCGCATTGGCGACGAGCTGGTCGTTTTCCTGACCGTCACCTTCGGGGTCGTAGGCGTTCGACGCGACGAGGTGGATCGGCCCGGTGGTGCCGCCTCGGCCCCCGCCTGAGTCGTTGTCGCGGAGGGCCAGGTACGCGCCGAGACCCGCCCCGATCAGGGCCAGCCCGACCAGGAGTACGAGCCACGGCGCGAGCCGGCGCGACCGCGCGCGGCTACGAGGCCGTGCGGGCGCGGCCGGAGGCATGATCGTCGTGCGGTCGCTGTCGGGCTCGCCGAGGCCGTCGAGGATCGCCTCGAGCTCGTCGACGAAGGCCGCCATCGAGTCGAAGCGCTCCTCCGGACGCTTCGCCATCGCCCGTCGCATCGCGGCGTCGAGCCGGATCGGGACGTCCGGCCGGGCCTCGGCGATGCTCGGCACGGGATCGTTGACGTGGCGCATCGCGACCGCCAGGAAGTTGTCGCCGCGGTATGGAGGCTCGCCGGCCAGCAGCTCGTAGATCACGACCCCGAGCGAGTACACGTCGCTGAGCACGCTCACCGGCTCGCCGCTCGCCTGCTCCGGCGCGATGTAGTCGCTCGTGCCGAGCACGGTCCCGGTCTGGGTCAATCCGTGCTTGACGTCCGCCGAGCGAGCGATCCCGAAGTCGGTCACCTTGACCTCGCCGTTGCCGAGGAGGACGTTCTGCGGCTTGACGTCGCGGTGGACGAGACCGCTCTTGTGCGCGAACGCGAGCGCCCGGCCGATCTCGATCCCGAGCTCGAGCGCCGTGCGGACCGGCAGCCGTCCCTCGCTCTCGACGAGCTGCTTCAGGTTCTGCCCGTCGATGAACTCGAAGACGATGAACTGGCGCCCGCCGTCCTCCCCACGGTCGATCACCGTGACGATGTTCGGATGCGAGAGCTGCGCCGCGGCGCGTGCCTCGCGCCGGAACCGCTCGACGTAGTCGTCGTCGCGCGAGTAGTGCTCGTGCAGGACCTTGATCGCGACCGTGCGTTCCAGCAGTCTGTCCTTCGCGCGGTAGACGCTCGACATCCCGCCCTTGCCGACGAGCTCCTCGAGCTCGTACCGCTCCGCGATCAGCTCGCCGACCATGCCGGCAGGCATTTTCCCTACGCGGCCCGCGCTACGCCGCGAGCACGCGCTCGAGCGCCCGCTCCCAGACCTCGAGCGCCTCGTCGAGCTCGCCGTCCGTGATCGTCAAGGGCACGAGCACGCGGACGACGTTCGAGTAGATCCCTGCGCTGATCAGCAGCAGGCCGTTGCGGAACGCCTCCTCGCAGACGGCTGCGGCGAGCTCGGGGGCCGGGTCCTTCGACTCGCGGTCGTGGACGAGCTCGATCGCGAGCATCGCTCCGAGGCCGCGCACGTCCCCGACCTCGGGAGAGCGGCCCTGCCACTCGTGCATCCGCGTCCGCATGGTCTCTCCGATCGCGTTGGCACGCTCGGCCAGGCCCTCCTCGTCGAGCACGTCGAGGACCGCGAGCGCGGCCGCCTGGGCGACGGGGTTGCCGACGTACGTGCCGCCGACCGCGTTCGGGCGGGGCGCGTCCATGATCTCCGCCTTGCCGATCACGCCCGACAGTGGCAGGCCGGCCGCGACCGACTTCGCGAGCGTGATCAGGTCGGGCTCGACGTCGTAGTGCTCGATCGCGAAGAGCTTCCCGGTGCGGCCGAAGCCTGTTTGCACCTCGTCGACCACGAGCACGATCCCGTTGTCGTCGCAGATCCGGCGAATGCCCGCCAGGAAGTCGGCCGGCGCGACCACGAAGCCACCCTCGCCCTGAACCGGCTCGATCACGATCGCGGCGACGGTCTCTGCCGCGACCTGGGTGATCAGCGTGCGCTCCAAGGCAGCGAGCGCAGTGCGGGTGTCGGGGCCGCGGTACTCCTGCGCGAACGGAACGCGGTAGACCTCGGGCGAGAAGGGGCCGAGGCCCGCCTTGTAGGGATGGGTCTTCGAGGTCAGCGAGAGCGAGAGCAGCGTGCGCCCGTGGAAGCCGCCCTCGAATGCGATCACCGCCGGCCGCTTCGTGTACGCGCGTGCGAACTTCACGGCGTTCTCGACCGCCTCGGTACCGGCGTTGAAGAACGCGGCCTTCGCCGGGCCGGCGATCGGCGCCCGCTCGACCAGCCGCTCGGCAAGCTCCACGTACGGCTCGTAGGGGATGATCATGAAGTCGGTGTGGGCGAAGCGCTCGAGTTGCGCGCGCGCGGCAGCCACGACCTTCGGATGCGAGTGCCCGACGTTCAGACAGCCGACGCCGCCGGTGAAGTCGACGAAGGTGTTCCCGTCGACGTCGGTGAGCGTCGCGCCCTGAGCTTGTGCGGCGACGATCGGGAAAGTGGAGTCGAGCGGGCCGGCGACGGCTGCGCGCTTGCGCGCGAGGATCTCCTGCGACCGCGGCCCCGGCACTGCGGTGCGAAGCTCGATCGAGCGGGTAGCGGCCACCGTCTCACGATAGCTCAGGCGCTGGCCGTAGAATCGCGCCCGGTGGTCCTCTCCGACCGGACGATCCAGCGCCTGCTCGACGAGGGCCGGATCGAGATCGATCCGTACGACGCGGCGCTCCTCCAGCCGTCGAGCGTCGACGTCCGCGTCGACCGGTTCTTCCGGGTCTTCCGGAACTCGCGCTACCCGTACATCGACGTGAAGAAGGAGCAGGAGGACCTGACCGAGCTCGTCGAGATCGACGACGAGCCGTTCATCCTCCACCCGGGCGAGTTCGTGCTCGGCTCGACGCTCGAGCGGATCAGGCTGCCCGACGATCTCGTCGCAAGGCTCGAGGGCAAGAGCTCGCTGGGCCGCCTCGGCCTCCTGATCCACTCCACCGCGGGCTTCATCGACCCCGGCTGGAACGGGCACGTGACGCTGGAGCTCTCGAATGTCGCGAACCTGCCGATCACGATCTACCACGGCATGAAGATCGGGCAGCTGTCGTTCGTCCAGCTCTCGGAGCCGGCGTCGACCCCCTACGGGAGCGACGGGCTCGGCTCGAAGTACCAGGGCCAGCAGGGGCCGACACCGAGCCGCTACTGGAGGAACTTCTCCGATTGATCCTCCTGACGGGCGGAACCGGGTTCGTCGGCCGCCACGTCGCGCACGCCCTGCGCGCCCAGAGCCGCGACGTGCGGTGCCTGGTCCGCGAGCCCCGGCGCGGCGAGACGCTCTCTACCTGGGGATGCGAGCTCGTCCGCGGCGACGTCACCGACGCGGCAAGCCTGCGGCGCGCGGTCGCAGGCTGCGACGTCGTCGTCCACCTCGTCGCGATCATCTCCGGCCGGCGCTCCGAGTTCGACCGCGTGATGACGCGCGGCACGCAGGACCTCGTCGCCGCCGCAAAGGACGCCGGCGCGCGGCGCTTCGTGCTGATGAGCGCGCTCGGGGTGAGCGTCGAGACGAAGGAGCTGACGCCGTACTTCGCAGCGAAGTGGGAGATGGAGCTCGCGGTGAAGGACTCGGGGCTCGAGCACGTGATCTTCCGGCCGAGCTTCGTCTTCGGGCGCGACGGCGGCGTGCTGCCGACCTTCGTCCGACAGGTGCGGTGGCTCCCGCTCACGCCCGTGATCGGGAGCGGCGAGCGCCGGCTGCAGCCGATCTGGGTCGACGACGTCGCCGCGTATTTCGCGAGCGCGGTCGACCTGCCCGGCGCCGGGAACCGGACGTTCGAGCTCGGCGGGCCCGACGCGGTCACCTGGAACGAGCTCTACGAGCGGATCACGAAGGTGCTCGGAAAGCGTCGGGCGCGCGTGAACGTCCCCACCCGCGTCGTCCGCCCGGCCGCTGCGCTCGTCGAGCGGCTTCCACGGTCGCCGCTGACGCGGGACCAGCTGACGATGCTCGACGCGGGCGACAGCGTCTGTGACATGGGGCCGGCGCTGGACACGTTCGGACTGGGCGTGCTCTCGCTCGACGAGCAGCTACGCCGCGCCGTCTGAGGTAGGGTCGAGGCATGCGGAAACCGGTCGTCCTGCTTGCGGCCGTCGGCGTGCTCGCCGCCGGCTGCGGGGGCGGTGGCGGGGGAAGCGCAGGCGGCACGACCACCGCGCCGGCCGCGCCGCCGCTGACCAAGGCCGCCTACCAGGCGAAGCTGAGGCAGATCGGCGCGGAGGTCGTGAAGAGAATCAGCGCGGTCAGCGGCTCGAGCCAGACCCCGCAGAACGAGCTCGATAAGCTCGTTGCGGCCTTTCACGGCGTTGCTGGCCGGCTCGCCCAGATCAACCCACCCACAACGGTGAAGGGATTGCACGCGCAGTTGATCAAGGCGTTGAACGACCTCGGCAACGAGCTGTCCGCGAAGCGGGACGAGGTCGGCAAGGATCCCTCTGGCCTGCTCAACGCTCTGCTCGGCGCAAAGACGGTCCAGACGCTGCAAAAGCTCAGAAGCGAGTTCAAGGCCAAGGGCTACACCCTGAACCTGAACCCGTAGCGCGCGACGGGCCGGAAAGATCGAGGGCCGCGCGAAGCGGCCCTCGAATCCGATACCGACCTGTATTAGCAGGGGCGCTTCCTGCCGCCCGCCGGTCCTCGACCGAGGCGGGGCGGCGGCGCTTACGACTTCCAGCGAGTCCCCTACGCTGGCTAGGCGATTCCCCTCATCAGGTCCGGGGACACGCCCCTACCGGCCGGCACCTCCACTGCCCGTACTGTCATCGCTCAAGTCGGACCACCTCCTTTCCGCGGTTGTTCCCACTCTAGCGGGTCAGTCAGGACAGCGGTGACCTCGAGGCCACGGTCGAGCGGGACCGTCACGCTCACGAGCGTGAAGTCCGCCTGCCGCGCGCGGGAGTAGGCGCCCAGCGTCTCCTCGTGCGAGAGGACGTTGTCGGCGAGGACGAGCCCGCCGGGCTCGAGCTTCTGGCGTGCGAGGAGGAAGAGCCGCTCGTAGTCCTCCTTCTCGGCGTCGAGGAAGACGACGTCGAAGATGTCGGCGATCCCGGCGACGGTCTCGAGGGCGTCCCCCTGGACGAGCTCCGCCCACTCCTCGAGCCCGGCATCCGTGACGTTGCGGCGCCAGGCCTCGCACTTGACCTGGTCGCGCTCGATCGAGAGCACGCGCCCGCCGAGGATCCGGACGCCGGCGGCGAGCCAGATCGAGGAGTAGCCGCGCGAGCCGCCGATCTCCAGCACCTCGCAGGCGTTCTGCGGCGCGACGACCGAGAACAGGAACCGACCGGTAGTGGGCGTGACCGCCCGCGAGCGCCGCTCCCGCGGGACGCCCTCCGCGCGCTCGGCGGCGTCCTCGTGCTCGAGCCGCTCGAGCACCGCGCGCACCTGGTCGTCCAGCACGATCGCAGATTAGGCCATCCCTTCCGGTGGACGAAAGGTTCCGGAGTCGTCACGCCTCGAGTGCCAGGCACTGGTCGTGGACGACCGCGCCGCCTCAGCGGATCAGGACGCGGCCGTCTGGGCCCGGTGCGGGCGGCCGCGGAGCAGCGCCTCGCGGAGCTCGCTGACCGTGAGCAGGGCGCCTGCGGTGACGAGCGCGATCAGCAGGCCCCAGCGGGTCGTGAACCCGCCGATGTCCGTCCACGGCGAATACGGCACCGAGGTCGACCACGCCACGAACGCGACGACGCCGACGACCATCTCGAACAGCGGGACCTTGCGACGCGCTCGCCGGGAGCGCACCTTCTGCAGGTAGTGGATCTCGACCCAGAGCGGCGCGAGCGCGACGACGACGCCGAAGACGATCCAGCGGACCCAGCTCGCGCTGTCGGTGCCGACGGCGGCAAGCACGGCGATGAAGAGCGTCACGGGCTCCGCCGGGATGAACGCGACGAGCTCGCCGATGATGCGCTCCTGCGCATCGGCGGCGCCCGGAATCCGGCCGGGGCGCCCGCGGCCCTCGGCGGCCGCGTCCTCCTGCAGCGCGCGGACGGACGCGAGTGAGATCAGGCTCATGTGGCCCTCCTTCGGGACTGACGGCAGCGCGATCATACGCCGCCGCGGGCCGGATCAGATCTCGACCTTGACGATCCCGTCGACGACGCGCACGGGATAGACGTCGACCGGCTCGTACGCCGGCAGCGTCAGAGCGCGCCCGGAGCGGATGTCGAAGTTCGCGCCGTGCCGCGGGCAGATGACGATCCCCTCCTCCGCGTCGAAGTCGCCCTCGCAGAGCGGCCCGTCGTCGTGGGAGCAGCGGTCCTCGATCGCGTAGAACTCGCCGTCGAGGTTGTAGACGCCGAGCGAGAGCAGCCCCGCGTGCACGATCTTCACCTCGCCCGGCGGCAGCTCCTCGACCGGGCACACGTCCAGCTCGGCCACGTGGCTACTTCAGCTCGAGCTCGTCCAGCTCGGCCAGGCCCTCGGGGAGCGGCGTGCCCTTGCCCTTGTGCAGCGCGAGCTTGAGGGTCGTCAGTCCGAGGATCGCGCACTTCAGGCGTACCGGGGTCAGCGGGATCCCGATCTCCTCTAGCAGGTCCTCCTTCGGCATCGCCGCGACCTCGCTCGCCTTCCGCCCCTTGACCATCTCGGTCAGCATCGAGGTCGCCGCCTGCGAGATGGCGCACCCGCGGCCCGAGAACATGACGTCGTCGATCGTGTCGCCGTCCTCGCCGAACGCGACGTAGATCGACACCTCGTCGCCGCAGAGCGGGTTCTGCCCCTCGGCCTCGGCGTCGGCGTCCTCCATCACCCCGTGACCACGCGGATTCTTGTAGTGGTCGAGGATCACCTCGCGGTACAGCTGATCGAACTCGCTCACCCCAGAACCTCTTTCACCTTCTGCAGCCCCGCCACGAGCCGGTCGATCTCCTCCGGGACCGTGTACAGGTAGAAGCTCGCACGGTTCGTCGCCGCGACGCCGAGGCGGGTCATCAGCGGCTGGCAGCAGTGGTGGCCGGCGCGGATCGCGATCCCCTCCCAGTCGAGCACCTGCGCGACGTCGTGCGGGTGGACGCCGTCGAGGTTGAACGACACCAGACCCACACGCCGGTCCGGCGGCGGGCCGTAGACGGTCACGAACGGCAGCTCGGCGAGCCGCTCCAGCGCGTAGGCCGCGAGCTCGTGCTCGTGCTCCTCGATCGCCTCCAGCCCGATCGCCTGCAGGTAGTCGATCGCGACGCCGAGCCCGTACGCCTCCGCAATCGCGGGCGTGCCGGCCTCGAACTTGTACGGCAGCTCATTCCACTGGGTGTCCTCGACCTTCACCGACCGGATCATCGAGCCGCCGTAGTTGAACGGCGGCATCGCCTCGAGCAGCTCCCGCCGGCCCCAGAGGACGCCGGCCCCCGTCGGGCCGCACATCTTGTGCGAGGAGAACGCGACGAAGTCGGCGCCGAGCGTCTGCACGTCGATCCGGCGGTGCGGCGCCGCCTGGGCGGCGTCGACGACCATGATCGCGCCGCGCTCGTGCGCCCACGCGGCGAGCCGCTCGATCGGGTTGATCGTCCCGAGGGAGTTCGAAACCAGATTCGAGGCGACGACCTTGACCCGCAGGTCGCCGGCCACCTCGTCGACCAGGTCCATCCGCAGCTCGCCCTGGTCGTCGATCGGGATCATCCTGAACTCGGCGCCCGTCCGCTTCGCGATCTGCTGCCACGGGACGAAGTTCGAGTGGTGCTCGAGCTCCGTAACGAGCGCGAGGTCGCCCGGGCCGAGGTTGTCGAGCCCCCAGGCGTAGGCGACGAGATTCAGCGCCTCCGTCGCCTGGCGGGTGAAGATCACCTCGCGCGTCGAGGCGGCGTTGACGAACGCCCGCACCTTCTCGCGCGCACCCTCGTACCCCTCCGTGGCGCGCTCGGAGAGCGTGTAGACGCCACGGTGGACGTTCGAGTACGAGGTCTCGTAGAACTCGCGCATCGCGTCCAGCACCTGCCGCGGCTTCTGCGAGGTGACCGCGGAATCGAGGAACGCGAGCGGCTTCCCGTGAATCGGGTGGTCGAAGACGGGGAAGTCAGCCCTCAGCTTGCCCGCGTCGAGCTTCGGTCGCGTGGTGACGGCCACGAATCAATCGTACCGGCCGGGTTGTGGTCGAATGCTCCGGCATGGCCCATCCCGTGGTCGACAGCGTGCTCCCGGTCGTGCGCTCCGCGCGCGACGTCTCGATCGACCTCGACCGGCTGGCCGAGCACGCCGGCTGGCTCGCCTACGAGGAGCTGCCGCCGCCCGAATTCCTGCTCCCGTTCCCGCTCGAGCTCGACCGTGACGGGATCGTCGACTTCGTCCTGACCGCGACCTCGATCAACTTCGCCTTCACCGATCTCGGGACGCGGACCCGGTGGGAGGTGGAGCACGAGGGGCGCGTCCTCGCCGACGCCGACGGGATGCACTTCTGCCTCCAGCGTGCGCTCGCGGAAGGCGTGCCGGTGCTCGACGCGCTGTGGCTCGCCCGGGTCACCGAGGACGATCTGCGCGAAGTGTTCCGCGGCGGGAACTCGGAGCTGCAGCTGCTGAGGGAGCGGGCGGGGATCCTCCGCGAGGTCGGCTCGACCCTGGCGGAGCGGTACGACGGCCGATTCTCGAACGTGCTCGCAGGACGGTCGCGGCTCTACGACGGAGGCAACGGCTTCCTCGAGGTGCTGACCCGCGACTTCCCGCGGTTCGACGACACGGCCGTGTACGCCGGCGGGACGGTGCGCTTCTGGAAGCTCGCACAGCTGTCGGTCTGGATCCTCGAGGCGACCTTGCCGGGCGGGACAGGGCTCGATGACCTGGACCGGCTGACCGCGTTCGCGAACTACATCGTCCCGGCGGCGCTGCGCGTGCTCGGGATCACGCGCTACTCGGATGAGCTCGACGAGGCGGTGCAGGCCGGTCGCCTCATCGAAGCGGGGTCGCCGTGGGAGGTCGAGATCCGCGCGCACACGATCTACGCGTGCGAGGAGCTCACCTGCCGCGTCAACGAGCTACGACCCCCGGAGCTGCGCGTGATCGTCCCGCAGGTGGACGCGCGTCTCTGGGTGCCGTTCCATCGCACCCATTACCCGCACCACCTGACGCGAACGATCTACTACTGAGACGACGATTCGAGCCTGCCGAGGAGCCAGGCGATCCGATCGTGCTCCGCCTGCCCCCGGCGCTCGATCCGATGTACCGGATCCGCTGCCGGTCGGCGTCCGACCATACGGCAGCGCCGAAACTGCGCGTGCCCGCCGGGAAAGACGCGCAGGGCTACGCCGACGGGATGCGCGCTTCCAGGGCGTCCGCGAGCGCCTCGCGCACCGGCTCGAGCTCGATCCGGTCGAGCACGTCCTGGAAGAAGCCGCGAACGATCAGGCGCTCGGCCTCCGGACGTGAGAGGCCGCGGGCCATCAGGTAGAAGAGCTGCTCCCGGTCGACCTGCCCGAGCGTCGCGCCGTGGGTGCAGCGGACGTCGTTGGCGAGGATCTCCAGGCCGGGGATCGAGTCCGCGTGTGCATCCTTCGAGAGGAGCAGGTTGCGGTTCTCCTGGTAGGCGTTCGTCTTCTGCGCGTCGCGCTCGACACGGATCATCCCGCGCCAGACCGTCGTCGCGGTGTCCCGCAGTGCTCCCTTGAAGGCGAAGTCGGAGGTCGTGTTCGGCGCCATGTGCTCCTGGAAGGTGTCGTAATCGAGGTGCTGCGAGCCGTCGGCGAAGTAGGCGCCGGTCACCCGGGAGGTCGCGCCCTGGCCGGCGAGGTCGTTCTGGATCCGCGTCTTCCCCTTCTTCGAGCCGAAGCCGCCCGCGACCCAGTCGAGCTCCGCGTCGCGCTCGACCCGCGCGTGATGGGTGGCGAAGTGCCAGGTCTCGCGGGAGAGGTTCTGCAGCGACACGTACTCGAGCCTGGCGCCCTGCTCGACGAAGAGCTCGACGGCGGCGTTGGAGTAGCCGCTCAGCTCCGGCGACCGGGACGCGTACTCCTCGATCAGCGAGAAGCGCGACCCTTCCTCTGCGACCACGAGCAGTCGCCAGAAGAGCGCGCCGTCGTCGGCGGCGTTCGCGATCCGGACGTAGAGCGGCTGCTCGAGCTCGACGCCCTTGGGCACGCGGACGAGCAGCCCGTGCCGCCAGCTCGCCGTGTTGTGGGCGGTGAACTTGTCGTCGGCGCCGACGAGCGTGCCGAGCCGCTCGTGCTCGCCAAGCGGCTCGAACGTCACCCCGTCGGGCGCGTGCTCGATCTCGATCCCGTCCTCGACGACGACGGCAACGCCGGCCAGGTCGATGTCCAGCATGGACGTGTCGGGGGACTGTCCCCCGACATGACCGTTTCGGCCGAAGGAATCCGGGTCGAATCCGGCGAGATCCGTAAAGCGCCAGGCCTCCTGCGTCGTGTCCGGCAGGGGCAGGTTCTGGTACCGCGCGAGCGCCTCGGCCCTAGTCACGGGGCACGTACCTCCGGTGCAGGATCAGGACGTTGCCGTCCGGGTCCCTGACGAAGCCCATGTGGCAGACGCCTGTGTCCTCGATCCCGATCACCTCGGCGCCGGCATCGCGAGCCTCGTCGACCGAGGCCGCCACGTCGGCGACGCGCAGCGCGAGCCCGGCCGCGTTCGGCTGGAACTGCTCGCCGTCGGCCTCGGGGTTCCAGAACGACAGCGTCAGGTTCGGCGCCTCGACCTCGCCCGGCGTGACGTCGCTGGCCGGCAGGCCGAGCGTGTCCCGATACCAGGCGACCGCGCGCTCGACGTCGCGCGTCGGCACCGACACGAAGTCCACCTGCTCGATGTGCATCAGTCGCGCGGTGCGTACCGGCGGTGCAGCATCAGCTCGTTCCCGTCGGGGTCGGTGAAGAACGCCATGTGGCAGACCCCCGAGTCGAACGTCTCGCCGCGGAACTCGACGCCGCGCGACGCGAGCTCGGTGCGCGCCTCTTCGACGTCGGGCACGCGGAGCGCGATCGGCGACGTGTGCGGCCCCTTGAACTCCTGGCCGATGTTGGTCGGGTCGAGCAGGTAGAGGAACGCGTTCTCGCCGAGCCGGAACTCGGGCCAAGCGCCCTCGCCGGTCTGCTCGAGGCCGAGCGTGTCGCGGTACCACGCCGTCGACCGCTCAAGATTCGTGACTGGCACCGAGACGAAGTCGGTGCGCTCGACGATCAACCGACGGAGCCCTCCATCTGCAGCTGGATCAGGCGGTTCATCTCGACCGCGTACTCGAGCGGCAGCTCCTTCGTGATCGGCTCGACGAAGCCGCTTACGATCATCGCCGAGGCCTCCGCCTCGGAGAGCCCGCGGGACATCAGGTAGAAGAGCTGCTCCTCGCCGATCTTCGAGACCGTCGCCTCGTGGCCGATGTCGACGTCGTTCTCGTCGATCCGGATGTACGGGTAGGTATCGGAGCGCGACTCCTCGTCGAGGATCAGCGCGTCGCAGACGACCTTGGAGCGGGAGCCGTGCGCGCCCTTCGCGACCTCGAGCAGCCCCCGGTACCCCGCCCGCCCGCCGTTCTTCGAGATCGACTTCGAGGTGATCACG
>JBKPRD010000243.1:0-17912 GCA_046734415.1 Actinomycetota bacterium | reverse complement strand
GCGATCAGCAGCGATGCCGCACCGACGAGCCAGCTCACCACGAAATGCGTGATCCGGAACCGGATTTTCCCGGGCGACCACGCCGTCGTATCCTCGCCGTAGATGACCGCGGACATCGCCGCGCAGCCTAGTGGGAACGACGTGGACGACATCGTCCCGACGGGAGGGTGCGGCCGGGTCACGTACCTGGGACACTCGACGACGGTGATCGAGGTCGACGGAGTGCGGCTGCTCACGGATCCGGTCCTCCGGCGCCGCGTGGCACATCTCTGGCGCACGTCCCCGGTTCTGGATCCCGGCGAGGTCGACGCCGTCCTGATCTCGCACGGGCACCACGACCACCTCGACCTGCGCTCGCTCGCGCGGCTCCCCCGGGAGCTGCCGGTGATCCTGGCGCATGGACTCGGGCAGCTGCTGCGGCGGCGAGGCTTCTCGAACGTCACCGAGGTGGAAGCGGGAGACGAGACTCCGGTCGGTGACGTCGTCGTTCGCACGACGCGCGCGGACCATGCCGGCCGCCCCTCGCCCGGCCGGGCCGCCCTGACCGTCGCCTTCGCCGTTCTGGGCTCGCGTCGCGTCTTCTTCGCCGGGGACACCGACGTCTTTGCGGAGATGGAGGGGCTGGTCGACGACCTCGACCTCGCGCTGCTGCCGATCTGGGGCTGGGGAGCGAAGATCGGCCCGGGCCACATGGACCCGGAGCGCGCGGCGGAGGCGCTGGCGCTGCTCCGCCCGAAGGCTGCCGTCCCGATCCACTGGGGAACGTTGCGCCCGCTCTACCGGAGCACCCGGGCTCGCTTCCTCCACGACCCACCGCACGCCTTCGTCGCCGCCGCGCGCCGGCTCGCCCCCGAGGTCGCCGTCCAAGTTCTTCCCCCCGGCGGCCGACTGGATCTCCGGTGAGGCGAGAGCGCCTCTTCGCGAAGCCGCTGCATGCCGTGTGGGTCGGCGTTCAGACTCCGTTCCTGAAGGACGTGGCGCTCATCTCCAACGCCCTCGGCCACGGCCTCGGCCGGGCTCTGTCGCTCGCGCCGATCGCGGGCGTGCTCCTCGCGCAGCGCGCGACTGCACCGAGGAGGCCGGCGTGAGCGGGCTCGTCTCGGCGCCGCTCGGCGCACCGACCGACTCCAGGCCGAAGCGATTCGTCAAGGTCGGCCGCTGGATCGTCGGGATCCTCCTGATCTGGGTGGTTCTCGGTCTGCTCGGCGTCGACGTCACCGGCTGGCTGTCCAACCTCTGGGACCAGATCACGGCGATCTGGGACAAGAACCCCGGCTACTTCTTCGCTGCGCTCGCGGCGCAGACCGGGCAGACGGTCTTCGCCGGGGTCTCGTACTACTTCATCCTCAAGGCGGCATACCGCGAGGAGGTCGGGTTCTGGCCGGTTGTGGCGAGCTACGCCGTCGGCGTGGCGATGAACGGCTGGCTGCCGGCGAACATCGGCACGTTCGTGACGCTCTTCATGTTCGTCGCGATCATCCCCTCGTGCACCCTCGCCGGCGCGCTGGCGGCATACCTGGTGCAGAAGATCTTCTTCACGATCGCCGGGACCTTCGTCTACCTCTACATGTTCCTGAGCGTCCCGGGCGCGTTCGACATCAGTTTCGGCAACCTGACCTCTCACTGGGTCCTGACCGTGGCGATCGTCGCCGGGATCGTGGTCGGGCTCGTGGTCGTGGCCAGGGTGCTGAAGCGCAAGGTCGCGGTGCTGTGGGAGAACGCGAAGGAGGGCGGCGTGATCCTGGCGACCCCGAAGCGTTACCTGACACGTGCCTTCCTGCCGTCGCTTCTCTCCTGGCTGTGCAAGCTGGCGGTGATCGGGATCTTCCTCGCCGCGTTTGCGATCCCGGTCACGTTCGAGTCGATCATGTGGGTCGTCGGCTCCGGCTCGCTCGCGAACGTCGCCTCGTTCACGCCCGGCGCCGTCGGCGTCACGCAGGCGACGAATGCGCTGGCGCTGAAGACATGCTGCGGGGTCGCCAACTCGGTCGCGATCGACTACTCGACCGCGCAGCAGCTGATCACGACGGCGTGGAACCAGCTCGTCGCGATCGTGCTGCTGCTCTGGGTCTTCGGCTGGAGCGGCGGCAGGCAGATCGTCGGCGACTCGTACACGGACGCAAAGGCGAAGGTCGCCGAGCAGAAGGAGGGGCGCCGTGCCAAGAAGGAGGCCAAGCGGGCCGCGCGTGAGCAGGGCGAGCCCGGCTAGGCCGTTTCCGCGACGCCCTCCTGTGGCCGGCGCCCGACCTTCCAGGTCGCCGCCGCGATCAGTCCGAACACGAGCGTGGGGACGACGGTCAGGAAGCGGTAGATCAGCGTTGCCGCGACGGCCTCGTCGTTGCTCGCGCCGAAGGCGACGAGCGCGCCGGTGAGGCCGAGCTCGACGAAGCCCACACCGCCCGGGGTGATCGGGATCGACCCGAGCACGCGCGCGAGCGCCCACGCGGCGAACGCCTCGACGATTGTCACCTCGGTTTGCGGGATGCCGACCGCGCGAACGGAGACGACCAGCACGACGAAGACGGTCAGATGCCCGGCGAGGGTCGACACGGTCAGGAAGAACCAGCGGTGTCGGATCAGCTCGATCGCCTCCTCCCGGAAGCGCACGAACGACTCGCCCCTCCACTTCACGGGCGCCTTGCCGAAGAGCTTCTTCGTCCAGCTGGCGAGCCGCGCCGCCCGGTCGCCGATGCGGCGCGCGAGGCGCTCGCTCGACAGACCGACCGCGAAGCCGACGACGATCGCGATGAAGACGACGAGGGCGATGACGGCGACGATCTCGAGCGTGTGGTTGCGTCCGCCCTCCGCGACGACGCCGGCGAGGGCGATGATCGGAATGCCCAGGATGACGAGCTGGTTCCAGACGCTGGTGACGACGACGGCGAGGCCGACCGGCCGGCCGCGGAAGCCCCACGCCCTGAGCATCGCGACCGAGGTCGCCATCCCGACCGCGGCTCCCCCGGGAGCGACCGTCGAGAGCGCGGTCGAGGCGAGCGTCAGGCGCTCCGCACGCCAGTACGCGAGCCCCGGCAGCGCGGCGACCCACGGCGGTCCGTACGTCGCGGTGTTGAGGAGCACCGAGAGCGCCAGCGCGACGATCCACGGCCACGAGATCTGCTTGATCTCCCCCCAGACGGCGCCGTAGTCGGCGATTCGCGGCAACGCGAACGCGAACACGCCCGCGATCACCGCGACGGAGACGATCATCGCGATGATGCGCCCCTTGCCGGTCCGCTTCTTCCGCTGCGCGCCCTCGATCTCGGCCTGGACGAGCTCGTCCTCGGGCTGGCCGGAGAGCCCTGCCTCGATCTCGGTGGACGACATGCAGACGCAGTATCGCCCTCGGGGCGACTTCCGTCAGGAGTGCGCCCAGAGGACCGCGAGCCCGACGAGCGCGGCCGCCCCGAGGACCGAGGCGAGGACGATGGGGAGCACCTCGTCGTCGTCGCCCTCCGCCGTCGGCGCCGACGCGTGCCGGCGCTCCGCCGCGGTGCGCATCACGTAGACGGTGCGGTTCGGCCCCACGTGGTCGGGCGACGCGAGGTACTGGTCGTACTGGCCGGAGAGGGCGACCCGCGCCAGGGCGAGCTGGGCCAGCCGCAGCGGGTCGCGCGCGGCCGCCAGCTCTCGCGGCTTGGGGAGGAGCTCTTCCGGCCGGAAGAGCTCCGCGCGCAGCGACAGCTTCGGCCGGCGGCCGCGAACCGAGATCGTCCGGACGGAAGGGCGGCCGCCGCCGAGCACGGTGTCGATCGGCGTCGGCGCCGTTCCTTCCGCCGTCACCGTCCCGCGAACGCGAAGCGGGGCGTCGACCAAGACCGACGCCGTTCCCCCCGGCGACCCCTGGACCTGGAGCGTGCCGGCCAGCGCGTTCCGGTCACCGCGGACGAGCGCGCTCCGGAGCCGCTCGACGACGCCGACGAGGGCGGGCGCCGAAGCGGAGCCGCGCATGAACTGAAACCGGCGGCGGGCGACGTCTCTCAGGCGCACGAGGGTCGTGTCGCCCCGGCGCTCGAGCTCGACGGCGAGCGGGAGTCCCCGCCCGGCCGCAAGCGGCTCGAGCGACGCTCGCGCCCCGAGCAGCCGGCGCCCCGACGAGAACCCCTGCCAGACGATCCCCGTGTTCCGCTGGCCGGGCTGGCTCTGCGAATCGGGCGTCGCGACGACGCTCAGCACCGGTGCCGGGACCGTGAAGGCGTAGTCGCCGACCCGGTCGACGAGCAGGCGCTGGACGACCTCGACCCTCGACGCCGAGCCGTCGTCCCGGAGGCCGACGACCACGCGCTCCGTGTTCCGCAGGCGGCCGGGAAAGCGCAGCTCCCGCTCGCTCTCGAGGGGCGTCGCGCCCGGGAGGAGCGGAGGAGGCGGCCCGACGAGGGCAATCGGCGACGGCAGCACGATCGGCTCGGTGGCGGCTGCAGCGGCTCCCGCGAACGCGGCTACGAGCAGCGTAAGGAGACCTGCGAGCGGGAGTGCGCGGATCTAGCCCTCCTGTGGGATCGTCGGCAGCGTCGCCGAGAGCGCGTCGTCCTTGACGGGCGCGTACGTCATCCCGTGGAAGCGCGCGAAGTAGACGTCGTCGTCGACGACGCCCTCGTGGTTTCGCTCGTTGAAGCCGCGGTGGTCGCCGTTCGCACCCTCGACCAAGACCTGGTTCATCGCTGAGATCAGCGCATCACCGTCGGTCGACTGGGCCGCCCGGAGCGCGGCGGCGACCACGCGCACGAAGTCGTAGGGGTACATGGCGTAGTCCGGCGGCTGCGTGACCGGCCGGCCGTTCGCGCTCTTGACGCCGACCGGCTGCGCCCCGAACTGCTGGACGTACGCGTTCTGGAATGCGAGGAACGGCGTCGGGCCGCGCTCGGCGGTCATCCTGCCGGCTGCGAACGTGAGCCCGTCGACCCACTGCGGGTGCCCCGCGAGCTCCTGGCGGACCAGCGGGTCCTCGCCGGCGGGCGGCGTGTAGACCGGGACGTTCCAGCCTGTGCTACGCGCGGCGATCAGCGCCTCTGCGATCGCCGCCGGCTGGGCCCAGACGATCAGCCCGGTCGCGTGTGCGCGGCGCGCCCGGAGGATCTGCGGGGCGAGGTCGGTCGCGGTCGACGGGATCTGGATACGGGCAACCAGGGAGCTCCTGTTCTCGGCGAAGGCGTGGTCGAGCTCGGCCCGGCCCGCCCGCCCGTACCCGGTGTCGTCGGTGAGGATCGCGAGCTTGAGCTTCTTCGGGACGAGGTACTCCGCCAGCCGGAAGGCCAGGCCGTGGTTCGTCGGCGCGATCCTGAAGACGTTCGGCCGTTTCACCGGGTCGACGAGGCTCGTGTCGCCGTCGTAGACGATCCCGATCGGGATCCCGGCGTCCTTCGCGAGGCGCCAGGAGGCATCGACGCCGGTCCCGTCGGTGACGATCGCGAGTGCGTGCGCGGCGATCGCCCGCCGCACGGCCGCGACGGCGCGGCTCGCCGAGCCGGCATTGTCGTAGCGGACGATGCGGAAGCCGTAGTAGTCGCGGCGGACGGGGACGAGGAGACGGTTGACGCCGAGCGCCGCGCCGTTCGCGATCGTCGTCCCCAGGTACGACTCGCGGCTGAACGGCGCGATCACCGCGATCTTCGCGGTCAGCGTGCTCGGTGTCTGCCCGGAGGGCTTCGACCCGCTCCCCCCGCAGCCCGCCAGGAATGCCACGAGGGCGGCGAGGACGATCGCGCGACGCACCGGCTTCACTCTATGCAGCCCTTCCGTCGGCCATTACGACCACGCGGTCGGCGACTGCCCGCACGAGCGGCAGGTTGTGCTCGACGACGAGGAGCGAGATCCCGCCCGCCCGCAGCTCATCGAGGATCTCCGCGAGCGCCGCGAGCTCCGGCGCGGCGGCGCCGGCCGAGGGCTCGTCGAGCAGCAGGAGCCGCGGTCTCGTGGCGATTGCCGCAGCGAGCATCAGCAGGCGCTGCTGGAAGCCGTCGAGGAGCCCTGCGGGCCGATCGGCAACCTCCTCCAGCCCCGCGGCGCAGAGCGCGTCCAGCGCGGCCCTGCGCAGGGCTCTTGCTTCGGCGCGAGCCTTGGGGGTCGCCGTCAGCGACCGCAACGGCCCGCTGGTGCGCGCGTGCAGCCCCGCGCCGACGAGCACGTTCTCCAGCGCCGTCAGCGTCGAGAACGTCGAGGTCTGCTGGAGCGTGCGCACGACGCCGGCTGCGACGAGATCGGCGAGATCGGCGGGCTCGTGGCCCGGCAGCGGCCGGCCGTCGAGCAAGATCTCCCCGCGGTCGAGCGGCAAGGCACCGGCGACCGCGCGGAGCGCAGTCGTCTTCCCCGAGCCGTTCGCGCCGACGAGCGCCACCGCCTCACCGCGGGCGACGTCGAGGTCGAAGCCGGCGAGCGCGTGGACGCCGCCGTAGGACTTCCACAGGCCGCGGGCCGTGAGCGCAGCCGGGCCGCCGCTGCGCGCCGGCCGACGCTCCGAGCCGCGGCGCGCGGGGCTCGTCGGTCTCGGCGGTCGGAGCCGGCGGAGCAGCGGAATCAGCCCGTCGCCGCCGAGCGCGAGGATGGCGAGCAGCAGCACGCTCGCCAGCATCGGCTGGAACTGCGCCGGCGCCCCGCTCTGGAGTGACGCCCAGGCGTGGCCGACGAGGGCGATTGCTCCGAGAACGGCGACACCGACTACGCCCGCGCCGGCGTAGGACGCACCGCCGAGGAGGATCGCGACAAGGAGCTTGAACGAGGTGAACGGCCCGAATGCGTTCGGATCGGAGACTCCGGCGAGCTGGACGGCGAGGGAGCCGGCGAGGCCGCCGACGGCGGCGGAGCCGACGAACGCGCCCAACAGCAGGCGTCCGCTGCGAACGCCGAGCGCCCGGGCCTCTGCCGGGCGGTCGCGGACCGCGCGCAGGCGGACGCCGATCGTCGTCCGCCTCAGCGCAGACAGCCCTGTGACGGCCAGGACGGTGAGGACGAGCGCGAGCTCGTAGTGACCGGTTGCGCTGAGCCCGGACGGCACCGGGTAGCCCTGGGAGCCGCCGGCGACGCCGGGAAACTCGATCGCGACGAGCAGGACGAGCCACGCGACGAGCCAGGTGCTGACCGCCAGGTAGAGGGGCGGCAGCCGCACGAGCACCACTCCGGAGGCGAGCGCGAGGACGAGAGCCGCTCCGACCGCGACGGGGATCGTCGCACCCGCCGGCCAGCCGGCCCGGGCGACGAGCAGCGCCGTCGCGAACGCGCCGACGCTCATGAACGCCCCCTGCGCGAGCGAGGGCAGCCCGCCGAGCCCGGCCGTCAGCGCGAGCCCGGTCGCGGAGAGAGCGAGGTACAGCCACGCCGCCAGGACGTCGACGTGGACCCAGCCGGGAGCGAACCACGGCAACGCCGTAGCGAGCGCGACCAGGGCCACGAGCGCGGTCTGCTCGCCGTGCCACGCGGCTCGCGCATCGCGGGCTGCCCCGGCGAACGCCTCGGCGGCGACGCTCAATCGACCTCGACCGGGCGTGTGCGCGCCCTGTAGGCGAGAACGAGCAACGCGATCCCGATCGGCAGCACCTCGCGATAGGACGGCCCGAAACCGTGGCCGAACAGCTCGCTGCTCGCGATCGACGACTCGAGCAGGCCGAGCACGAGGCCGGCGACGTAGGCACGCAGGGGAGAGCCGAATCCGACGACCACGGCGGCGACGAGGCCCTTCACGCCGAGCAGCGCGCCGGTCGTGACGGAGAACGGGCCGCTCGGCGCGGCCGCGACCGCGATCACGACCGCGATCGCTCCGACGAGGCCGAACGCAAGCCCGACGTAGCGGTCGTGAGGCACGCCGACCGTGCGCGCACCCTCGGAATCCTCGGCGATCGCCTGGAGCCCGCGGCCGAACCACGTGCGCTGGATCACGTACGTCACCACCGCGACGAGTGCGACTCCGAGCGCGATCACGAACAGCGACCGCAGCTGGAACGTCGCTCCGGCAACGGAGACGACTCCCTCGTTGCCGGCACGGTCGAACGGGATCGGGTCCGGGAACACGTAGGCGGAGCGCGGAAAGGCGACGGCGAGCACGTTCTCGATCGCGAAGGCAATCGCGACGGTCGCGGCGACCCAGCCGAGAGTCGATCCGCGAACGAGGTACTGGTGGATCACCGCGAAGTAGCTCCCCGAGCCCACCGCGGCGGTTGCGACGAGCGCCACGACGAGCCCGGCCGCGAAGCGCCAGCTCGAGGCCGATGACGCAGTCACCGGCCCGCGCCCGGCCGTGACGAAGAGGGCGATGAAGACACCGAGCCCGACGAGGTCGCCGAGCGCGAAGTGGACAATCCCGGTGAGCCGGTGGACGAGCGTGTGACCGACCGCCACCAGGCCGTAGACGCTGCCCGCGGCGAGGCCGGTGAGGACGACCTGGAGGGTCAGATTCACCGCCGGAGCGTAACGCCGGTGGTTTAGGGTCTCGGCTCGTGATCGCCGCCGCCGGAGCCGAGCGGAACGGCCCGGCACGGGCCTTCGCGGCGACGCGCGCGCGGGTCGGCCTCGTCGTCCTGCTCTTCGCCCTGGCGGCTGCGGCCTGGTGGTGGTCGGCCGACCGCATGCGGGGAATGGACGACGGTCCGGGGACCCACCTGGGCTCGCTCGGCTGGTTCCTCGGCCTCTGGGTGGTGATGATGGCGGCGATGATGCTGCCGTCGGTCGCGCCGACGGTCGCCCTTTACTCCCACCTGACCCGGAGCCGCGAGCCGCTCGGGCCGCTCCTCTTCACCGCCGGCTACCTGCTCCTCTGGGGAGCGATCGGCCTGCTCGCATACGCGATCTCGGCCGGCGCGGACGCCGAGCTCGGCCGCACCGTCTCCTGGGGTGGGGGAGGGCGCTGGATCGCCGGTGCTGTCGTCGTCGCCGCCGGGCTCTACGAGCTGACGCCGCTCAAGGACGCCTGCCTCGGCAGGTGCCGCTCGCCGCTCGGCTTCCTCGCCGGGTCGTGGCGCGACGGCGTCTCCGGTGCGCTGCGGATGGGAGCGACGCACGCCGCCTGGTGCGCCGGCTGCTGCTGGGCGCTGATGGCGGCCCTGTTCGCGCTCGGGGTGATGAGCATTGCGTGGACGGCGCTGGTCGCGGGCCTGATCGCCGCCGAGAAGCTCCTCCCGTGGCGCGGCGCGGCGACCTGGGGGACGGCCGCGCTGCTCTTCGTGCTCGGCGTCCTGCTCGTCGCCGCCCCGGACGCGATTCCGGGCCTGACGATCCCGGGCAGCGGCCCGATGGACCGGATGAGCGGCTGAGCGAAACCGCCCCCGCCGCAGCGGGGGCGATCTCGTCGTCCGGCCGCGAGGAACAGCCTCATCCAGAGCGACGGCGAGGCGCGGCGCCTCGCCCGTGCAGGGGATCCGCTCGAATCCCTCGATCGAGGGACTGCAGCCCGGCGACGACCGACTACGGTGAGACTCGGGTAGTGGAGAGGGGAGCGATGTTGTGGGCGCTGGCTGACCGGTTCGTCGACGAGGTGATCGAGCTCTATCGCTCACGCGCGCAAGCCGAGCGGGCCTTGCGCGCCGTGCTGGCCGACGAGCCGGACTGGGCAGGGATGATCGAGGTCGTGCCGGTCGAGGTCTCGGACCCGCACTGGCGGCCGAAGGGCAGGCGGCTGGACCGCCCGCGCTGCCGCGAGCTCGTCTGAGCGACCGAAAACGTCCGTTCCCGGTTACCCAACTCGCCGGTATCGGTGCGATCATTGGGCCGCTTTGCGCAGGTTTAGCCTGGTCGCCGCAGCTTTCGTTCTCGGGGTCGTCTCCGCGTGCGCGCAGGCATCGGCGGCGAGGCCCGCGGCGGTTCCCGAGGTTTCGATCTTCTACTACCCCTGGTACGGCACCCCGGCGCGGGACGGCGCGTGGGTGCACTGGACGATCCCGACAACGACGTCCTTCGCCTCGAACTACTTTCCCGCCCGCGGGCTCTACTCGAGCTCGAACGCACGGGTCGTGCAGGCGCAGATGCGCGAGATCGCCGCCGCCGGCGTCCAGGAGGTCATCTCCTCCTGGTGGGGCTGGGGCTCGCCGGAGGACCTGCGGCTGCCGCTCGTGCTCAGGGCGGCGCGGAGCGCACAGCTCGCAGTCGCCGTCCATCTCGAGCCGTATCCCGGCCGCTCGGCAGCGAGCGTGGGCTCCGACCTCGAGCACCTGCGTGCGCTCGGGATCAAGCGCTTCTACGTCTACCACCCGTTCGACATCGCCGATGCGGACTGGGCGGCGCTCCGCGACAGCATCCCGGGCATTCAGCTCTTCGCGGAGACCCGACTCGCCGGACACGCCGCGGCGTCCCACTTCGACGGGATCTACACCTACGACGTCCTCCACGTCGGCGGCGACGACTTCAGGCGGATCTGCGACGCCGCCCACAAGCTCCTGCTCCTGTGCCTGCCGTCGGTCGGCCCGGGCTACGAGGCCTCGCGTGCCACCGGCGACAAGCACGTGAAGTCGCGGCGCGACGGAAAGACCTACGACTCGATGTGGAAGGGCGCGATCAAGGCGAACCCCGACGGGGTGACGATTACGAGCTACAACGAGTGGCACGAGGGGACCCAGATCGAGCCTGCCCGGGCAGATGCGACGGGGACGGCGGCGAAGCTCTCGTACTCGAGCTACGACGGCGCCTTCGGCCTCCACGGCAAGCCCGCGCGGCGCGCGTACCTCGACCGGACCGCGTTCTGGGTCCGCGCTTTCGTGCGCTCGCTGCGGCCCGAGAAGCAGCTGCCGGAGTCCTAGACGAAGACGTCGGCGGCGCAGCCGAAGACGAGCGCGTTCAGCACGTCTTTCTCGTCCACCCCGCGCAGCGACGGGTGGTCGAGGTCGACGCTCGTGTCCGGCCAGTCGTCGATGCCGAGCGCTGCCGCCCCCTCGTCGGAGCCGAAGCAGAGCAGGGAGCCGACCGAGATCACCTTGCGCCTTCCGGCCGCCCTGCGCGCGATCCCCTCGAGCTCCCGCAGCTCCTCGAGCGGGTCGATCCGGACGTTCGAGTCCGAGCCGATGCACATGCCGATGCCGCGCTCGCAGAGCGCCGCGACGGGGACGAAGCCGTCGCCGAGGTTCGCCTCGGTAGTCGGGCAGACGCACACTCGCGCGCCCGCGTCGGCGAGCAGATCGAGCTCCGCGTCGTTCGCCTGGGTCGCGTGGACGACGGTCGTCCGCGGACCGACGCAGCCGCTCCGGGCGAGCAGCTCGATCGGCCGCAGGCCGTGCTCCGCGATGCACTCGTCGATCTCGCGCGACTGCTCGTCGGCGTGCACGTGGAGTGGAAGCCCCTCCGCGGCGGCGTACCGGCCGATCTCCTCCAGCCACTCGGCCGGGCAGGCGCGCACGGAGTGGGGGGCGAGCCCGATGCGGACGCCGCGGCCCCGAAGCTCCTCGACCTGCACCAGGTAGGCCGCCGGCGAGCCCTGGCGGAAGCGGGGGAGACCCCCGCGTGCGTAGGCGGCGAGGAGGAGCGTGAGCTCGATGCCGGCCTCGCCGGCGGCGTCGGCCGCCGCGAGCCCCTCGTCGAAGCCCAGGTAGTGGAACTCGCCTACGACCGTGAAGCCCGCCGCGCGCATCTCCCGGTACGTCTCGGCGTACCCGGCACGGACGGTCCTGGGCGTCTGTCGCTCCGCCTCGGCGAGCATCACCTCCCGCCACGCCCAGAAATCACCGCCCTCGGTGCGCCCGCGCAGGACCCGCTGGAACGTGTGCGTATGGGCGTTGACGAACCCAGGGAGCGCCAGGAGGCGTTTGTCGGCGTCGGCCACAGGGGGACTATCCTAGGGTGACCATGGCGGTCACCACCGCACCGCTGCCCGTGCTCGCAAAGCTCCCGAACGCGCTGACGATCGCGCGGTTCGCGCTCGTCCCGCTCTTCGTCGTCCTGATGGCGAAGGCCGACGGCGGCCATAGCTGGGCCGCCGGGATCGTCTTCGGCGTTGCGGCGATCACCGACCAGGTCGACGGCTGGCTCGCGCGCCGCTGGCACGTGGAGTCGGAGTTCGGGAAGTACGCCGACCCGCTCGCCGACCGCCTGATGATCGATGCGGCGGTGATCATGCTCTTCATTGCCGACCGCCTGCCCTGGGCGGCGCTCGTCGTGATCGTCGCGCGCGACGTCCTGCTCGTCGCCGGGACGAAGTTCGTCCTGCCGCACGGCTACGAGTTCTCCGTCAGTTTCCTCGGCAAGGCAGCGACGTGGGTCCTCTACGCCGGCGTCGCGTTCGTGATCGTCACGCCCGCGGGTACCGACTGGCCGCTGTGGATCTTCTGGACCGGTCTCGGGATGGCGGTCGCAGCCGGGGTCCTGTACGGAGCCTCGGCCTGGCGCACGATCCGCGGCGGCCGGCGCATGGAAGTGACGGAGACGTGAGAGCCGTCGTCATGGCCGGCGGCGAGGGAACGCGGCTCCGCCCGCTGACCTCGAACCAGCCGAAGCCGATGGTGCCGGTGGTCGGCAAGCCGTGCATGGAGCACATCCTCGAGCTGCTCGAGCGCCACGGGTTCGAGGACGTGATCGTCACGCTCGCGTTCCTGCCGCAGCAGATCCGGAGCTACTTCGGGGACGGCGACTCCCTCGGGCTGAACATCGAGTACTCGGTCGAGGAGTCGCCTCTCGGAACGGCGGGCTCCGTCCGGCTCGCCTCAGGCAAACTCGACGACACGGTCGTCGTCATCTCGGGGGACGCACTGTGTGACATCGATCTCCGTGCGCTCGTCGACTTCCACCGCGACCGGGGCGCAGCGGTGACGATCGGCTTGAAGTCGGTCGAGAACCCGCTCGAGTTCGGGATCGTCGTCACCGACCAGGAGGGGCGGATCGAGCGCTTCCTGGAGAAGCCCTCCTGGGGCCAGGTCTTCTCGGACACGATCAACACCGGGATCTACGTGCTCGAGCCGGAGGTGCTGAAGCACGTTCCGACCGACCGGCCGTACGACTTCTCGAAGGAGCTCTTCCCGCTCCTGCTCGAGATGGGGCGGCCGCTATACGGCAAGGTCTGCGACGGCTACTGGCAGGACATCGGCAACCTCGACCAGTTCCGGCAGGCCAACTTCGACGCCC
The DNA here is from genome assembly GCA_046734415.1 of Actinomycetota bacterium. Taxonomy (GTDB): domain Bacteria; phylum Actinomycetota; class Thermoleophilia; order Gaiellales; family Gaiellaceae; genus DATBLE01. The sequence goes on along the minus strand of JBKPRD010000243.1, from coordinate 4,886 downwards.
TCGACGAGGCGGTCGACGTCCAGATCCCGGGCATCCGGCTCCGCGGCAACATCTGGATCGGGGAGGGCGTGGAGATCGACGACCTCGAGGACGTCGAGGGTCCGGCGTTCATCGGCAACTACTGCCGCATCTCGCCGCAGGCCTCGATCGCGCCGTACTCGGTTCTCGGCGCCAGCGTGACCCTACGTGAGCGGGCCCGCATCGTCCGCTCGGTCGTCGACGCGAACACGCACATCGGCCGGAGCGCGCTCGTCGAGGGCGCGATCCTCGGGCGCGGCTGCGACGTGCGCTCGCACGTGCGGATCCAGGAGGGGGCCGCGATCGGCGACGAGGTCGTTCTCGGCGCCCAGAGCATGGTGCTGCCCGGCGTCCGCATCTACCCGTACAAGGAGGTCGAGTCCGGGGCGCACATCCACGAGAGCCTGATCTGGGAGTCGCGCGCGACCTCCGCGCTGTTCGGCAAGGACGGCGTCACCGGCCTGATCAACGTCGACCTGACGCCCGAGGTCGCGGTCCGCCTCGCGGCGGCCCTCGGGACCGCACTGAAGCGCGGGGCGCGCGTGGTCGCGAGCCGCGAGTCGCCCCGCGCCTGCCGGACGATCAAGCGCGCGATGATCACCGGTCTGAACTCGGCCGGGGTCGACGTCGCCGACCTCCGCGTCCTGCCGGCGGCCGTCAGCAGGCACCTGATGAAGACGCACGGCTACGAGGCGGGCTTCCACGTCGGCGTCAGCCAGGCCGACCCCGAGACGATCAAGATCCAGTTCTTCGAGCAGCCCGGGATCCAGATGACCTCCGCGCTGGAGAAGGAAGTCGAGAAGCACTTCAACCGGCGCGAGTTACGGCGCGTCCCGTTCGGCGACATCGGCCAGGTCACGTACCCCGCCCGCGTGCGCGAGGGTTATGCGCAGGACCTGCTCTCGGAGCTCGACGCCGAGGCGATCCGGACGCGCAAGTTCCGGCTCGTCGTCGACTACGGGTACTCGGCGTCCTCGTTCGTGCTCCCGCTGCTGCTCGGGCCCCTCGGCGTCGAGGCGGTGACCGCACACGGCTTCACGACGGACGCGGCGGCGACCGCAGCGTCGCTGCGCGAGTCGATCGGGCACACGAAGCGCCTCGTCGCGGCGATCGGCGCGGATCTGGGGGCGGTCTTCGATCGCGCCGGAGAGCGGCTGTTCCTGGTCGACGAGCAGGGGCACGAGCTGCCGGTCGAGAAGACGCTGCTGCTCTTCCTGCGCTTGATCGGCGGACGTGGACGGGGCGGCAGGGTCGCCGTCCCGATCACCGTCACGAGCCGCGTGGAGGAGCTCGCGGCCGAGGCGGGCCTCGAGGTCCTGCGGACGCCGGCCGCCCCGGCCGAGCTCACCCGTGCGGCCTCGCAGGACGGAGTCGCCTTCGCGGGCGCGATCGGCGGCGTCTACATCTTTCCGCAGTTCCTGCCTGCCTACGACGCGGTGACGAGTCTCTGCAAGCTGCTCGAGCTGCTCGCGACCGTCGACCGGCCGCTCTCGGAGCTCGCCGCCGACCTGCCGCGCTCCACCGTCCTCCACCGCCAGCTGGCGTGCCCGTGGGCGATGAAGGGACTCGTGATGCGCGTGCTGACCGAACAGCTGAAGGGGCGCGAGCTCGATCTGACCGACGGGATCAAGGTGATCGACGAGCGGGGCTGGGTCGAGGTCTTGCCCGATCCGGACGAGCCGCTCATTCACGTCTACGCCGAGGGGGAGACGGAGGAGCTGTCCGCGGAGCTCGAGGCGGAGCTCCACGAGCTGGTCGAGGACGTGCTACAGGGGCAGGAATCGGGGGTCGAGGCGCAAATCTCAAGCTGAGGTTGAACCTTGCGGCGGCGCCTGCTTCAATGCGTCGGGCCGCTCCCGTAAACGAGAAAGGGATTCGATGGAAGCGCTTCCGGACCTCGCCGCTCTCTCCGACGCGGATCTGAAGAGCCTGATCCGCGAGCTCGAAGCCGAGGAGAACGAGATCTCCTACCGCCGCCGGCTGCTGCACGGCAAGCTCGACATCCTGCGGGCAGAGCTCGTCGCGCGCCTGCAGAAGAAGGGAGAGGGGGAGCTCGGCCAGGTCGACCTCGACCGCCTGACCGAGATCCTCGCCGGCAAGGCTGCTCCGGCCGCCCGGGACGATCCCTCCGAAGACACCTAGCGTTGAGCCACGTCTACTGCCCCGAGTGCGGGTTCCAGAACCTCGAATCCGCGAACTACTGCTCCCGCTGCGGCGCGCTGCTCGTCACGGAGGAGGTCGACAACCCGACCGAGACGATCTCGCTCGACGAGCTCGAGGAGGAGGGGCAGGAGGCGATCGAAGAGCTCGGGATCGAGGGGCCCGCGTTCGTCGTGCGCTCCGGAGGCGGCCGCGCGGGCGAGCAGTTTCCGCTCGAGCGCACCCAGACGACGGTCGGTCGGACGCCGGACTGCGACATCTTCCTGGACGACGTCACCGTCTCGCGCCGGCACGCGATCGTCGCGCGCGGAGCGGGGGGTTTCACGCTCGAGGACCTCGGCAGCCTGAACGGGACGTTCCTCAACCGCCACAGGATCGAGAAGGCCGATCTCGAGAACGGAGACGAGGTGCAGATCGGCAAGTACCGGCTGATCTACCTCGCGAGATGACGACGATCGTGCAGGCACCCCGGTTGCACACGATCGGCGCTGTCTGCCGCCGGCTCCAGGGCGAGTTTCCGGAGGTCTCGATCTCGAAGATCCGCTATCTCGAGGACCAGGGCCTGCTCTCGCCGAAGCGCACGCGCGGCGGCTACCGCCTGTTCGGGGAGGACGACGTCGAGCGTCTGGAGACGATCCTCCGGCTCCAGCGCGACGAGTTCCTGCCCCTGCGGGTGATCCGCCAGGAGCTCGCGTCGCCGGCAGGCAAGGAGCGGAAGCGTCGACGCTCCGGCCTGTCGGCGGCACAGCCCTCGATCGACCTCGGCGACCTCTGCGCGCGCGCCGGCATCTCGACGCAGCAGGGCCGGGAGCTCGTCGAGTACGGCCTGCTCGAGGCGCCGTTCTCCGAGGGCGACGCCGACACGGCCGCTGTCTGCGCGCGGTTGACCGGCGCCGGGCTCGACGTCCGCCACCTGCGCAAGTTCGCGACCGCGGCGGGCAACCAGGCCGATCTCCTCGAGGCGCTCGTCCCGAAGCTCCGCTCGCGCAACCCGGAGGCGCGCCAGGGCGCGCTGGAGGACCTCCACGGGCTCGCGGAGCTCGCCCAGGAGCTCTCGCAGCTCCTCTTCTGGCGCGCGCTGCGCCACCGCGTGGCTTCGATATGACCATCACGTGACCGTCGACCTCGCCGCGAAGATCCGGGACGTCCCCGACTTTCCGAAGCCGGGGATCGTCTTCAAGGACATCATGCCGCTGCTCGCCGACCACGAGGCGCTGCGCGAGGCGGTCGACCAGATCGCCGTCTGGGCCGAGCCCAGGAAGCCGGATCTCGTGCTCGGGGCGGAGGCGCGCGGCTACATCACGGGCGGGGCGCTCGCGTGCCGGCTCGGCTGCGGGTTCGTCGCCGCCCGTAAGCCGGGAAAGCTCCCCTGGCGGACGGTCGCGGCGAAGTACGCGCTCGAGTACGGCTTCGACTCGCTCGAGGTGCACGCGGACGCGATCGTCGCCGGGCAGCGCGTCCTGATCCACGACGACGTGCTCGCGACGGGCGGGACCGCGAAGGCGACGGTCGAGCTCGTGGAGCAGCTCGGCGGCGAGGTCGTCGGCCTGCCCTTCATCATCGAGCTCGAGTTCCTGCACGGGCGCGAGCAGCTGCGGGGATACGACGTCTTTTCCCTGCTCAAGTACTGACCCGCAGGGGTTTTCTCCGTCGTCTCGATGCGATATCAACGGAGGGATGTACGACGCCCTCACCACCCGTTACACGTTCGCGTGCCCGACCCGTGAGACGGCTTCGGTGCCGCTGTCGAGCTTCCGTCGGCTCGAGCGGCTCGAGGGCACCGCGCATCCGACGGTCTACCGCGTCAGCTTCGACTGCCCCTGCGGCCAGGAGCACGTCGGGCTCGTCTGCCACGACGACCTGGACTGGGCGCCGCTCGGGCTCGACGCGGGCCGCTTCCTCAACCTGCTGACCGCGCGGATCGAGGAGGTCGCGGACGAGCTCGGCGACGCCTCGTGCCGGCGGATCGAGGCGGGGGAGTGGCCGTGGAGCTTCTTCTGCTACCCGGAGGGCCGCCCGCGGCCCGTCTTCCCGTCTTCGTTCTTCCTGCTCGCGCCCGGCGGGCGGGAGGCGCGGCTCGGGCTCGCCGTCCGCTGCCCCGCGTGCGAGCGGACGTCGCTGAACCTCGTCTCGCCCGAGCACGTCGACCTGCCGTTTCACAACGATCCGGAGATCGGCGTCGTCGAGCACGTCTTCGCGGAGGACGCTCGGCTGGCCGTCGAGGAGTTCCGCGCGGAGCTCTATTCCGCGAGCTTCGACTCGCGCCGACTGGTGCTCGACGAGATGGCATAACCTCGGCCCGAACCGGGTATCCCGACAGCGACCAAGGAGGGTGGTGGAAGTGATCGGAACCGTCCGTGGGGTCTTCACGCTCGTCGCTGCAGGCATCGCAGGGCTGCTGATCTGGCTTTCCACGCAGATCGGCAAGGGAACGACCGGGGGGTACTGGGCCGTCTACGGCATCCTCGCCGGGGCGGGGCTGACGATGGCGCTGTCCCAGCTCTTCGGAGGCTGGACGAAGGGGGGGCGGCCGAGGATCTCCCTGGGCGTCCTGCTGATCGGCTTCCTGCCGGTGCTGGTCGCCGGCGGCTGGGTCCTCCTCGCGGGGCAGCCCGACGCCAACTGGTTCCAGCGTCACATCGTCTCGTGGTCGGGTCACGCGAGCATCGATGGTCTCGTCGACGACCTTCGCGGGACGCTGGGAGTGA
>JBKPRD010000242.1:0-3332 GCA_046734415.1 Actinomycetota bacterium | reverse complement strand
GCGCAGGACCCTGCGGATGACCGCGCCCCAGAACCGTCCTTCGGGATTCGACTCCTCGAGGTCGCGCCGTCCGACGAACGGGATCCGGAGGGCGCCGACCTTGTCGCCGAGCAGGCCGAGCACGGCGGGCAGGAGCGTGAGCGCCGCGATCACGGAGACGATGCCGACGAGGATCGCCCCGACGGCGAGGCTGCGCATGATCGAGTTCGGGACGAGCAGCATCCCGAGCATCGCCACGACGAAGACGGTGCCGCTGAAGAGCACGGCCCGGCTCGCGGTCGCGCCCGAGACCTCGATCGCTGCCAGCTCTGGCCTCTTCCGGTCGCGCTCCTCGCGAAAGCGAGAGACCACGAACAGCGAGTAGTCGATCCCCAGCGCGAGGCCCATGCCGGTCAGCATGTTCACGAGGAAGACCGAGAGCTCGAATTGCTGGGCGAGGAGCGCGCTCAGCGCGAGCGCGACGACGATCGACGCCAGCGCCATCAGGAGCGGGATCAGGCCCGCGACGACCGCTCCGAAGACGAGCAGCAGAATGATCAGCGCAGCGGGGAGCCCGAACTTCAGCTCGCCGTTCTCGAGGTCTTCCTGGGAGAGGAGGTTGAAGTCGTGGTCGAGCGTCTCCGCACCTGTGACGCCGACCGCGAACCCTTGCTCGCCGTCCAGCTCTTGGGCCTTGTCCACGAGCGCCTCCGTCTCGTCGTCGTCGAAGAGCGCAACCGGGATCAGGGTGGCATGGCGATCCTGTGAGACGAGCGACTCGCCGCCATCGTCGAGATACGTCCGCGCATGGCCGAGTGCCGTGATCTCATCGTCGGCGGCGAGCTCTCGCACGAAGGCCCGAAACCGCGGCGCGTCGACCGTGTCCTGGTCGGAGCGAACGACCACCACGTCGGTGGTCGATGTGGACGGGTCGGGCGGAAACGCGGCAAAGAGCGCATCTTCGGCGCGCTCCGACTCGGGGTTGTTCGTCGGCGCCCCTTCGGTTGTAAGGCTGCCGGGGAGGAAGACGACGATCACGGCGATCGCCAGCACAACGGCGACCGCCCATGCGGCGACGACGCGCCAGGGATGCCTCGCGCAGGCAGCGGCCAGGGAGCCCGTCGCGAAGGTCATCGGTGCGGGCCGCCTCTACGGTCCACGCCTTGGAGCCTAACTCCGCAGGGTGGCTCACGAAGCGAATCTGTCCGAATGGGGCCTACTCGCGGGCGTCGGCGAGCTCGAGCAGCTTCGTGACCGTCGTCCAGTTCCGCGCCGTCGCGGTCGTTCCCAGGTCCTTCCCGGCCAGACGGGCCCACAGCTTCGAGCGCGCGACGCCCTCCGGGTGCCAGGCATAGAGCTCGCGCCCGATGCTCGCGATCTTCTCACCGCCGGTCGCCACCTCCTCGAGCTCGCGGACGGTCTTGGCATTGGGCTTCGCTTCCAGAAAGCTCACCTGGTACCGCTTGGGGTCCTTCGCGACCCGCCTGATCGGGTTTCGCTCCACGACCTTGGCCAGCTCGCTCCGGGTCCGCGTGACGACCGCGATCTCGAGCCCGAAGCGGTCCGCGATCAGCCGCTCGCAGTCCCGCGCGACCTTCTTCGCGCTCCCGGCGCTCGTGAGCACGACGTTGCCGCTCTGGAGATAGGTGCGGACGTCGTCGTAGCCGGCGTCCTCGAGCGCCTCGCGCAGGTCCGGCATCGAGATCCGGTTCCGCGAGCCGATGTTGATCCCGCGCAGGAGCACGACCAGCCGAGCCATGGGCTTCAGAGCCTACGCGAGGGCCGACGGGTAGGTTCTCGCGCGTGCGGACGATCTCCATTCCCGCCCTTCGCCGGCTCGCGGTCACGGCTCAGGGCTATCCGTCACGGTTCCGTCGCGCTGACGCCGACGACGTCGAGGCCGCCATTAGCCGGGCCATGTGCATCCAGCTCGACACGGTCACCGCCGTCGAGCGCAGTCATCGAATCGCGATCGCGAGCCGCGTCGGCCTCTATCCGCGCGACACCGTCTCGCAGCTCCTTGGCGAGGGGCGCATCATCGAGAACTGGACGCACGCATTGTGCCTCGTCCCGGCCGAGGACTGGCCGCTCTACGCCTGGGCGCGGGCAGGCATGCAGGACGGCGTGCCGTGGCACGGCGACGTCACGAAGCGCTACCCAGGGCTCGCCGACCGGATCCTCGGCGAAATCCGGGAGCGCGGTGCGCTCGGGTCGAAGGACTTCGCCGGCGAGGCCGACCCGGCGCCGCACCGGGCCGGCACGTCGTCGGAGGCGATGTGGAGCTGGAAGCCGGCGAAGCAGATGCTCGACGCGCTGTTCGCCTCCGGTGAGCTCGTGATCGCCGGCCGCGTGCACTTCCACCGCCTGTACGACCTGCCAGAGCGCGTGCTCCCACGCAAGGTGCTCGACGCGCCGGTTCCCTCGCGGGACGAGGCGATCAAGACGCTGATCGTGAACGCCGTCCAGGCCCGAGGCGCGCTGAGCGAGGTCGCGATCGCCGAGCACGTGCGGCATCTCTGGCACGTCGGCGGCGCGAAGGCCGCAGTCCCGTACGTGGACGCGCTCGTCGCCGAGGGTGTGCTCGAGTGGCTCGCGGTCGAGGACGGCAAGGCGCCGGTCGTCGTCGAGGCCGGAGTCGAGCTCGACCGTCCGCGCCCGAGCGCCGCACTGCTCCTGTCGCCGTTCGACAACCTGCTCTGGGGCCACCAGTACTCGACGCGTGTCCTCGGGTTCAAGCACGTGATCGAGCTGTACAAGCCGGCGCGGCAGCGACAGTACGGCTACTACGTGCTCCCGTTCCTGTGGCGCGACAAGATCGTCGGCCAAGCCGATCTGAAGTCGGAGCGGAAGGAAGGCACGCTCGTTGTCAAGGCCTTCCACCTGGAGCCGGGCGTGAAGCCCTCGAAGGCGCTCCACGAGGCGTTCGAGCGCGCCCTCGACCGGGTCCGGCGAGTCGCCGGCCTGGAGCGCGTGACCAGGGCCGACCGCTAGCGTAGAAGCGTGCCGGTCGCAGTCGAGACCAGCAGCCTGCACAAGAGCTATGGGGACGTCCGGGCTCTGCGGGGCGTCGATCTGCGCGTCGAGACGGGCAGCGTCTTCGGGCTGCTCGGGCCGAACGGCGCCGGCAAGACGACCGCGGTGCGGATCCTGACGACGCTGCTCGCCCCGGACGAGGGCTCGGCGCACGTCGCGGGCTTCGACGTCGTGCGCGAGGCGGCCAAGGTGCGCCAGCACATCGGGCTCGCGGGCCAGTACGCCGCCGTCGACGAGAACCTGACCGGCTTCGAGAACCTAGAGATGGTCGGCCGTCTCTACCACCTCGGGCGCGGTCAGTCGCGCGAGCGCTCGCGAGA
>JBKPRD010000241.1:0-6396 GCA_046734415.1 Actinomycetota bacterium | reverse complement strand
CCACTACGGACTCTCGGGCGAGCCGCAGACGCTGAGCCAGATCGGCGTGGAGCTCGGCCTCACCCGCGAGCGGGTTCGGCAGCTCGAGGCTCACGCGCTGTCGACGCTCTCGCGGACATGTGAGGTGCTCGAGTGATCACGAGCTCCGGAAGGAGAACGCGCCCACCGCGAACCGATCTCCGTCACAGCTGTTGGTCGGCGGACTACGTGCTCGGCCACTGCGAGGGATTCCGCGTCGTATCGAGCGCAGGAGTGCTCGGCTACGTCGAGGAGATCGTCCGAGCACCTGAAGGCGGCGCGCCGCTGGCGCTCCGCATCTGGACGGGCGCGGACGGTCGCGACCAGCCGGTCGTGATGGTCGAAGACGCGCTCGAGCTCCGCGCCGAGAGCGAGAGCATCGTCATCCGTCGCTGACCGACGCCATCAGTGCTCAGGCGCAGGCAACGGCAACCGCCCTGTCGAGGCATTGCCAGGAGTGGTCGGATCGGCAGGCGCCGCCGCTCCAAGACTGATCGATAATCCCGCCGTGGCCCAGCTGACGTTCGACCAGCTGCAGACGCGGCTCGTCCCGCTCTGGAAGTCGATCGAGCGCATGAGCCAGGACGAGCAGACGATCGTCGTCGTGCCGTCGCTGACCGTCGACTCCGCGGACCTGACCGGCGCGAAGCTGCAGGCGTACGAGGAGCGCTTCCTCTTCCTCCTGCTGCTCCTGCGCCAGCCGCGCGCGCGGCTCGTCTACGTCACCTCGCAGCCGATCCTGCCGAGCGTCGTCGACTACTACCTCGACCTCCTCCCGGGCGTGATCCCGTCGCACGCCCGGAAGCGGCTGTTCCTGGTCTCCGCGCTCGACGGCTCGTCGCGCCCGCTCTCGCAGAAGATCCTCGAGCGGCCGCGGCTGGTCCGGGGCCTGCGCGGGCTGGTGATCGACCCCGAGCGCGCCCACCTCGTCCCGTACAACACGACCGAGCTCGAGCGCGACCTCGCGGTCGCGCTCGGGATCCCGATGTACGGAGCCGACCCGAAGCACTTCCACTTCGGCACGAAGACGGGCTGCCGTCGCCTGTTCGAGGAGGAGGGCGTGCGGCACCCGACCGGCCGCGAGGGCATCCGCTCGATCGCGGACGCGGTGAGCGCGATCGCCGCGATGCGCGCGGAGCGGCCCGGCCTCGAGCACGTGCTGTTGAAGCTGAACGAAGGCGTGTCCGGGGAGGGCAACGCCAGGGTCGATCTCCGCGATCTCCCCGCGCCGGGAGCCGACCGCGAAGCCGCGGCGATCGAGGAGCGGGTGCGTGCGATGAGCTTCGAAACCGAGACGACGCTCCAGCGCTACGTCGCCAAGCTCGAGGAGCGCGGCGGCGTGGTCGAGGAGCTGATCGCCGGCGATGAGTTCCGCAGCCCGAGCGTCCAGCTGCGGGTGACGCCGCTCGGCGAGGTCGAGCTGCTCTCGACGCACGACCAGCTCCTCGGCGGGCCGAGCGGCCAGACGTACATCGGCTGCCGGTTCCCCGCCGACGCCGAGTACGCGCCCCGGATCACAGCGGAAGCGGCGAAGATCGGCGCGCGCCTGGCACGGGAAGGTGTGATTGGGCGGTTCGCGCTCGACTTCGTCACCGTCCGGCGGAACGGTGCCTGGGACCCGTACGCGATCGAGGTGAACCTCCGGAAGGGCGGAACGACGCACCCTTTCCTCACGCTCCAGTTCCTCACCGACGGGACGTACGACCCGGAGCGCGCGGTCTTCACCGCGCCGAGCGGGCAGGAGAAGCATTTCGTGGCGAGCGATCACGTCGAGAACCCGGCCTACCGGGACCTGACCCCGGACGACCTGTTCGACATCGCCGCGCGGCGGGCGCTGCACTTCGACGCCGCGCGGCAGACGGGCGTCGTCTTCCACATGCTCGCCGCGCTCGCGCAGGAAGGCTGGATGGGCATGACTGCGGTCGGCGACTCGGCCGCGGACGCGGACCGCGTCTATCGGGAGGCGGTCACCGTGCTCGACGAGGAGGCCGCCGCGCAGTAGCTGCGGCCTTGCCGCAAGCGGGTCCGGGTGCTCACCGATGCGGAGGTGCGTGCGGAGGGGAACGGTTGGGGCGTGAACCTCGACGCACTGCCGCCGCCCGAAATGGCGAAGAAGGCGGAGCAGGTCGGCGTCGCGAAGGCCGGGATGGACGCGGCGACGACCTTCGCCCTCGCCGTGCTCGCCGGTGCATTCATCGCCGTCGGGGCCGCCTTCGCGACGAACACCCTCGCCGGCAGCTCCGATCTGCCCTACGGCGTGGCCCGCCTGCTCGGAGGGCTCACCTTCTCGCTCGGCCTGATCCTCGTGGTCGTCGCAGGCGCAGAGCTCTTCACCGGCAACAACCTGATCGTGATGGCCTGGGCAAGCGGCCGAGTTGCGACGCGCAGGTTGCTCCGCAACTGGTTCATTGTCTACACAGGCAACTTCGCCGGTGCGGTCGCGACCGCCGCGCTCCTCTACGTCGGGAAGCAGTACGAGTTCGGCAAGGGCGCCGTCGGCGAGACGGCGCTGACGATCGCCGCGGCCAAGACGAGTTACGGCTTCGGCCAGGCGATCGCGCTCGGGATGCTGTGCAACGCGCTGGTCTGCATCGCGGTCTGGCTCTGCTACAGCGCGCGGACGACGGCCGACAAGATCCTCTCGATCGTCCCGCCGATCGCGGCGTTCGTCGCGGCGGGCTTCGAGCACAGCGTCGCGAACATGTACTTCCTCCCCTTCGCGCTGCTCGTCAAGAGCGATTACGCCTTCGTCGCGGCTCACGAGACGCCGGACCTGTCGCACGTGACATGGGGCCACTTCCTCGGGTCGAACCTCGTGCCCGTGACGATCGGCAACGTGATCGGCGGCAGCCTGATGGTCGGCGCGGTCTACTGGTTCGTGTACCTCCGCAGGTCCAGTACGGTTGAGCGGCGATGGCCGAGCCTGAAGGTCCGCTGACCCAGGAGGAGCTGCGCCTGCTCGACGCGTACTGGCGCGCGGCGAACTACCTCTCGGTCGGCCAGATCTACCTGCTCGCCAACCCGCTGCTGCGCGAGCCGCTGAAGGCCGAGCACGTGAAGCCGCGACTGCTCGGCCACTTCGGCACGACGCCGGGGCTGAACCTCATCTGGGTGCACCTCAACCGCGCGATCCGTCGACGGGAGCTGCATGCGATCTACGTCACCGGCCCGGGCCACGGCGGCCCCGGCATCGTCGCCAACGCGTACCTCGAGGGGACGTACTCCGAGCTGTACCCGAACGTCGGCCCCGGCGAGGAGGGTCTGTGCGAGCTTTTTCGGCAGTTCTCGTTCCCGGGCGGTATCCCGAGCCACGTGGCGCCGGAGACGCCGGGCTCGATCCACGAGGGCGGCGAGCTGGGGTACGCGCTCGCGCACGCCTACGGCGCCGCGTTCGACAACCCCGACCTGCTCGTCTGCTGCGTCGTCGGCGACGGCGAGGCCGAGACCGGCCCGCTGGCGACGAGCTGGCACTCGAACAAGTTCCTGAACCCGGCCAGGGACGGCGCCGTCCTCCCCGTCCTCCACCTGAACGGCTACAAGATCGCGAACCCGACGGTCCTCGCGCGGATCCCCGAAAGCGAGCTCGTCTCGCTGCTGGAGGGCTACGGGCACCGGCCGCTTCTCGTCGCGGGCGACGATCCCGCGCTCGTCCACCAGGCGTTCGCGGCCGCGCTCGACGACGCGCTCGACGAGATCGCGGCGATCCAGGCAGCGGCCCGCTCCGGCGGCGACAGCGAGCGGCCTCGCTGGCCGATGATCGTGCTGCGTACACCGAAAGGCTGGACCGGGCCGAAGGAGGTGGACGGCAAGCCCGTCGAGGGGACGTGGCGGTCGCACCAGGTGCCCATCGCGGACGTCCGCGAGAACAAGCAGCACCTGCAGCTGCTCCAGGACTGGCTGCGCAGCTACCGCCCGGAGGAGCTCTTCGACGACGCCGGCGCCGTCGTTCCGGAACTCGCAGCCCTCCCGCCGCAGGGGGACCTGCGCATGAGCGCCAGCCCACACGCGAACGGCGGCGTTCGCCGCGACCTCGTGTTGCCGGACTTCCGCAAGTACGCCGTCGAGGTGAAGTCACCCGGCACGGGGTCCAGCGAGGCGACCCGCATCCTCGGCGCGTTCCTGCGCGACGTGATCGCCCGCAACCCGGAGAACTTCCGCCTCTTCGGCCCGGACGAGACGGCGTCGAACCGCCTCGGCGCGGTCTTCGAGGTGACCGCGCGCGAGTGGGAGGCCGAGACCGAGCCGACGGACGAGGGCCTCTCCCGGGACGGCCGCGTGCTCGAGGTGCTCTCCGAGCACCTCTGCCAGGGCTGGCTCGAGGGGTACCTGCTCACGGGCAGGCACGGTGTCTTCAACTGCTACGAGGCCTTCATCCACATCATCGACTCGATGTTCAACCAGCATGCGAAGTGGCTGAAGGTGACACGACGGATCCCGTGGCGCCCCCCGCTCGCATCGCTCAACTACCTGCTCAGCTCGCACGTCTGGCGGCAGGACCACAACGGCTTCTCCCACCAGGACCCCGGCTTCATCGACCACGTCGTCAACAAGAAGGCGGAGGTGATCCGCGTCTACCTACCCCCCGATGCGAACACGCTCCTCTCCGTCGCCGACCACTGCCTGCGCAGCCGTCACTACGTGAACGTGATCGTCGCCGGGAAGCAGCCGGCGCTCGACTACCTCTCGATGGAGGACGCGATCGTCCACTGCACGCGAGGAGCCGGGATCTGGGAGTGGGCCTCGAACGACGAGGGCGGCGAGCCGGACGTCGTAATGGCCTGCTGCGGCGACGTGCCGACGCTCGAAACTCTCGCCGCGGTCTCGATCCTGCGCGAGCGGATTCCCGACCTGAAGGTGCGCGTCGTCAACGTGGTCGACCTGATGCGGCTGCAGCCGGAGAGCGAGCACCCGCACGGGCTGCCCGACAGCGAGTTCGACGCGCTCTTCACGCGCGACCGGCCGATCGTCTTCGCCTACCACGGCTATCCGTGGCTCATCCACCGGCTGACCTACCGCCGGACGAACCACGGGAACCTGCACGTGCGCGGCTACAAGGAAGAGGGCACCACGACGACGCCGTTCGACATGGTGATGCTCAACGACCTCGACCGCTTCCACCTCGTGATCGACGCGATCGACCGAGTGCCCGCGCTCGCGGCGCGCGCCGCCCACGTGCGCCAGGAGATGGAGGACGAACGGCTGCGCTGCAGGGCCTGGACGCGCGAGCACGGCGAGGACCGCCCCGACGTCCGCGACTGGACCTGGACGTCCTCGTAGTCAACGCCGGCTCGACGAGCCTCAAGCTGCATCTGGTCTGCGGCGAGGAGGCGACCGAGGTGGCGTCGTTCGACGTCCGTTGCGACGCGGTCGGGCACCGAATCGTCCACCTCGGCGAGCTGGTCGTCGAGGCGGCGGTGATCGACGCGGGGGTGCTCCGGCACGTCGAGCGGGGCGCCGAGATCGCGCCGCTGCACAACCGCCCGGCGCTGGCGGCGATCCACGAGGCGCAGGCGGCGCTTCCGGACGTGCCGCACGTCGCCGTGTCGGACTCGTGGTTCCACGCCGGAATGCCGGAGGAAGCGCGACGGTATGCGGTCCCCTGGCCGGAGATCGTTCGGCACGGCTTCCACGGCCTCGCCGTCGAGTCGGTCGTCGAGCAGATGCCTGCGCGCCGGCTCGTCGTCTGCCACCTCGGCGGCGGCTGCTCGGTCACGGCGGTGCGGGACGGCCGCTCCATCGACACCACGATGGGCCTGACCCCGCTCGAAGGCGTCCCGATGGTCACGCGCTCGGGCTCCGTAGACCCGGGCGCGCTGCTCTACCTGCTCCGCAGCGGCCTCGGCGTGGACGAGCTCGACCACGCGCTGAACGAGGAGTCCGGGCTGACCGCGATGGGCGGACTCGACGAGCCGTTCGTCGTCTCCTACTTCACGTACCACGTCGCCAAAGCGGTCGCGGCGGTGGCTGCCGTCCTCGGCGGCGTCGACGCGATCGCCTTCAGCGGCGGGATCGGCGAGCATCGCGAGGATGTGCGCGAGGCGATCGCCGAGCGGGTCGCCTTCCTCGACGCCCACGTCCACGTCGTCCCGGCACGCGAGGAGCTCGCGATCGCACGGCACGTCCGCCGCGCGCTCGAGCGAAGCTAGCGTCCGAGCGCGCGGCAGACGTCGCCGACGGCGGTGTGCGGCTCGACGCTTCTGAGAACCGTGTCCGCGAGTGTTGGACGCAGAGGCAGGCGGCAATCGCCCGGCCGTCGGGGTGATTCCGGAGCCCGGAGACGATCGCGTGTGCCCGCCGGGCGAGCACGCACTCCTCGCCGCGTAGGACCGGCACGGCTCCTGCATCGTCGGACCCGGGCAGGTGGCGACCGCGAACCCC
>JBKPRD010000240.1:0-3621 GCA_046734415.1 Actinomycetota bacterium | reverse complement strand
GTCTTGGGCGGGGGCTTCTTCTCCTGATTGAACTGCTTCGCGAGGTCATCGCACGCTGACAGCGATAGCACTAGTGGACTGTATCGGTCATTTCTAGAGTTATGCGATGCGCCGATTCGGATCTGTTTACGCTCTGCGGACCGGCTTAGAGCGTTCGTTATACTTCGTGATGACGCGGCGACCAGAGCTCCACCGGACTGAGCCAGGACGCGTAGGTCGGCGTGTAACCTGGATCGTCACGGCGCCTGCGTCGAAGTCGAGGCCAGTAGCGAACAGATAAACCGCTCTACGTAGCGAGCTGGAAAGACGTTGAGTGGATCTTCAACGGGACTTCGCCGCTGCGCGGCGCGGATACCCAGATCCGTCTAGCCGCTGCTGAGGATACAAGGAGGCATGAAGCCTGTCTCGCGGTTAGCATGACGCGCCTTCTCGGCGGTCAGCCTTTTTCCCCTCCGATAGAGATGAGAGGATATGGCGACCGTCAGCCCGCCGGCTTGATGTTCTGGTTCAGGCGGAAAAAGTTGGTCGGGTCGTACTTCTTCTTCAGCGCAGCGAGCCGCTCGTACCTCCCGCCGTAGACTGCTCTGGTTCGGTCCTGTTCGTCGGCGTCCAGGTAGTTGACGTAGGCCGCCTCGCTCTCGAACGGCCGCATCGCCCCCCAGAAGTCGCGCGTCCACCGCACGTTCTGGTCGGCCTCGGCCTGTTCCGTCCAGGCGCTCGCGACGAACAGGTTGTACGGTGCGCCCCGCTCACCGAACGCCGTGTCGTCCCGGCCAACGCGGCTCACGGCACCGCCGAGCTGCTCGACGGACACCACGCGGTACGGCGACGGGCCGGCGGCAAAGCGACCAACAATCGTGTCGACCGCCGCATCGCTCAGGTCTTGGATGAAGCTAGATTTCCAGTAGTTGAACCGGCCGGGCGGAGCCATGGGACCGCCCAGCGCCTGGACCTCGGTGTACGGCATGGGTCCGACTGTATCGTCCAGCGGTGAGCCGAATTCCCGCAGGGTCCGGATCACCGCCTCGCCCTGCTCCAGCGGCCCGCTGTAGCACACCAGGAAGGCGACGACGGGGTCACCGCCGGGCGTGGTAACCCAGACGAGGTGGGTCGTCAGCTCGTCCGGTGTGGTGGGCGCGAACTCGCGGTAGAACTTCAAGACATCTCGCTCCGCCGACAGCGGGTGCACGATGAGGCCCCCGAGGACGGTCGGCCCCACCGGATGCAGTCGGTACTCAAAGGAGGTGATGACGCCGAAGTTGCCCCCGCCGCCCCGGATGCCCCAGAAAAGGTCCTCGTTCTCTGTCGCGCTGACCTTCCGGAGCTGGCCCTCGGCGGTGACCAGATCGGCCGACAGGAGGTTGTCGCAGGTCAGGCCGAAGCGACGCATCAGGTAGCCGAGGCCGCCGCCCAGGGTGAGGCCGGCGATCCCCGTCGAGGGCACGAAGCCGCCGGTGGTCGCCAGGCCGAACGACTGAGTCTCGCGGTCGAACTCCCCCCAGGTGACGCCGGGTTCGGCCCGCACCGCGCGGCTCGCCGGGTCGACCCGGATTCCCTTCATCCCGGACAGGTCGATCATCAGCCCATCGTCGCACACCGCGAAGCCCGCCACGCCGTGGCCGCCCCCGCGGACGGAGACCAGTAGGTCATTGGCGCGCGCGAAGTCGATCGCCCGGATAACATCGGCCGCTCCCGCACACCGGGCGATCAGGGCGGGCCGTCGGTCGATCGCGGCGTTCCAGACTGAACGCGCCGCCTCGTAGGCGGGATCCCCCGGCCGCAGCAGCCCGCCGCGCAAGGCGGCTCCGAACGCCTGCACCAGCGCCTCGTCGAGTGACCGCGCGGTAGGCCCCATGATGCCCCTCCTTCAGACTCCGACCGGTGCCCGGCGGAGACCACGGCAGTGTAGCGCAACGGCGCGGTGGCCCCCGCACTGTCCTCCCTCCCCGGAAGGCTTTCCGGTGTCGGCGCACAGGTGTTCGACCAGGTCCAACGAACGCCCGTAGCGCCTTCCGCATCCGAGCCGGCGATGATCCTCGTGGACGTGGAGATGATAGGAAAGCAAAGAGCACATCCAACGGACGGCGCGCAGGCGGCAGTTCTCTGTTGACATGGTCGATCCGCTGTACGAGCTGACCGACAAGGGCGTCAATCGCAGGATGTCCCTTGGGCACACCACCACAGATCGTACGGGACTATCCGTCCAGTTGCTTTACCTTCAAGATCGGCGACCAGGTAACGGGCGGGGCTGGGCAAGGCATGGTCGTGGCCGCACAGTGTTCAGCGGCGAGTGGCTTTACGCAGTACTGGGTCCGAAAGGCTGATGGCGAGCGGTTGTGGGCGACAGCGGCAGAGGTGCGGAGAAGGTAGCTCGGAGCTCTTCAGGTCATTTTCTGGAGTTATGAGATGCGTCGACTGGGGTCGACATAGGCCCACCGAACCGGCTTCGCGCGTTCGTTGTATTTGGTGATGAAGCGCCGCAGCTTGCGCGCGAGGTCGGTGACGGACGTGAAGATGCCACGGGTCAGGAGATCGCGTTTCACCTTCGCGAACCAGAGCTCGACCTGATTCAGCCAAGAGGCGTAGGTGGGCGTGTAATGCAGCTGCACGTTGGGATGCGCATCGAGGAACGCCACGACCTTCGCAGTCTTATGGGCCGACAGGTTGTCCGCAATGATGTGGACCTCCCGATTGCGCCGCTGCGACGAGACGATCTGCTTCAGAAAGGCAACGAACTCGTCGCTGGTGTGGCGCGCGGCGGTTTTGCCGATCACGGCGCCCGTCTGGGTCTCCAAGGCGGCGTAGAGCGAGAGCGTCCCATGACGAACGTACTCGAAGCCGTGCCGCTCAGCGCGGCCGGGCGACAGCGGCAAGATGGGATCGCGGCGGTCGAGCGCCTGAATGGCGGTCTTTTCATCGACGCAAAAGACCGCCGCGTGCTGCGGCGGATCCAGATACAGCCCGATGATCTCCGCCGCCTTGTCCTCGAAGTTGGGATCGGTCGAGCGCAAGTAGCGCTCCAGCCGATGCGGCTGCAGGCCGGCGCGTTTCCACGCGCGCTGGACCACCGTGTGGGGAACGCCCAGCCGGTCGCCCAGCCGGCGCGTCGACCAGTGCGTCGTGCCATCGGTGGGCGGCTTGCGGGTCCAACTCAAGATCCGGGCTTCCACCTGCGGCGTCAGGACGCGACGTTTCGAGCCGCGATGCCGACCGCGCAGGCCGGTGATGCCGTCAGCCTCATAGCGAGCCTTCCAGGTCGCGATCGTCTGAGGCGTGCAGTCGATGCGCTCGCAGATGGTCGAGTACGAGTGTCCATCGGTAAGGAGCAGAATGATCCGGGCACGTCGCGCTTCGTCGGCACGCCCACGGTTGGACCGCGCAAGTGCCTCGAGCTCCACTCGGGCCGCACGAGACAACGTCAACGGAGTGGCAGTCGGCACGCGGTATTCTACTACTCTAGGAATGATTAGTACAGTCCACTAGAACTCCAAATGGACCGTCGCCGAACGGCAGGACTGCAACTTTCTGACGATACTGCGCAGCAAAAACTCCGACCATCTCCACTCTGAAACGTTGCCAAGTAGCGTCTGACACCCATTCTTTCGCGAGAACTCCCAGGCC
>JBKPRD010000239.1:0-10064 GCA_046734415.1 Actinomycetota bacterium | reverse complement strand
CGGTCAGGCCGTTCGCGGCCTGACAGCAGGCCGAACGGGTGGCTGATCCAGCCGAGAACGATCAGCAGGGCGATCCGGAGGAGCACGTGGACGCGCTTGAACGAGGGCTGGCGGTCGACGTCGAAGACGACGGGATACGGCATCGCAGTGAGAGCGTGCCAGAATGCGTCGGCCTTGCGCGAATTCGCTTCCGCCGACGGCGCGTATCGCTGACAGGATGCGGAGCGTTCCCCCGGAAGGGAAGCCCGCTGCCGTCCTCGCGGCCCCTCGTCCTCCTCGGCCACGGCTTCGGCGAGGCCTGGTCCGCGATCGGCCCGTCCGGCCGCCTGATCGGACGCTAGGCCCGCTGCACGAGCGCGGCAACCCGCCGCCACAGCCCGACGATCCCCGCCGGGAGCAGGATCATCACCGCAATCAGGACCGCGCCGAAGAAGACGTCGGGCGCGGTCTTCGAGATGTCCTGCGCATGGACCGGCAGGAACTCGATCAGCGCCGCGCCGAAGGGGATGCCCCAGAGCGATCCTAGGCCCGAGGCGACCGCGCCGACGACCAGGAAGATCGAGAGCTTGACGGGGTAGGTGTCCGGGTTGACGAAGGCGACGGTGATCGCCAGCAGCGACCCGGCGATGCCTGCGTAGAACGCCGAGACGCCGAACGCGAGCGTCTTGTAGAACGCCAGGCTGACGCCCGAGGACACGGCGGCGACCTCGGAGTCGCGAACGGCGCGGAAGGCGCGCCCGATCCTCCCGCGGACCAGCAGCCAGGCCGCACCGAGCAGCACGAGCGCGACGATCCAGTTCTGGTAGTAGAGCCACTCGTTGCTCCGCAGCGGCAGCGACTTCCCGACGACGCCGCCGGTGAAACCGGAGTAGTTCTTCAGCACCGCCGGCGTGGCGACGGCGATCGCGAAGGTGGCGAGCGCGAGGTACATGCCCGAGAGGCGCAGGGCCGGGATCCCGAACAGGAGACCGGCACCGCCGGCGACCAGGCCGGCGAGCGGGATCGTCCACAGCTCGCCGACGCCGTGGTCGACGGTGAGGATCGCGGTCGTGTAGCCGCCGATCGCCATGAACGCGCCGTGGCCGAGCGAGATCTGGCCGGTGTAGCCGGTGAGCACGTCGAGCCCCGTGATCGCGACGGCGTAGATCGCGACGAAGGCGAACTGGTAGCGCTGGAAGCTGTCGAGCGCGAGCGGGACGAGCGCGACCGCGAGCACGAAGCCGGCGATCGCTCCGAGCTCGAGGACGCGCCTGCGCGTCATACCTTCCTCGCCGCGACGCGCCCGAAGAGACCCTGCGGGCGGAAGAGGAGGATGACGAGGATGATCGCGAGCCCGGCGACGAGACGCATCTGGCCACCGAGGTCGATGCCCCAGAAGTCGACGTAGGTGCCGATCAGGTTGAGGGCGACCCCGATCGACAGGCCGCCGACGACGGCGCCGATCGGGCTTTCGAGCCCTCCGAGCACCGCAGCGGCGAGGGCATAGAGGAGAACGCCGAGCATCATGTTCGGGTCGAGGAACGTCGTCGGCGCCGTCATCATCCCGCTGAGCGCGCCGAGCGCGGCGGCGAGGCCCCAGCCGAGCGCGAGCATCCACGAGACTCGCACGCCGAGGAGCCTGCTCGCCTCGGGCGCGAGCGCGGCGGCGCGCAGCCCCAGCCCGACCCTGGTGAACCGGAAGAGCAGGTAGATCAGCGCGACCGCGCCGAGCGTCACGCCGATGACGCCGAACTCCTGGATCGAGAAGACGACGCCGCCGATCGTGATCGGGCGGGTCGAGAAGGCGCTCGGGAACGTCTTCGTCTCGCTGCCCCAGATCCAGCCGGTGAGACCGTTCAGCGCGATCAGCCCGCCCAGCGTCACCATCACGATCGTCAGCACCGACGCGCGCTCGATCGGCCGGATCAGCGTGCGCTCCACGGCGACGCCGCCGGCAAAGGACAGGCCGAGCGTGAGGAAGAACGCGCCCCAGTACGGCATCCCCCACTCCATCAACTGCCATGCGACGAACGTCGAGAACGTCGCCATCTCGCCCTGGGCGAAGTTGACGACGCGGGTCGAGCGGTAGATCAGCACGATCGCCAGCGCCAGGCTCGCGTAGATCCCGCCCGTCGCGAGCCCGTCGACGACCTGCTGCCAGAACTCGGCCACGGTCAGTAGCCGAGGTAGGAACGGCGGACGGATTCGTCTTCGCGGAGCACCGCGCTCTCGCCGGCGACGACGACGCGGCCGACCTCGAGCACGCACGCCTCGTGGCAGGTATTGAGCGCAAGCGCGGCGTTCTGCTCGACGACGAGCACAGTCAGGCCCTCGTCCTCGTTCAGCCGCGCCAGGATCGCGAAGATCTCGCGGACGACGAGCGGCGCGAGGCCGAGCGAGGGCTCGTCCAGCATCAGCAGGCGCGGGCGGGCGAGCAGCGCGCGCGCGAGGGCGAGCATCTGCTGCTCGCCGCCCGAGAGCGTCCCGGCGCGCTGGCGCCCCCGCCCGGCGAGACGAGGGAACGCCCCCAGCACCCGCGCGCGGTCGCCCTTCGACGACCCGCCTCTCCGCGCGTATGCGCCGAGGCGGAGGTTCTCGTCGACGGTCAGCTCGCCGACGATCCCGCGGCCCTCCGGGACGTGTGCGATCCCGAGCCGCGCGATCGTCTCGGGGGCGCTCCGCGTGATCCGGCGGCCGTCGAGCACGACCTCGCCCGACTTCCGGACCGTGTTCGAGATCGCCCGCAGCGTCGTCGTCTTGCCGGCGCCGTTCGCCCCCAGCACCGCGACCATCCGTCCCGCCGCCACCCGGAGTGAGACGCCGCGCAGCGCCGTGACGTAGCCGTAGCGTGCCTCGACGTCGACGAGTTCGAGCAGCGCCACTACGACTCGGTGCCGAGGTAGGCCTCGACCACCGCCGGGTCGCGCTGCACCTCCGCCGGCGTCCCGCCGGCGATCTTCCTGCCGAAGTCGAGCACGTGCACCCGGTCGGAAATCCTCATCACGAGGTTCATGTGGTGCTCGACGAGGAGGATCGTCAGGTCGAAGTCCCTGCGCGTCTGGACGAGGAAGGCGCCGAGGTGCTCCACCTCCTCGTGCGACAACCCGCCGGCCGGCTCGTCGAGAAGCAGGAGCTTCGGCGCAGAGGCGAGCGCCCGTGCAGTCTCGACCCGCTTGAGCGTCCCGTACGGGAGCGACCCGGCGTCGCGGTCGGCGACGTCGCCGAGCCCGACGTAGTCGATCACCTCGTCGGCGCTTTGCTGCCCGGTCCGCGCATGGCCCCCGACGAGGACGTTCTCGCGCACGGTCATCGTCTCGAAGAGCTCGAGGTTCTGGAACGTGCGCGCGATCCCGCGGCGGACGACGCCGTGCGCGGGCGTGGAGAGCAACGACTCGCCCTCGAAGGTCAGCTCTCCCGCGTCGGGCCGGTACAGGCCCGTGATCACGTTGAACGCGGTCGTCTTCCCGGCGCCGTTCGGTCCGATCAGGCCGACGATCTCACCCACGTCCGCGTCGAAGGAGACCTCGTCGAGAGCGACGATTCCGCCGAACCGACAGGTGATCCCCTTCACCTCGAGCAGCGGCACCGGACTACCTTAAGCTCGCGGGAGAGGAAGTGGAAACGCGCGAGATCGTCATCGTCGGCGGGGGCGCGATGGGCGCGAGCGTCGCGTGGCACCTCCGTGAGCTCGGCATCACGGAGGTGATCCTGCTCGAGCGCGACTCGCTCGCGTCGGGCTCGACCAGCCGCTCCGCGGGCGGCATTCGCACCCAGTTCTCCGACGAGCTGAACGTCCGGATTGCGCTCCGCTCGCTGGCCGAGTTCGAGCGGATGGACGGGATCGAGCTGCGCCAATGGGGCTACCTGTTCCTGCTCGACCGCAAGGAGGACGTCGCACAGTTCCGTACAGCGCTCGAGCTCCAGCACCGGCTCGGGGTCCCCTCTCGCGCGCTGTCAGTGGACGAGGCGCTGGCGATCGTGCCCGCGCTCGACCCCGAGGGCCTCCTGGGCGCGACCTACTGCGAGCTCGACGGGTACGCCTCGCCGGAATCGGTCGTGCAGTGGTACGCCCGCGGAATCGACGTGCGCCAGGGCTGCGAGGTGACCGGGATCCGAGTCCAGGCCGGCCGGATCGCGGGGGTGGAGACGACAAAGGGCGACATCGCGTGCCGCACAGTCGTCTGCTGCGCCGGCGCGTGGTCGCGCGAGGTCGCCGCGCTCGCGGGCGTGGAGCTGCCGGTCGAGGGCGAGCAGCGCTTCATGTGGTTCTCCCCCGAGGACGGCGGGCTCCCGGAGCGGCTGCCGTTGACGATCGACTTCACGACCTCCTTCTACTTCCACCGCGAGGGCCCCGGGCTCGTCTTCGGCGGCAAGGAGCACGCGCTCGAGGACGTCGCCGAGCACGCCGCCCGCCGCCTGCCGATCCTCGTCGACCTGCCGGTGCAGTCCTCCTGGTGGGGCTACTACGAGCTGAGCCCCGACCACAACGCGCTCGTAGGGCGCGCTGCCGAGCCCGAGGGGTTCTTCTACGCGACGGGCTTCTCCGGCCACGGATTCCAGCAGGCGCCCGCAGTCGGCGAGCACGTGGCGGAGCTCGTCACCGGCCGTGAGCCGACCCTCGACCTCGCTGCCTTCGACGCCGCGAGGTTCGAGCTCGGTCTCGCACGCCCCGAGAGCTTCGTTATCTAGAAGGGTTTGGCGGAACGTTGCTCGTCGCCGCGGCGCGATGGGCGCCCGAGATGCAAGGACGCAGGGAGCCCGGTGCTCGCTCGCAGCCGACCGCCTGCAGGCGCTCGAGCGCGACCTGCCGCGGCTCATAGCGCGGTGGGGTCCGTGACCGGCGCCCGGCACGCAAACCGCTCGCAGAGGTAGAGCGTCGGTTTTCCGGCGACCTGCGCCTTGCCGGCGAGGAGGGGAACCGCCTCGCTCGGGCCGAACGCGACGACGGCGTTCGGGTCGAATGGTGCGAGCGCCGCCCGTGCGATCTCGTCCCCCGGGCGGCCGATGATGGCGAGTTCCCGCGGCGGCGACAGGTAGAGGTCGACCGCGCACAGCGCCCAGCCGAAGGCCGAGGGAGCGCGCGGCAGCGCGCCGTGGACGATGCGGAGCACGCCGGCCGCGCGCCGCTCGAGCTCGTCGTCGCCGTAGATGCGCGCGAGCCGCAGCAGGACATGCGCGAGCATCGAGTTCCCGGACGGGACCGGGTTGTCGTCGAGGTCCTTCTTCCGCGCGACGAGCTGCTCGGCGTCGTGCGCGGCCATGAAGAACCCGCCGCGCTCATCGTCGGCGAAGAGGTCGACCGCGAGCCGGGCGAGCCGGTTTGCCTCCTCGAGCCACCGCACCTCGCCGGTCGCGACGTGCAGCTCGAGCAGGCCGTGCGCGACGTCTGCATAGTCCTCCAGGTAGCCGGGAATCGACGCGCGCCCGTCGCGCCAGGTCCGAAACAGCCGCCCGTCCGGCGAGGAAAGCCCGCTGAGCAGGAAGTTTCCCAGCCGCTCGGCACTTAGTAACAGTCTGTTACTTGGCAGCCGGCGCGCCGCTTCCGCGAGCGCGGCGAGGGCGAGCCCGTTCCAGGCGGCGATCGCCTTGTCGTCGCGGCCAGGTTGCGGGCGGCGCGATCGCTCCTCGAGCAGACGTGGCCGCAGCTCCGGATCGAGCTCCCCGCGGACGATCGAGCGCCCGTGCTCGAACGGCCGCAGCAGCTCCGCCGGCACGCCCTCGTCGGCCGTCCAGGTGTAGGTGAGGCCCTCGACGCCGTCGGTGTCCGCGTCCTGTGACGAGGCGAAGCCGCCGTCGGGGAGCGCGAGGTCGCGGAGCAGGTACTCGCACGTGTCCTCCGCGACGCGCCGGTAGCGCTCCTCCCCGGTCACGACCCACGCGTGCAGGTACGTGGGGACGAGCAGCGCGTTGTCGTAGAGCATCTTCTCGAAGTGCGGGACGAGCCAGCGATCGTCGACCGAGTAGCGGTGGAAGCCGCCGCCGACGAGGTCGTACATGCCGCCCGCCGCCATCCCGTCGAGCGTCTTGGTGACGAGGTCGAGCTCTCCGCGGCGCAGGAGGAACTCGAGCACCGACGCGGGCGGGAACTTCGGGGCTCCGCCGAACCCGCCCCACTCCGGGTCGAACGACCGGCGCAGGGCTCCGGCCGCCTCGCCGAGTACCGAGTCGGTCAAGGGCTCGCTCGACGGTGCGAGCTCGGCGGAGCCGCGAACGGACTCGACGAGCTGCCGTGCGGAGCGGGCGACGTCGGCCCTTCGCTCGCGGTAGGCCTGCGCGACCGCCTCGAGCACCTGACGAAAGCTCGGCAGCCCGTGCCGCGGCGCCGGCGGAAAGTACGTGCCGCCGAAGAACGGCTCGCCCTCGGGCGTGAGGAAGACGGTCATCGGCCAGCCGCCGTGCCCGGTCATCGTGACGACGGCGTCCATGTAGACCGCGTCGAGGTCGGGCCGCTCCTCCCGGTCGACCTTGACGTTGACGAAGTGCTCGTTCATCAGCCGCGCCGTCTCCGCGTCCTCGAACGACTCGTGCTCCATGACGTGGCACCAGTGGCAGGCGGCGTACCCGATCGAGAGCAGAATCGGCCGGTCCTCACCGCGGGCACGCGCGAGCGCCTCCTCTCCCCACGGGTACCAGTCGACGGGGTTCTCCGAATGCTGGAGCAGGTACGGGCTGGTCTCGGCGGCGAGCCGGTTCACCCCCTGACGATAATCGCACGCATGTCCTTTTCGCCCCTCGCCGGCGTCCGGGTCCTGGACGTGACGACCTCGTACGCCGGACCGACGTGCACGCAGCTCCTGGGGGCGCTCGGCGCAGACGTCGTCAAGGTCGAGCCGCGGGCGGGCGACGAGGCCCGGGCGTGGGGGCCGCCGTTCTCTGGAGGGCTGGGCGTGCTCTTCGTCGCCGTCAACTCGGGGAAGCGGTCGCTCGCCCTCGACCTGCGGCGCGGCCGCGACGTGCTGTTGCGCCTCGTCGACGGCGTTGACGTCGTCGTCCAGAGCCTCCGGCCGGGGCTCGCCGCGAAGCTCGGCTTCGGGCCTGAGGAGGTGCGAGCACGGAAACCCGACCTCGTCTACTGCACGATCTCCTCCTACGGCCGCGCCGGGCCGAAGAGCGTGCTGCCGGGGTACGACCCGCTGCTCCAGGCCGCGGGCGGGGTGATCTCGGTGACCGGCGAGCCCGGCAGCGATGGCGTGCGCGTCGGCGTCTCGCTGATCGACCACGCGACCGGCATGTACGCAGCGTTCTCGATCCTCGCCGCGCTGAAGGAGGGCGGCGGGCACACGCTCGACGTCTCACTGTGGGAGACGGCGCTCGCGTTCGTCTCGTACCACCTGATCGGGAACCTCGAGACGGGCGCGGTGCCGACGCCTCAGGGAACGGCGTTCCACGCGATCGCGCCGTACCAGGTCTTCCCGGCCTCGGACGGCGGACTGATGATCACGGCTGCGAACGACGGGATCTTCGCGCGCCTGGCCGACGCGATCGGCCTGCCGGAGCTCGCATCGGATCCGCGCTTCGCCACGAACCCGGGCCGGGTGCGGAACCGTGCGGCGCTCGCCGAGGCGATCTCGGCGCGGCTACGCAAGGACACGCGCGAGGTGTGGCTGGAGAAGCTGGCCGCGGCGAACGTTCCGGCCGCGCCCGTCCAGAACATCGGCCAGGTCGCCGCCGACCCGCAGACCGAGGCGGTCGGCATCCTCCGCCGGCTCGGCGCGTTCACCACGCTCGGCCCGGCATTCTCCGTCGACGGCGAGCGGCCCGAGTACGCCTCGCCGCCGCCCGCGTTAGGGGCGCACTCGCGCGAGATCCTCGCCGAGGCGGGCTACTCGAACGAGGAGATCGCAGCCATGGCCGATGAGGGCATCATCCGGTTGGCGTAGCGGCGCAGTGCTCCACAGCTAGTGCCTGGCCCCCAGGCGTACCGAAAGCGTGTCTCTTCGTGCACAGGTCAGCCGACCGTCTTCGGCGGCCTGATCTTGCCGGCGAGGATCGCCGTCTGGATCCTCCTGACTGCGGCGACCTCGCTGCGCGGCACACGCGGGCTGATCTTCCCGAGCCCGACGCCGCCCTGCTCGAGCCCGTAGACGGCGTTGCCGCCCTTGAACGTGCCGTCCTTGACCGACTTGATCGCCAGGAAAACGGCACGGTCGACCTTCTTCGTGGCGCTCGTCAGGATGTGCGGCCCGAGGAAAGACTGGTCGGCGTCAACGCCGACCCCCCAGACCTTGCGCTCGCGCGCCGCGTCGAGGGCGCCCAACCCGCAGGCGCCCGCCACCTGGAACACAGCGCTGGAGCCGGCTCCGATCTGGTTGAGCGCAATCGCCTTGCACTTCGACTGGTCGGTGAAGTCCTGGGAGTAGCCGTTGATCGTTGTCACTTTCGGATCGGCTTTCTTGGCCCCCGCCTGGAAGCCGGCGATGTAGCGGTCGACCGGCGGTTGCTTCTCGCCCGCGACCGAGCTGACCACGTCCTTCCCCGGGAGACGCTTTGCTTCGAGCCCGGCCAGGTAGCCCGCGAGGTACCCGACCTGCTCCTCGTGGAAGAGCAGCCCGAGCACGTTCTTCGGCTTCCCAGGGAGGTCCTGGTTCGCAACGTCGACGATCGCGAACTTCGTCTTCGGGAAGCGCTTCGCCACCGCGCCCATCGCCGCGATCTCCGTGTAGCCGACGCCGACGACGAGGTCATAGCCCTGCCGCGCGAAGGTGGCGAGGTTCGGGATGTAGTCGGAAGGCGCCCGCGACTCGGCGACGCGGACCTGCACGCCGAGCAGCTTCTGCGCGCGTTGCAGGCCCACATAGGCAAGGTGATTGAAGCTTCGGTCGTTCAGTCCGCTGGAGTCCGTGACCATCGCGATCTTCAGCGTCTTCGCCCGCGCCGCCGCCTGCGCCCCGACCACCGTCGTCAGCAGCGCCGCGAACGCCGCGGACAGGACGATCCACCGTCTCGCCGTCATCCGAATCCCTCCGCTAGTTTACGACTGTGGAGCGAAAACCTCGTAAGCAGCCTACCACCCACACCCATGAGACGGTCGCGGTGGTCCTCCAGGTGCGGGACTCGACCCTCCAGGTCCTCCTCTGGCGCCGCGCGCGCCCGCCGGCCGCGGGACGCTGGGCGCTCCCGGGCGGCCTGCTCGACCCCGGCGAGACCCTCGAGCGCTCGATCCGCCGTCACCTCGCCGTCAAGGTCGACGTTCGCGAGCTCTCGCACCTCGAGCAGCTGGAGACGCGCGCCGACGGGAAGACGGGCCGTGTGACCACCGCCTACCTCGGGCTGATCCGCACGGGGCTCGACCCGGTCGTCCCCACGGACAC
This sequence comes from Actinomycetota bacterium, assembly GCA_046734415.1. GTDB lineage: Bacteria > Actinomycetota > Thermoleophilia > Gaiellales > Gaiellaceae > DATBLE01. The sequence continues at coordinate 774 of JBKPRD010000239.1, read as the reverse complement.
GCGCTGGCATCCGGTCTCGAACCTGCCCGCGACCGCCTTCGACCACGGCGCGATTGCCCGTGCCGGGCGCGACCGCCTGCGCGCGAAGCTCTCCTACACCAACATCGGGTTCGCGCTCGCGCCGGAGACCTTCACGGTCTCCGAGCTCCGGGACATCTACGCGGCGGCACTGGGACACGAGGTCTCCGCCACGAACCTGCAGCGCGTCCTCCTGCGCAGGGGGGTGCTGATCGAGACGGGAGAGCGACGCGCGCCGGGACGCGCGGGCGGGCGGCCCGCAGCGCTCTACCGGTTCGGCTCAGACCGCCTCGAGATCACCGACCAGTTCGCCGTCCTCCGACCTCCGGGGCGTTCATCGCCGGTCCATGGACGCCACCTAGCGTCGTAGGCAGAAACCACGGGAAGGGAGGCTCGACTGAGCGGACACTCCTCGTCACGGCCTGCGTCGCAGGGTTCGCCCTCGCCGGCGGCGCGACCTATGCGCTGGGCAGCGGGATCTGAAGGAGCGTGCCGGCCGGTGTGGACGACCTGCCTACCGCGTGAACGCCTCCCCGAGCTCGCCGGCCCACTCCCGTACCTCGTCCCAGTCGCGGAGGTCGGCGGCCGGCATGTGGTGAACGGGAACCGCAGCTTGCGCGGGTCGATCTTGCCCCCGAAGAGATGCGTCGCGAACGGCTCCACCGGCAGCTTGTCGAGCGCGGCGCGGAACTGCTTCTCCGATCCGGCGACGTGCTTCGGCTCGTCGTCGATCGGCCCGAGCGCGAAGAACGCCAC
>JBKPRD010000238.1:0-4108 GCA_046734415.1 Actinomycetota bacterium | reverse complement strand
CCGGACGCGGGTGGGTGTTCTCATGGACGTGCCCGACATGGACGCGGTCATGGCCGCGATGGAGACCCAGGAAGGGGCGGACGCGATGGCCCACGACGGTGTCGTGCGCGAAACGCTGGTGATTCTCGTCGAGGCCTAGATGTAGTTCCTGAGGACGTTGGTTCATCCGGGTCTCCCTGGAGGCTGAGCGCTGTCAAAGGCAGCTCGACTCCAAGGAGGCGACCGGATGAATCTGCACGCTAACGCTGCTCTCAGCTGGACGGGTCGGAGGCGGTTGTGCGAGCTGGTTGTTGTTGAGGGTTGGACGGTTTCGGCGGCTGCGGCCGCGGCTGGGGTGAGCGTTCGTTGTGCGCGGAAGTGGGTTGGCCGCTATCGGGAGGAGGGGTTGGTCGGCCTGCGCGATCGTTCTTCGGCGCCGGGGCGGGTCGCGAACCGCACTGCGCAGGAGCGGGTCGACGCGATCGTGAAGCTTCGACGCTTGCGCTTCACCGCGGCGGAGATCGCGGAAACGCTCGGGATGGCGCTCTCGACGGTCTCCGGGATCCTGACTCGGGTCGGGATGGGCCGGCTGGGTCTGCTCGGGCTCGAACGGCCGGTCCGGTACGAGCGCACCCGACCGGGCGAGCTCGTCCACGTTGACGTTAAGAAGCTCGGCCGTATCGATCGCCCGGGGCATCGGGTCACTGGCAGCCGTAGCGACCGGCGCGAGCAGGGAAAGAAGGGCTGGGAGTACGTCCACATCGCTGTCGATGACTACAGCCGCCTCGCCTACGCCGAGGTGCTCGACGACGAACGGGCCCCGACTGCTGCCAGCTTCCTGCGTCGAGCGCTCGCCTTCTATCGCCGTCACGGCGTCATCGTCGAAGCGGTCCTGACCGACAACGGCGGCTGCTACCGCAGCGTCCTGCACGCACTCGCCTGCCGACGACTCCGCCTGCGCCACCTCCGCACCCGCCCCTACCGGCCCCAAACAAACGGCAAAGCCGAACGCTTCATCCGCACCCTCCTCGCCGGCTGGGCCTACGGCGCGATCTACGGATCAAGCCGCGAACGCACAGCCGCCCTTGACGGCTGGCTCTGGCACTACAACCATCGACGCCGACACTCAGCCCTCGGCCACCAACCCCCGGTCACCAGAACCAACCTGCTCGGGTCTTACATCTAGCGCTGCGAGATCGAAGCCAGCTCGCGGCGCGTTGCCTCGACCGTCTCGTCGCCGAGCGCGTGGACGACCTCGGGCCGATCGAGCAGCCGGCGTTGCTGCTGGGTGTCCAGCCGGTTCTGCACGTAGCGGTCCTGGAGGATCTCCGCGAGCCCGCGGCCGCGCGAGTGCTCGCGGATCAGATACGCGGCGACACGGTCCTCCGCACTCGAACCGGAGAACAGAAACGAGAAGGGGCTGCGCAGCAAGCCGGCGAGTCGCTGCATCGCGGCGATTGTATCCTTGCCTTTGTGAAGCGGAAGCAAACGGAGGGCCGCTTCGCCGAACGCGTTCTCGCAGGCGTCGACGACGAAGGGCGCGACGAGCGCGTGGTGATCTGGATCGAGCGCAAGTCCGGCGCGGTGTGGGCCGTCGGCCGGGCGATCAACCCCCACCATCGCTCGAGCGGCGAGCCGCGCCGCGACGACTACGTGTTCGAGGGCTACGAGCTCGAGGACGCGCTCGAGGCCGCGAACACGACGCTCGAGGACGACGTCCGCGTGCTCGAGCAGGACGGCCGCGACGTCGACGCGAAGCCGTTCGTCCGCGACGAGCTGCTGAAGCCGTTAGAGCGCTGGTTCTTCGGGCACCGCTGAGATCCGTCTTCGTCGAGGTGCGAAGATGCCCGTATGAGCGGCGCGACGTTGCCGCGCGGCACGGTCACGTTTCTCTTCACCGATGTCGAAGGATCGACGGATGTCATCCGTGCAATCGGCGACGGTGGGTATGCGTCGGTCCGTGCCGAGCTCCGCAGGTTGCTCCGAGACGCGTTCGAGACGCACGGCGGCCGGGAGATCGACACGGCCGGCGACGGCTTCTTCGTGGCGTTCGAAAGTGCTCGCGGCGCGGTTGCCGCTGCGGTGGACGCGCAGGTTGCCCTGGCATCTTTCACCTGGCCGACCCAGGCCGAAATCCGCGTTCGCATGGGTCTGCACACAGCCGAGCCTCACCTCGGCGCCGACGGATACGTCGGGATCGGCGTGCATCGCGCCGCCCGCATCTGCACTGCCGCTCGCGGCGGTCAGATCCTCGTGTCGAACGCGACCGCCGGGATCGTCGAGGATGCAGAGCTGCCTGGAGTCGAGTTCGTCGATCTAGGCGAGTACCGTCTCAAGGGCCTGAGCCAGAAGCAACGTCTGTTCCAGCTCACGGTGTCACGTTTGCCGTCGGAGTTCGGTCCGCCACGGACGCCTGAGATGGACGCTCGCGTTCCGGGCGCCGGCACCTTTCTCTTTGCGGATCTGAATCAGCATCAGCGGATAATCCGCAGCCTCGGAGACGAGGCGGGCGAGGCGCTTGTCAGCGACTACCGCGACACCGCCGCGGTTTTGATCGAGGCGAACGACGGCATCGTCCTGGAGCGTGTTGGAGACTCGGTTCTAGGCGTGTTCCGCGGCTCGAGCGAGGCGGTTCGAACGGCGGCTGCCGTTCGCTCCGCCGTGGACGAATTCCACTGGCCGGTCGATTTTGAAGTCACCGTCTCGATCGTCCTCCATTCGGGGCGATGGTCGGGGGACCCGGACCGGCCGAGCGCCGGGACGGCGATGTTGCGGCTCGGGCGCTTGAACGAGGTAGTCGAGCCGGGGCAGGTGCTCGTGTCACCCACGACGGCCGCACTGCTCGAGGGTGACAGCCAGACACCTCCCCTTCGCAGCCTCGGCGAGCGAGTCCTTCGCGACTACGACGAACCGATAGTGCTCTACGAGCTGACCTCGTCGTAGGTCGGCGTTGCGGGGCTCAGGCGGTCTTGGGCCAGCGCAGGTTGGCGTCCGGGATCGGGTCGCCGTGGGGATCGTGCGTCGGGTAGCCGAGCGCACGGTCGATCCGCTGCTCCAGCTCCTCGGAGAGGACGTGCTCCAGTCGCTCCGCCTCGTCGTGGACCTCGTCGACATGGAGGCCGAGCGTCTCCGCGAGGTACAGCTCGAGCAGCCGGTGGTGGCGGATCACCTCGAGCGCGACGCGCTCGCCCGCGGGGGTGAGCGTGATCCCGCGGTACGGCTCGTGCACGGCGAGCTCGAGCGCGGCCAGCTTCTTCACCATCGCGCTCGCCGAGGCGGGAGAGACGGCGAGCCGCTTCGCGAGTGCGGTGACCGACACGCGCTCGGTTTCCGTGCCGAGCTTGTAGATCTCGCGCAGGTAGTCCTGGATCGCGTCGGTTAGGGCGGGCTTCGCCATCACGACAAGTCTAGGGTGCCCACCGTGCGGATCCGCGTCGGCCATTCGAACGATCCCGACGACGCCTTCATGGTCTGGGGCATCGCGTCGGGACGCGTCCACCCGCGCGGCTTCACCTTCGAGTGGGTGCCCGCCGACATCCAGTCGCTGAACGAGTGGGCGTTCGAAGGACGGCTGGAGGTGACGGCGCTGTCGCTGGCGACGTACCCGCTCGTCCAGGACCGCTACGCGCTCCTGCCGCACGGGGCGTCGATCGGCTCCGGGTACGGCCCGGTCGTCGTGTCGCGCAAGCCGCTCTCGCTCGAGGAGCTGGGCCGCGTCGAGATCGCCGTGCCCGGCCGCCTGACGACGGCGTTCCTCGTCCTGCGGATGGCCCTGGGCGACTTTCGCTTCCGCGAGCTCCCGTTCGAGGAGATCATCGGCGAGGTTCGCGGCGGCGGCGCGACCGCCGGCCTCCTGATCCACGAGGGGCAGCTCACGTACGGGGACGCTGGCCTCGTCAAGTCGCTCGACCTCGGCGAGTGGTGGCTCCTCGAGACGGGGCTGCCGCTGCCGCTCGGGGTGAACACCGTCCGCCGCGACGTCGAGCGGGCCGACGAGCTCTCCGCGGTCCTCCGGGAGTCGATCTCCTCAGGACTGGCGCACCGCGACGACGCGATGGCGTACGCCCTCGAATTCGCGCGCGGGCTCGACGTCCGCACGGCCGATCGGTTCGTCTCGATGTACGTCAAC
>JBKPRD010000237.1:0-7914 GCA_046734415.1 Actinomycetota bacterium | reverse complement strand
CACGTCCTCGTCAACAACGCCGCGATCTTCGTGCTCAAAGGCATCGAGGCGAGCGTGGAGGACTGGCAGCGGGTGCTGGCGGTCAACGTCGTGGGGCCGGCGCTGATGGCAAAGCACGCGGTACCGCACATCCGCCGTGCCGGCGGAGGCGCGATCGTGAACGTGGGCTCAGTCTCGAGCTTCATCGCGCAGAAGGGGATGCTCACGTACAACGCCTCCAAGGCCGCGATCGCTGAGATGACGCGTTGCATGGCTCTTGACCTGGTCGAGGACAACATCCGGGTGAACGGCGTCTGCCCTGGGGCGGTGTGGTCATCGCAGGTCCAGCGGCTGGCGGCGGAGCAGGGTCTCACGCGCGAGCAGGCAGCGCTCCAGCCCAACCTCGGCGCGGACCAGATCATGAAGCGGATCGCCGACCCTCGCGAGATCGGCTACGCGGCGCTCTTCCTCGCCTCCGACGAGGCGTCGTTCATGACCGGCGCCAACGTGATGGTCGACGCGGGCTGGACGGCGCTGTGACGTACACGCCCTAGCTCTGAAGGTTCTCGAGGAGGGCTGGGCCCGGGACAATCGTAGACTTGACTGTGCGCATGTCGATTGCGGCCTGAATGGCGTCGCGGATCCCCTGCTCGGTGAACGGAAACAAGGTCTGCATCGCGTACCACGGGTAGCGATCGCGGGTGCGGTCGAGCATGGCGATCCCCTGGGGGATGTCGTTGGCCGTGAACGCCCAGCTGCCGAGGACGGTCAGGTCCTTCGTGCAGATTCGGTGCCAGTTCGTCTCGATCGCGCCTGCGTCCGTGAACTGGCCCATCTCGACGTAGGTCCCGCCGTCACGAAGCATCTCGATGCCCTCCGGACCGGCGGTCGGGTGGCCGGCGCAATCGATTACCAGATCGGCGCCGAAACCACCGACGAGGTCACGGACGGCGGCGATTCGCGCGCTCGCAGTCGGAACATCGTCAATACAGACGGTCGCTTCGGCTCCGAAATCCGCGCAAAGCGCCAGCCGCGGCTTCGCGTTCCCGCCGATGACGACGATGCGGCCCGCGCCCAGCTCGCGCGCGGCTGCAACGGCGAGGACGCCGATCGGCCCCGCTCCCTGGACAACAACGGTGTCGCCGACTCGGAAGCCACCCGCGCGCTGCGCCCGGCTGAGCGCCCGGATACACGACGTCAGCGGCTCCGCCAGTGTTGCCAGGCGAAGCGGCATGTCATCGGGCAGCTTGTAGATCTTCGTGCCGGGAAGCTCTGCGAGGTCGACGTAGACCATCTCGGCCCACCCTCCCCAGAGGTGGGGGGGCCGGTCGAACCCGAGATAGCGCCCGTAGTACACCGGTGTCAGGCACTTGTTCGCCGTTTCGGGATAGTGGATGCAGTAGAAGCATCTTCCGCACGGCATCAAGGGCGGCAACATCACCTTGCTCCCGGCCTGGAGCGGCTCGCCCATGAAGTCCTCCGTAAGCTCCTGGCCGATCTCGACGACGACGCCGGCGAGCTCGTGGCCAAGCGTGAACGGCCATGGAAGAGCGCTCGGCCAGTGCCCTTTCAGGATGTGGAGATCGGTTCCGCACACGCCACAAGCTGCGATTCGGATCAGGGCACCCCGAGTCGGCACCGGCGGCGTCGGCACCTCGTGGATCACGGGCTCTGCTCCCGGGCCAGCGAACGTACTAACGCGAACCGTCGCAGACGCCTGGCCTAACTGCATCGAGCCTCGAGGAGGAGAGCGATATCCGGCGAGCACGAGGGGCCGGCACCGCTCCTACGATCGGAGTCATGGTGCGCCTGCACATCGACCAGCCCTGCGGCGATCCCTCCGATGTGGAGCGCCTTGTTCAAGCTGCCTCCTTCTCGCCGGTGGCACACCTGAGTCTAGGGCCGCTGGTCAGCTATCGCGTCTCGGTTCTCGTCCTTCAGGTAGATCCCAGATGAGAGGAGGGGAAGTGGCCACCGGGGCAACGGCGGCCACTGACGGGGATGGATGCCGAGCGTCGGCTGCCCGGCGGGCTCGGTTTCGAGGTCGACGTGCTCGACGTAGGCTGCTGCCGTATGGCCGGCGGCTTCGGACTCGAGCGCGACCACTTCGATGTCTCGACCGCGTGTTAAGAGCGCGTGCTGCTCCGTGCGGTCCGCGCCGCCGGGGACGCGCTCGTGCTCGCTGACGGCTTCAGCTGCTGCGAGCAGGTCGAGCAGGCAACCCGCCGGCCGCCCCACCTCGCGCAGGCGCTCGCCGTCATGTTGGAGGACGCGCCCTAGATGCTCACGGCCGCGACCGTGGGCGCTTACCTGGAGCAAAAGGGCCTCCTCGCGCCCGGTGGGCAGATTGAGGTCACGGAGCTCGGCGGCGGCGTATCCAACGTCGTTCTCGGCGTCGAGGCGGACGGGCTCTCCTGCGTGGTCAAGCAGTCGCTTCCGCGTCTGCGCGTCGCTGACGAGTGGCTGGCGAAGCGGGAGCGGGCGGTCACCGAGGCACGCGCGCTCGGGCTCGCTGCGGTGCTGATTCCAGGCGCCGTCCCGCGGGTGCTCGAGCTCGACAGCGAGGCGTGCTCGTTCACTATCGAGCGCGCGCCCGCGGATTGGCGCACCTGGAAGGACGAACTGCTCGAGGAGCGCGCCGACGAGACGGTCGCGCACCGGGTCGGGGCGCTCCTCGCCGCCTGGCACGCGGGCACCACCGACGCTGCCACGGCGGAGGCGTTCGCCGACCGGGAAGGCTTCGACCAACTGCGGATCGACCCCTACTACCGCACCGTCATGCGTGCCCACCCCGACCTCGCCGATGCCGTGGCAGCGTACGCCGATCGGCTGCTGGGGGCTGGCCGTTGCCTCGTCCACGGCGACTACTCGCCCAAGAACGTGCTTGTCGGGCCTGGGCGCCTCTGGCTGATCGACTTCGAGGTGACGCACTTCGGCGAGCCGAGCTTCGATCTCGCGTTCATGCTCAACCATCTGTTCCTCAAGGCGCTGCACCGGCCCGGCACCGCTGCCGGCTACATCGCCTGCGCACAGGCCTTCTGGGACGCCTACGCCGCCGGCGTGCCGGGCCCGCTCGCGCCGGATGCCCGCGACGCGCTCGGCCAGGTCGGCTGCCTGATGGTGGCGCGCGTTGACGGCAAGTCGCCCGCCGAATACCTGTCCGAAGACGAGCGGCGCCGCGCCCGGTCACTCGGGCGGCGACTCCTGACCGAGCCGCCGGGCGACATCGGCGAGGGGTTCGCCGCGGTCGGCAAGGCTTCCGGCCGATGAGCGGAACGCGCATCGAGGCCGTTGCCGCGCGGGAGATCCTCGACTCGCGGGGCCGCCCGACCGTCGAGGCGGACGTCCGGCTTGCCGGCGGCGCCCTCGGTCGGGCGAGCGTCCCGTCGGGCGCCTCCACCGGCCGCCACGAGGCGATCGAGCTCCGCGACCGCGGCGAGAGCCGTTTCGGCGGCTTCGGCGTGCGCGCCGCTGTCCAAAACGTTCGTGAACAGATCGGGCCGGCGGTGATCGGGCTCGACGGGCTCGACCAGGCCGGGCTGGACGCGGCGCTCGTCGAGCTCGATGGGACTCCCGACAAGGGGCGGCTCGGGGCAAACGCGCTGCTCGCGGTGTCCATCGCGGCAGCCAGGGCGGTTGCCGGCGCGCGCGGCCTGCCGCTGTGGCGGCACCTTGTAGGGGAGCAACCCGTCCTCCCGCTCCCGATGGTCAACATCGTCAGCGGTGGCCTGCATGCGTCCAGCAGGCTCGTGTTCCAGGACTTTCTTGCCGTCCCTGTCGGCGCCGGCCGCTACTCGGAGGCGCTCGAGATCGTGTACGCCGTCCGTTCTGCGGCCGAAGAGATCCTGGACCAACGGGGGCTCTCGACGCTGAAGGCGGACGAGGGCGGCTTCGGCCCCGCGCTCGAGCACTCGGAGCAGGCGCTCGACCTCCTGCAGGAGGCGACGCGCCGTGCGGGGTACCGGCCCGGCGCGGAGGTCGCCTTTGCGGTCGACGTCGCCGCGAGCCACTTCGCCCGAAACGGCGGCTACGACCTGCGCCACGAGGGCGCGCTCGGCGCACCCGAGTTCGTCGACCTGCTGGAGCGGCTCGTTGCTCGCTACCCGATCGTTTCGATCGAGGACGGCCTCGGTGAGGACGACTGGGAAGGCTGGGCGCTCCTCACCCGCCGCCTCGGGGAGCGCGTCCAGCTGATCGGTGACGACCTGTTCACGACCGATCTCGCCCGGCTCGAGCGCGGCATCGACGAGGGCCTCGCCAACGCCGTGCTCGTGAAGATGAACCAGATCGGGACGCTGACCGAGACGATCGCGGTGATCGAGCGGGCGCGCGGCGCGGGGTACGCGACCGTCGTCTCTGCCCGGTCCGGTGAGACGGAGGATCCGTTCATCGCCGATCTCGCGGTGGCGACCGGCGCAGGACAGATCAAGATCGGATCGCTGGCACAGTCGGAGCGGCTGGCGAAGTACAACCAGCTCCTCCGGATCGAGGAGGAGCTGGGACCGGACGCCGTTTTCGCGGGCGCCGGCGCGCTCGGCTACGCCGTGTAGGTCGTCGAGCGGCGCAGACCGGGGAGCCAATCGTGCCCACCCTGTCGAGGTGGGTGCGAGACTACGGGAAGCCACACCCGGCGTCGGCGTCCGCGGGGATGGCGCCCCGGCGGTCGCCGGAAACAACTCGGATGCTCGCCTCGAGGAGGTCTGGATGACGAATGAGCTCGATCCGCTCGACGGCAAGGTCGCCGTCGTCACGGGTGGTGGCAGCGGGATCGGTCTCGCCACCGTCCGTCGGCTGATCGCCTCCCGTGCGCGGGTTCATGCCATCGGCTCTCGACCCGAGAGGATGGCCGAGCGGCTGGACGCCGAGCTCGCCGCCGGGGCGGTCACGACGCACGGCCTCGATGTCACCGACGCCGAAGCGGTCGAGCGGCTCGTCGCCCGGATCGGCGCAGAGAGCCCGATCGAGGTGCTCGTGTCCGCGGCGGGCACGAACATCCCCGACCGCCGGATGGACGAGCTCACGGAGGAAGGCTGGCACCACGTCGTCGAGACGAACCTGAACGGCGTCTTCTCGTGCGTGCGGGCGGCACTGCCGCAGCTCCGGGAGACGCGCGGCCACGTCGTCGTCCTCGCGAGCGTGTCCTCGCTCTGGCCCGATGGGTCCGGGGCCGCCTACCAGGCGGCCAAGGCCGGGGTGCTCGCGCTCGTCCGCGCCGCCTCGTTCGAGGAGCACCGAAACGGCGTCCGCTTCACCGCGATCCTCCCAGGGATGACCGACACGGAGCTGATCTTCAAGCGCCCGTCCCCGCCCCCGGCGGAGGTCCGTGCCCAGATGCTCCAGCCCGACGACGTCGCCGCGACGATCCTGTGCGCGCTGAGCCTTCCGCCTCGGGCATGCCTCGGCGAGCTGACGATCGTTCCGACCGCGCTCCAGGCAGTGGGGAAGACGCAGGAGTGAAGAGCGCAGCCCCTGGCTAGATCTGCGACGCGACCACCGTTACGCCTGGGCGCGTCGGCACGTCAGGCTGAAGCCGGGTGCCGAGGCCAGGCACGGTCGGCGCAAGGATGTGCCCGTCGACGATCTCGGGTAGATCAGTAACCAAGTCTGTGTAGAACGTCCGCAGGTACGCTCGCACCGTCTCCTGGTAGAGCGCATTCGGCGCGTTGATCGCCAGGTGGATCCCGGCGTACAGCGAGTGCGGCCCGGTGCAATCGTGCATCGTCACCGGGACCGCGTAGGTGTCGGCCATGGTCGCGATTTTGCGCGCCTCGGTGATGCCGCCGCACCAGACGGGGTCGATCATCAGGATGTCCGCGCCGCGAGCGTCGAGGACGCGGCGGTACTCCCAGCGGGTCATCAGGTACTCGCTCGCCAGCACCGGAATCGATGTCTCCCGGCAGAGCGCGGCCAGTGCGGTCGGGTCGTCGGCGCGGATCAGGTCTTCGACCCAGGCCGGCTCGAACTCCTCGAGGGCGCGTGCGATCTGGACTGCTGCCGGCAGCGACCAGAAGCCGTGTCCCTCGATCATGATCTCCATCTCGCGCCCGACCGCCTCTCGGATCTTGCGCACCGGCTCGAGCCCCGCCTGGAGGTCGCGGTACTCGATCCCGACGCCGCCTTTTTCCTGGGCGAATACGTCGAACGGCCAGATCTTCATTCCGGTGATTCCCTCCGAGAGCAGGTCGCGGGCCAGCGCGTCTGCGTCCGTCTTGAAGGCGACGAGATCGTCGAGCGTGCCGGCCGCGTCGGTGAGCCCGTACCCCGCGCGGAGCGTGCGGCCGTAGAGCGGGCCGGCGCAGGTGTTGTAGGTCTTGATCCGGTCGCGGCACGCGCCGCCGAGCACCTGGTAGACGGGTAGGCCTGCCGCCTGGCCGAGGATGTCCCAGAGCCCGACGTCGAGCGCGGACAGTGCGCGCATCTCGTTGCCCTTCGCGCCGAAGCGAGCGCACATCTCGTAGAGCGAATGCCAGTGGCCCTCGATCGCCAGCGGGTCGCGCCCGAGGAGTTCGGGCGCGGCGAACTCGTGGATGAACGCGCGGGCCGACTCCGGCGTGTAGTAGGTCTCGCCCTCGCCGATGAGGCCCTCGTCGGTGTGGAGGCGAACGAGCAGGAGGGCCGGCATCGCGCTGTCGGCGCCGAGGTGGATAGTCTCGATCCGTGTCAGCTTCACGGGCGGGCAAGCGTAACCCAAGTTCGCCGTGCCGTCGCCCGGAAGACGGGCCAGGGACCCGGCTGATATGCGCCTCGCCCTGAGTCAGTTCTGTCTGCCGGGCCTCTCCACCAGGGAGTTCCTCGACGTCGCCGAGCGGGCCGGCTGGGAGGGCTGCGAGCTCGGAGTGATCGGCGGCCCGCGCGGCCCGCAGGATCCGAAGGCGATGGCCGCAGCCGCCCGCGCGTCCGGCCTGCCGGTCGAGTCGCTGAACGTCCTCCGCGACTGGGCCTTTCCGGACGATCCAGACTGCCGGCCCGTCTTCGACATGCTGCTCGAGCTCGCGGTCGAGACGAGCGCTCCGTTCATCGTCTGCGTGGCGCCGATCCGCTTCGAGAACATGCCGCCCCGCGAGGAGGTGCTCGCCGTGGCCTCGGAGCGCCTCGGGATGCTCGCCGAGCTCGCCGAGCCGACCGGGGTCCGCCTCGCGCTCGAGCAGGTCGGGCTCTCGTCCACCCGCATCGGGGCGCTGAGCGGAATCCGGACACTCGCCGACGCCCTCGCGGTCGTCGAGAGCGCCGGTCCAGCCGTCGGGTTGGCGCTCGACAGCTACAACGTTGCCACGGGAGGCAACTCATTCGAGGAGATCGCACTGATCCCGCAGGAACGGATCGCGCTGGCGCACGTGGTCGACGGCGTCGTCACCGGCTCGCCTCGCGCGCTGCCGGGCGAGGGCGAGCTGCCGCTCCGGTCGTTCGTTGCGGCGCTCGAGAACGCCGGCTTCGACGGGGCGCTCTCGGTCGAGATCTTCCCGGAGGAGTCACCGCCGGACACGCTCGCGTTCGCCCAGCGAGCCCTGGACGCACTGCGCTCGGTGCTTCCGGCCGAAGTCGTCTAGAGCGTTTCGGCGAGGCGGCGGATCGATTCGGCCGCCTCCGAGGTTCCCAGGTTTGCTGCAAATTCGCCGAGCTGGAGGGCGTCGCGCTGGGAGCGGTCGAGGCCGTGCCGGCTGCGGAAGTAGCGCTTGACGCTCGCCACCGCCGCTTTCGGGAGGTTGGCCAGGTGTGTGGCGGTCTGCTCCGTGACGGCGTCGAGCCGTTCTGCCGGTACGAGCCGGTGGACGAGCCCGAGCTGGAGCGCTCGGGGGGCTTTGACCCGCTCGCCGGTCAGCACGAGGTGGCGCGCCGGCCCGGCGCCGACCTCGTCGACCAACTCTTCGATTCCGCCCGGTGGGATCCAGCCGAGCGTCACCTCGGGTGCGGCGAAGATCGCCCGCTCCTCAGCGA
>JBKPRD010000236.1:0-20451 GCA_046734415.1 Actinomycetota bacterium | reverse complement strand
CGCGGCGCTCGCGCAGGTGCCGGGCGCGCGGCTCGCGCTCCGGGGCGACAGCACGCTCCGGGCTCACCTGCTGGAGGAGTACCTCGGCCTCTGCGACGCGCTCGACCGCGGGCGGCCTCCGCTCCTGCTGGTGCCTGCGCTCCCCTCCGCCGGCCGGGTCACGCGCGGAGGCGTGCACCTGATCGAGCGGGGCGGCCTCGTGCAGCCGCTCCACGAGACGGAGTACGCCGGCGACGGTGTCTTCGCGTACACCAGCGCACGTCTGCTCGAGTGGGCGGAGGAGCGCTCGGGCGGTCTCTTCGCGGCGAGCGAGGGTCGCGAGCTCCACCTCGACGAGCTGCGTGCGGGCGGCGCCGACGCGGTGACGGCGGCGCTGCGCGACCTTGCGCGCGCGAGGCGGCCGGCGGTGCTCGCGCCCGACGCCGAGACGGAGGAGGATCTCGCGACGATCGCGGCGGGCTACGCCGCCGCCGTGCAGGACGGCGCCGACGTGCTCGTGCGCAGCGCTCCTGCGTTCGCCGGGATCCTCGCCGGGACAACGGCCTCCGGGCTCGTGCCGACGCCGACGAGCGACGGCCGCCTGCTCGTCGTCTGCGGTTCTTGGGTGCCGATGTCGACGCGCCAGCTGCAGGCCCTCGACGCTGCGCGCCCGGGCCTGCTGGTCGAGGTCGACGTGCAGGTGCTGGCCGGGCCCGCCTCGCAGGAAGAGGAGGAGCGGGCGGCTCGGGCTGCCTCGGACGCGATCGCACGCGCCGGCCTGGCGATTCTCGCCACCCCGCGCGACCGTCCGGAGGGCACGACCCAGCTCGACGCGGGCCGGCGAATAGCCGAGGGGCTTGCCCGCACCGCCGGGCGCGTCGAGCCGACCCCGGACGTCGTGATCGCGAAGGGCGGGATCACGTCGGCGGTCACCCTGCTCGTCGGCTTCGGCCAGAGCGAGGCCGACGTCCTCGGCCCGGTGCTCCCGGGCGTCTCTCACTGGCGCTCGTCGCTCGACTACCTGGTGGTGCCGGGAAACGTCGGGGACGAGCGGCTCCTCGTCGACCTCGTCGACCGCGCGCTCACCGGGTGAGCCCGTGCTCGTGAGCTTCAGGGAGCTGCTGGCCGAACGCTCCGAGCGGGGCGCCGCCGCGGGTGCGTTCACCTGCTACGACGTCACGACGGCGATCGGCGTCGTCCGAGCTGCCGAGGCCGAGTCGGTCCCCGTGATCCTGCTCGTCGCCGAGGCGTCGTTCCGGGCGCCGTCCGGGCGGCTGCTCGTGCCGGCGCTGCTCGGCGTTGCCGATGCGGCGGCCGTGCCGATGTGCGTCCAGCTCGATCACGTCTCGGACGATGCGCTGATCGACGCGGCGCTCGAAGCAGGCATCGGCGCGGTGATGGCGGACGGCTCACGGCTCCCGCTTGCGGAGAACGCTGCGTTCGCAGCGTCCGTTCGGGACCGGTCGGGGGCGGCGGGCGTCGAGGCCGAGCTCGGCCACGTCGAGGGCGGGGAGGACGTCGCTGCCGCGACGGAGGCAGGCGCCCTGACCGATCCCGACGAGGCAGCGAGATTCGTCGCCGCAACCGGCTGCGACTGCCTCGCGGTGTCGATCGGGAACGTCCACGGACGCTACGCGTCCCCGCCCTCGCTCGACTGGTCCCGGCTCGAGCGCATCCGCGGACTCGTCGACGTCCCGCTCTCCCTGCACGGCGCGTCGGGCCTTCCGGCCGAAGGCGTCAGACACGCGGTCTCGCTCGGGATCTCGAAGGTGAACGTCAACGCCGAGATTCGCGAGGCCTACCTCGGCCGGCTTGCGAAGCGTCTGCCCGAAGCCCTTGACGGCCTGAAGCTGCTCGACCTCGAGCAGGCGGTGGCGGAAGCCGTCGCCGCCGCCGTCCGCGAGAAACTCGAGCTGCTCACGGTGTAGCCGGCCTGCGGCTCCTGCCCGGCCGCCCGGCGTTCAGCCTGTCTCAACACGGACGAGCGACTTGATCGCGCGGCGATCGTCCATCGCCGCGTAGGCCTCGCCGATCCCATCGAGGTCGGTCTCGAAGTCGAAGACGCGCTCGGGATGGATCCGGCTCTCGAGCACGTCCTCGAGGAGCTGGGGGATGTACGTTCGCACCGGCGCGGTCCCGCCGCGCAGTCCGACGTTGCGCGAGAACATCGTCCCGATCGGCACCTCGACACCGTGCGGCACGCCGACGAAGCCGACGGTCGAGCCGGGCCGCGCGATCCCGAACGCCGTCGCCATCGCCTCGGCGGTGCCGACGAACTCCAGGGCCGCGTCGACGCCGGCCCCGTCGGTCAGCTCGAGCACCGCCTCGGTCGCCTCCTCGCCCCGCTCGGCGAGGATGTCTGTGGCGCGGAACGACCGGGCGAGCTCCTGGCGCGCGGGATTGCGGCTGAGGGCGATGATCCTCTCGGCGCCGAGGCGAGCCGCGGCGATCACGCCGCACAGACCTACCGCCCCGTCGCCCACCACCGCGACGACGCTGCCCGGCGCGACGCCGGCGCAGACCGCGGCGTGGTGGCCGGTGCACATCACGTCGGCGAGCGTGAGCAGCGACCGGACCGTCTCGTCAGCATGCCCCGAGCCCGGCACGGCGACGAGCGTGCCGTCGGCAAACGGCACGCGCGCCGCCTCCGCCTGGCCTCCGTCCATTCCGTCGGTTCCGAACGCGCCGCCCGCGACGCAACTCGACGGCCAGCCCGCGCGGCAGGTCGCGCAGGTGCCGTCGCTGTACTTGAACGGTGCGACGACGAAGTCGCCCTCCGCGACGCTGCGCACCTCGGGCCCGACCTGCTCGACCATGCCGACGAACTCGTGGCCGATCGGGCCGACGGCGTGCGGGGAGACCCCGCGGTAGTACCACAGGTCCGAGCCGCAGACGCACGCGAGCACGATCCGCACGACGGCGTCGGTCGGCTCGACGACCACCGGGTCGGGTCGTTCGTCGACCTGGATCGACCCGGGCCCGTTGAAGATCGCGGCTCTCAGCTCAGCCCTCGATCGGAGGCGCCGCCCCGTACTCCTCGTCGGTGACGTGGTTGCCCCAGCTCGCGTTGTTGCCCTCGTCGTCGACCTGGAGCATCGCGAGGTGGGTCATGAAGCGGTTCGGCGCGGCGCCGTGCCAGTGCTCCTCGCCGGGCTCGAAGAACACGCGGTCGCCCGGGCGGATCACCTCGATCGGGCCGCCGCGCCGCTGAGCGAGGCCGGCGCCCTCCAGGACCCAGATCGTCTGGCCGTTCGGATGCGTGTGCCAGGCGGTGCGTGCGCCCGGGGTGAAGTGGACGCTGCTCGCGCTCAGGCGCGAGCTGGCGGCCGGCATGGCGACCGGGTCGATGAAGACGGTCCCGGTGAACCAGTCGGCCGGCCCCGGAACCGTGTCGCCGCCGCTCCTCGTGACCTCCATCGCCGCCTCCTCTCGTCGAGCTGAGAGGTCTACACGATCGAGGGTGCCGGCCGCGGCCTCGACCGCGTCAGGCCGGGACGGCGGCGAGAGCGGCGAAGGCCGCCGTGCTCTCGCGATCCTCGCTCGACCGGTCCCGGACGAACGGCTGGACCGCGCGTGCGAAGACGTCGCCGCCGTCGAGGGCGTACTCGTCGGTGAAGTCGACGGCGCCGTTGATCTCGATCACGCGCCAGCCACGCTCGTCCGGGAGGAGGTCGACGCCGACCAGGTCGCCGCCGATCGCGGCGGCGGCGCGGACCGCCAGCGAGCACGCCTCGAGCGAGGGGCTCGTTCGGCGGCGGGAGCCGCCGAGGGCGATGTTCGTGCGCCACTCGCCGGGCGCTGCGAGCCGCTTGACCGCGCCGACGACGGTGCCACCCGAGACGATCAACCGCAGGTCGAATCCCTGGGGCGGGATCAGCTCCTGGACGAGTGCGCCGTGACGGAGAAACCACGGTCGGCGGCAGAGGCCCCAGAGGCGCACCCGAAGCTCATCACGCGACTCGCAGAGGTAGACGTCGCGGCCCCAGCTCCCGAAGCGCGGTTTGACGACGTACGGCCCCTCGAAGTCCGGCGATGCGTCCGGCTCGAGCGCGTGCATCACGCGGGGGTGCGGGACCGACGCAGCGTGCAGCGTTAGCGCCGTCGCGAGCTTGTCGTGGCTCGCGACGAGCGCGTCGGCGCCGTTGACGATCCGGGCGCCGCGGTCGCGCAGCTGGAGCAGCCGCCCCAGCCCGGGCTGGACGCCGTCCAGCGTCGGCCGGACGTCGAGCCGTCCGAGAACCGTGTCGCCGGGCCGCGCCTGGTCGGCGGCGAGCTGCGGCGACCCGACCATCGCGTCGACGCCCGTTGCCCCGAACGCCCCACGCAGCCGCTCGTTGGTCACAGAGGCGGCGTTGCCCGCGATGAACACCTTTGGCCCGAGCGTCGGGTGCCGCCTGATCGGAATCGTCGCGCCTCCTGTGAACGATTTCCCCTGCAAAGGAAAACATCTGACCGTGCAACGACGTGGTGAACGGAGGGTGTTCTTCCGGTGTCCGCCGGGCCGGCTTCAGTGCGTGACCTTGACCAGCCGGAACTGTTCGTGGCCGCCCTGGACGACCTGCTCGCGGATCTCGCCCACGCCCGCCGCGTAGTACTTCTTCTCCAGCTGCGGCTCGACCGGGCTCCACTCGATCGTGACGAGGACGGTGCCGAAGCTTCCGGCCGGGACGTGCATCGGCCCTGAGGTGCCGAGCACGCGCGCCTGGTCGAGAGCGCCGCCGGGCGGGTAGTACTCCTGCCTGTAGACCATGCCCGCCCGCGGACGGCCGGGCATGATGATCCCTGGCTTGGCGGCTTTGACGCCCGCCTCCCACGAGTCGTCCGCGCGGACGAACCGCCCGTTCTTCAGCTCGAGCGAGTCTTCGCCCATGTACCAGACGTTGCCCTGCTTGTCCTGGGCGTACCAGTCGTAGGTGCGCTCGACCGGCTTCCCGTTCTCCGAGACCGTGTCCTCGACGACCGTGCACTTGACCCCGACGACGTACTTGACCTTGCCGGTGACGATCATGTCGTCGGTCTGCGCCGCCTGGTCGCGCACGCCCCGGTAGTGGAAGGCGGTTCCGGGCCGGAGCGGGAAGTATCTGTTGCTCACAGAGGCAACGAAATTGGCCGGCTTGATCACCGGCGAGTAGCTGCCGTGCAGCGTCCAGGCGGGCGGCGCGGGGCGGCCGGCGCCCGACGCGGGCGCGCCGGCCAGGGCACATGCCGCGAGCAGCCCCGCCGCGAATGCCAGTCCTCGCTCTCTGCTCATCTCGTCCTTTCCATCGGGTGCCGGGAACCTAGAGGCCCGAGATGAACGGCACGTGACAGACTGCGCGCGTGTCCGCGCCCGCCGCCGCCGAGCTCCTCGCCGTGTACGACGCACAGCTCCGCGCGCTGATCCCGCGCCGGCTGCCCGCCGGCGAGCAGGTCGAGCGGGACGGACCGGTCCTGCGCTTCACGGGCGGCCCCGGCGGCGGCTGGGTCCTGTACCGCGACCTCGGCGGGCTCGACGGCGCCGAGCTCGACGAGCTGATCGCGCGGCAGGTTCGCGTGTTCGCCGGGCGCGGCGAGCGGTTCGAGTGGAAGCTCCACGGGCACGACCGGCCGGCCGACCTGCCGGAGCGACTACGCGCCGCCGGCTTCGAGCCCGAGGAGCTCGAGACGGTCGTGATCGCGCCGGTCGAAACGGTCGCCGGCCGACCCTCGCCGCCGGAGGGCGTGTCGTTGCGGGAGGTGACGGACAGGCGCGACCTCGAGCGCATCGCGGCGATGGAGGAGGAGGTCTGGCGGCTCGAGCACAGCTGGCTCGTGGAGATGATCGAGGGCGAGCGCGCCGTCGATCCCGGCTCGATCGTCGTCGTAGTGGCGGAGGCCGGCGACAGGGTCGTCTGTGCAGCCTGGATCCGCTTCGCCGCCGGGACCGACTTCGCAAGCCTGTGGGGCGGCGCCACGCTGCCCGAGTGGCGCTCTCGCGGGATCTACCGGGCGACCGTCGCCTATCGTGCCAACCTCGCGGCTGCGCGCGGGTTCCGTTTCCTCGAGGTGGACGCCTCCTCCGACAGCCGGCCGATTCTCGAGCGGCTCGGCTTCATCGCCGTGACGACGACTACGCCCTACGTCTGGTCTCCAGCCTGATGCGACGCCGATCCGTGTCCGTCGCAGCGCGCGGCCTCGAATAGGGTCGACCGCGCGGAAAGGTCCGCGCGACCAGCCGCTCGTGGCCGATGCAGAGCCTCCCCAGCGTGAGCGTCTCGCAGCCCGGATGGGAGCACTGTGCGAGCAAGGCTGTTTTTTACCCGCATCCGGGGCGAAAAAAACGTGGTTTAGGGATCCCTGGTGCGGGGGATGTGCGCTGCTTCATCCGCTGTTAAGGTCTCGGGTCGATTCAGGGGGAACGGCCTGCAACGAATCGAAGTCAACACGAGCGCGCCTCGGCGCGGTCGGACGATTGGGCTCGCGGCAGCCCCGCGGAATATCACGGTCGCCCTCGCGTCTGCCGGCGTTCTGGCGCTGCTCGTCCTGTACGCGATCGCCGCTCCCACGTCGTCGATGACGGCGAGCTTCGGCCCCGTCGTGCCGCGGCAGAGTTCGAAGCCCGTGGTGCTCGGGCGAGTGCTCGGGTCGAGCGGCAACGGCCTGAAGGGAGCTCGCATCTCGGTCGGTCGCGAGGGGCGTGACCCCGTCGCGTCCGCGACCAGCGGGCCTTCGGGGACGTTTCTGGTCGAGCTCCCCGGTGGGTGCGCGATGTACCACATCACGATCGAAGCGCGCGCCCAGGGAGCAAAGGTTCGGACGCAGCACCGCAGCCGACTATGTCCCGGTGACGCTCTACCGGTCGACGCACGCGTGAAAGCACAGGGCCATTTCCTCTGGGTTCCGGGGCCGCGCTGATGTTCCGCGTCGACGTCACCTGGCTCGGCTACTTCATGACGCTCGTCTCGGTCTACTACCTCGCCCTATTCGCGCTCTCGATGCGCGTTGCGCGTAGGCGGGATCCTCGTGGTGGACCGCGGCCGCCGTTCGCGGTGATCGTCCCGGCCCACAACGAGGAGATGGTGATCGGCGGGACGCTCGAGGACCTGATGCGTCTTCGGTACGAGCGCTACCTCGTGATCGTCGTCAACGACGGCTCCACCGACAGAACGGCCGAGCGTGCACGCGCGTTCGAGAGCACAGGTCGTGTGCTCGTCGTCGACCGGCCGCCCGAGGTGGCGGGTCGTGGTAAGGGCGCCGTCCTCAACGAGGGCTATCGCGTGCTGAACGAGCTGCTCGAACGGAAGGATCCGCTCGTGCAGGGGTTCGACCCGGACGAGGTCGTGATCGGCGTCGTCGACGCCGACGGGCATCTGGAGCCGAGCGCGCTGAACGAGGTCGCCGATCTGTTCGCGGATCCGCGCGTCGGGGGCGTACAGATGGGGGTCGTCATCGGCAACGCGGCCGACGGGCTGATTCCACGTTGCCAGGATCTGGAGTTCACCGGCTTCAGCAAGCTCGCGCAGGCGGCCCGTGACAGGATCGGTTCCGTCGGCCTCGGCGGCAACGGGCAGTTCACGCGGCTGGCCGCCCTGCGGTCGCTGCGACGGCTTCCCTGGACGGACTGCCTGACGGAGGATCTCGATCTCGGCCTCCATCTCAGACGGCTGGGCTGGCATATCCGCTTCTCCTGGACGACTGCCGTAACACAGCAGGGCGTCCCCACGGTGCGGGCGTGGTTGCGTCAGCGCGCTCGCTGGGCGCAGGGGCACTACCAGTGCTGGGACCACATTCCACGCCTGATCGGTGCCAGGAACGTCCCTGTGATCACCCGGCTCGACCTGATTCTGTACCTCTTCTTCGTCACGTTCGTGATGTTCGTCGCCGCGAACCTCCTGCTCGCGATCGCGGCTGCGCTCGGCTGGATCAACCTCACGAACGACTTCCTTTCCTTCGTCCCGGCTGGCCCGCCGCGGAACATCACGATGGAGGTGATCGGGATCGCACCGATCGTGTTCCTGCTCACGCGCTACCAGCAGAACAGCCCGCACGCGCTGCGCTGGTGGGAGCTGCCCGCATACGCCGCGGTCTTCGCCCTCTATGTGTACCTCTGGGCAGTCGCCTCGCTGATGGCCTGGCTCCGGATCATGGCGGGGAAGGTTGGGTGGACGAAGACCCATCGCCTGCCAGCGAGGGCGCCGGCGCGATGAAGGTCGTGGTCGTTCTCGGCACACGCCCCGAAGTGATCAAGCTCGCACCTGTGATCGCGGAGCTCCGCCGGACCGGCGCCGACCCGATCGTGGTCGCCACCGGGCAACACCGGGAGATGCTCGACCAGATGCTGCGTGTGTTCGACATCGAGCCCGACGTCGACCTGGACGTGATGCGCCCCCAGCAGCAGCTGTCCGACCTGACAGCCGATCTCGTCAGGGGACTAGGGGAGGTGGTCGCCGAGCTCTGGCCGGACTGGGTGGTCGTCCAGGGAGACACCACGACGACGATGTGCGGCGCGCTCGCTGCCTTCTACGAGAACGTCCCGGTTGCGCACGTCGAGGCCGGCCTGCGCAGCGGCAACCGGTTCTCGCCGTTCCCCGAGGAGGTCAACCGCAGCGTCGTCGCCCGTATCGCGGACGTCCACTTCTGCCCGACGGGACGAAGCGCCGAAAACCTGATCGGCGAGGGCGTGCCGGAGGCCCACCTGCTCGTGACCGGGAACACCGTCATCGACTCACTGCTGTGGGCGGTCGAGCACGCGCGGCTGATCGAGCCACCGGTCCCGCGATCGCGGCCTCGGCGCATCCTGCTCACCCTGCATCGCCGCGAGAGCCAGGGCGATGCGATGCGAAGCGTCTGCGAGGCGGTGCGGCGCCTGGTGCTTCGCGGCGACGTCGAGATCGTGTTTCCGGTCCACCGGAGCCCGCTCGTCCGCGACGTCGTCCAGCCGGAGCTCGAGGGGCTCGACGGGATGCTCCTGTGCGAGCCGCTCGACTACCTCTCCCTCGTGCACGTGCTCGACTCGTGTGACCTGGTCCTCACAGACTCCGGGGGACTGCAGGAGGAGGCACCCACGTTTGGAAAGCCGGTGCTCGTCCTCCGGGAGACGACCGAGCGCCACGAGGCCGTCGAGGCGGGGGTCGCCCGCCTCGTCGGCACCGACTCGGCCGCGATCGTCGAGGGCGCAACGTCGCTCCTGGACGATCCCGCCGCGTATGCGCAGATGGCGCACAGGGCGAATCCCTTCGGCGACGGGCGCGCCGGCGAGCGGATCGTGCGCACACTCGCGGAGCAGGCCGGATTGTTGCGCGCAGCGTGAGCCGCCTGGCCTCAGCCGTGCGGGGGAGGCGGCTCGGGCGGGCGGTTCCCGGCGGGCGCTTGATCCCGCTTCTCGTGATCGGGGCGATCGCCGCCTTCGTCCTGTTCCCTGTCCGTCACGAGCTGATGCCGAAATCCGCACCGGAGCTCCAGCGGCTCCAGTTCGGCCAGCTGCCGCCGCGGCCGAGGTTGGGCAGGGCCGTGACGCTGCCGGCGGAGTGGTCAGCGAATGTCCGCACGCTGATCCTCTACGACCACTCCGGGAAATGGGGCTGGCTCGGGAGCCTGGACGCGATCTTCGCCGCGAACCTCGCGGGGCACTTCGGCAGCTGGAAAGCCCAGCCGGTGAGCGAGTACACGCCGGGCGAGCTCGAGCATTACACCGCGACGATCTACCTGGGCTCCCTCTTCGGACAGCGCTTGCCGCCTGCGCTCCTCGACGACGTGCTCAGCACGCGAAGACCCGTGATCTGGGTCGCGTACAACATCGACGAGCTCGAGGGTCGTGCGCCCGACTTCCTCTCGCGCTACGGCTGGCGCACGTCCCTCCTCGTCCACTCGCCGGTCGCCGCGGTGCGGTACAAGGGGACGTCGCTCACGCGCTGGACGCACAACGACGCCGGGATCATGGGGTACTCCGCCGTCGACCGTTCGCAGGCCCGCGTCCTCGCCACGGCGGTGCGTCCCGACGGCTCGACGTTCCCCTGGGCGGTGCGGTCGCGGAACCTGACCTACGTCGGCGAGATGCCGTTCCGGTATACGAGCGAGACCGACCGCGTGCTCGCCTTCGACGACCTCCTCTTCGACGCGCTCGCGCCGAAGACCCGCGAGCGGCACCGTGCGCTCGTCCGGCTCGAGGACATCAACCCCGTCAGCGATGCCGCGCAGCTCAGACGGGCCGCCGACTACCTGCACTCGAAGGGGATCCCGTTCGGCTTCGGCGTCAGCCCGTACTACAGAGATCCTCAGGGTCACGAGGACCCGCCGCACGAGCTGCGGCTCCACGACTCGCCGAAGGTCGTCGCGGCGATCAAGTACCTCGAGCGGAAGGGCGGCGTTCTCGTCGAGCACGGCTACACCCACCAGTGGGACGGCGGCAGCAACCCGTACGACGGGCAGACCGGCGACGACGTCGAGTTCTACCGCGTGACCGAGTCGAAGGACGGAGAGATCCACGACGTTGGGCCCTTGCCGGAGGACACCGTCGCCTGGGCCGAGCACCGGGTCGTCGCCGCGAACAAGGAGTTCGCCGCCTCCGGGATTCCGGCTCCCAAGATCTTCGAGTTCCCGCACTACATTGCCTCGCCGAACGCCTACCGCGCCGTCGCGCACCGCTTCGCCGTCCGCTGGGAGCGCGCCCTGTACTTCCCCGGGCTACTCGGCGGCGGCCCGATCGACTACTCCCACGCGGAGGGCCAGTTCTTCCCCTACGTCGTCCACGACGTCTACGGCAGCAAGGTGCTCCCCGAGAACCTCGGCTCGATCGCCCCCGCGACCTGGCACACCTACAAGGAGCGGCTGCCCGCGAACCTCGTGCACGCGGCGCGGGCGAACCTCGTCGTCCGCGACGGGTTCGCGTCCTTCTACTTCCACCCGTTCCTCCCGCTCAAGTACCTCGAGCAGACCGTCGAGGGGATCGAGCGGCTCGGCTACAAGTTCGTCAGCCCGGCATCGCTGTAGCCAGCGCTGTGCAAGCCTGACGGCATGCGCCCGAGCCTCTACGAGTTCGCCCGCGGCGAGGCCGCGTTCCTCGCACTCGCGCGTGCGCACCACGAGCGCTGCCTCGCCGACCCCGTGCTGAACCATCCGTTCTCGCACGAGGACCAGCACCCGCAGCACGTCGAGCGACCCGCGGCGTACTGGGGCGAGGTGCTGGCGCTTCCTCGACTGCTTCGTCAGAGCGCTCGACGACGCCGGGCTGCCGGACGACGCGGAGTTCCGCGCCGCGATGCGCGGCTACATGCGCGGGCGGTCGACAACGTGCTCGTCTACTCGGACGGGCAGACGCCGGTGCCGGCGGGCGCGACGATGCCGCGCTGGGGCTGGCACGGGCTCGAATAGCCGACGCTGCACGCCTGCCCTTCACCCACTCCGGGTGACGTCGTGGTGCCGAGGGTCTCGTACGCTCGGGACCGGCTGCGATGCACTTCATCCGCTATCTCCTCGCCTCCTGGGCGGCCAACGCCGTCGTGCTCGGCGTCGTCACGGCCGCCTTCGACGACGTGAGGACGGACTCGGTCGGCGACCTGATCGTCGCCGCCGCCGTGTTCGGCGTGCTGAACACGATCCTGAAGCCGATCCTGCGGCTGGTCACGCTCCCCGTCGCGGTGGTCACGCTCGGCCTCGCCTGGTTCGCGATCTCGCTCCTGATGCTGTGGCTGACATCGGTGCTGGTGAGCGGCTTCGACATCAGCGGCTTCTGGACGTACGTGTGGGCGACCGTCGCGGTCTGGGCGGTCAACGTCGTGGTCGAGCTCGTCGAGCACTTCTGGCAGCGAAGCCGGGGCTCGCGCGCGGCGGCCGCGGCGTCGTGATTGCGCCGCGCCTGCCGTCGTCCGTCGCAGGCCCTTCCGACGCAGCGGTGCGCACCACGAGATCGCGCTCCGGGCGCGGCCCGGATCGCCCGGGGGTCACGGCATCGTGAGCACGGGGGCGGGCGGCCCGCCCCCGTGTCACCCGGTCGTCAGTCCGTCATCCGTAGGGCGACGTCGTACTTCGACACCGACGCGCGGCGGCCGGGTGTCTCGTCCGCCGGCATCGCATTCAGCGCCTCGTCGCCCTTCCGGTAGTCGTCCTCGTTGTCGAA
The DNA here is from genome assembly GCA_046734415.1 of Actinomycetota bacterium. Lineage (GTDB taxonomy): Bacteria > Actinomycetota > Thermoleophilia > Gaiellales > Gaiellaceae > DATBLE01. The sequence goes on along the minus strand of JBKPRD010000236.1, from coordinate 8,399 downwards.
GAAGACGATCGCGAGCGCCTTCTCGTTTGCGGCATCGTGGAGGACGACGAGTTCCGAGGCCGGGAGGTTGTCCGGCCGCTCCCCGCTCTCGATCCGGCGCCTCAGCTCTCCGATCCGGTCCTGCGAGACACCCTCGAACTCGACAACACGCGCAAGCGCCATCCCGTCTCCTTTCTAGCCTGCCGGTGCGATGTTCAGGTTCATCCTGAACAGGTTCTCGGGGTCGTACTGCTTCTTCAGCTGCGCGAGCCGGTCGTAGTTGACGCCGTGACCCGCGCGCACGAGCTCGTCGTTCTCCTCGCCCAGGCCGGGGAAGTTCAGGTAGAGGCCGCCGGTCGAGTGTTTGCCCATCGCGTCCCAGAACTCGCGGCCCCAGGCGATCGCCTCGTCGGTCAGCGCCGGGTCGGCCCAGCTGGTCTCCCCCGTGACGAGGAAGGCGGCATCGCGGCCGCCGTAGGCGGTCTCGGTCTCGCCGACGCGGCTCATCGCGCCGCCGTTGTGCCAGACGACGATGTCGGTCTGCGGCGACGGCCGCCGGCCCGCGTACTCGGCGATCTCCGCGATCGCGGCGTCGGACAGCTCTGCCAGCGACCGCGACTTCCAGTAGTAGAGGTTGCCCTTCGGAAACAGCGGGTCGAAGCCGCTCTGGAGCCCGACCCAGGGCCACGGGCCGCTCAGATCGAGCAGGGGCTCGCCGAGCTCCCGAAGAGGCTGGACGACGGGCTCGCCGTCCTCGACCGAGCCGGAGTACGTGCCGGCGACGATGAAGACCGCCGCGCCGTGGAGCGCGGGCGGGAACGGCTCCCCGGGCGGGACGTTCCAGGCGAGCACGATCGAGCTCAGCTCCTCCGGCGCCGTCGCCATGTAGTCCCGCCACTTCGGCATCAGCGTCGTCATCTGGTCGAGTGGGTAGAAGACCGCGCTGACCATCACCATCGGGCCGACGGGATGCGCCTGGAACTCGAACGAGGTGACGACCCCGAAGTTGCTCCCTGCGCCCCGGACCGCCCAGAAGAGATCCTCGTTCTCGCTCGCGCTCGCCCGCCGCAGCTCCCCGTCGGCGGTGACGATGTCGACCGAGAGCAGGTTGTCGATCGAGAGCCCGTACTTGCGGCGCAGGTGACCGGCTCCGCCGTGGAGGGTCAGGCCCGCGACGCCGGTCATCGAGACGACACCTGCCGGCACCGCGAGGCCGAAGAGCTGTGTCTCGCGGTCCAGGTCGCCCAGAGTCGCCCCGCCCTGCACGCGCACGGTCTGCCTCTCGGGGTCGACGTGCACGCCGTTCATCTGCGACAGGTCGATGACGAGCCCGCCGTCGTTGACGGCGTTGCCGGCGACGTTGTGGGCGCCGCCCCTGATGGAAAGCAGCAGGTCGTGCTCGCGGGCGAAGTTGACGCAGTCGACCACGTCGGCCGCCCCCGTGCACCGGACGATCAGCGCCGGACGGCGGTCGATCAGGCCGTTCCAGATCGCGCGCGCCTCGTCGTAGCCGTCGTCGTCCGGTTGCAGGACGGCTCCGCGGACACCGGCGACGAACTTCTGGAGCGCCTCCTGGTCGAGTGCTGCCTCGGCAGGTGGAGCACTTGCCATCTCATCCTCCTCTCGATCCCGGGGCATGTCGTTTGCGAAGGGATGACGTGACCCTCAGTCACGCCGCGGACGCGTACGTTACGCGTCGAGGCCGAGGCTAGCGGACGCGAGGAGGCTAATCGGGGCGCGCGCCCGACGGCCCGCGCCCCGCGCAGCTGCTGCTACCTCAGGCCGGTCGTGTCATCAGGCCGATCAGGAAGATCACGCCCGCGACGAGCAGCAGGAAGAACAGGAACTTCGAGATCGCGATCCCGCCGATCACGCCGAACAGCAGGAGGATCAGCGCTATGACGAGCAGCAGGCCAAGCATGTGTCCACCCCTTTCATCGTCTTCTGTCGTAGGGACAACGGCGGAGCGACCCGGAAAGCTACGGTCCGTCTTATACCCAGCGGGGGTATATAGTGACCAACGTGACCTACGGGTACGCCTCGAACAAGGACGCGCTCGTCAACCGCTTGCACCGCATCGAGGGGCAGATCCGGGGGATCGAGGGAATGGTCCTCGACGACCGGTACTGCATCGACATCCTCACGCAGATCGCAGCGGTGAACACGGCGCTCGAGTCGCTCGCGCTGGAGATCCTCGACGACCACGTGACCCACTGCGTCGCAGACGCACTGGCCTCCGGTGACGAGCAGGAGGCCGAGACCAAGACGAGCGAGCTGCTCGCGGCCGTCCGTCGCTTCGCCCGCACGCGGTGATCGTCGCTGGCGACATCGGCGGAGAGATCCTCGACGCGCTGTCGTTCTCGTTCGGGATGCTCTGGGCGATCCTCTGGGCGCTGATCCTCGGCTTCGCGCTGTCCGGCGTCGTCCAGGCGGTCGTCTCGAAGCGGGAGATGCAGCGGCTACTGCCGGACGACCGGCCGCGCACGCTCGTGCGCGCGACCGCCCTCGGAGCGGCGTCGTCGTCCTGCTCCTACGCGGCCGTCGCGCTCGCCCGCTCGCTCTTCCGGCGCGGCGCGGACTTCACCTCCGCGATGGCGTTCGAGATCGCCTCCACGAACCTCGTCGTCGAGCTCGCGATCGTCATGGGCCTCCTGCTCGGCTGGGAGTTCGTCGTCGGCGAGTTCGTCGGCGGCCCGCTGATGATCGTCCTGCTCGCGCTGATCTTCCGCGTGTTCCTGAAGCGGCGAATGGTCGAGGAGGCGCGCGACCAGGCGAACAGGGGCCTCGTCGGCTCGATGGAGGGCCACGCGGAGATGGACATGTCCGTCGGAGGAGCCGGCACGTGGTGGCAGCGCCTGCGGACGCCGCAGGGCTTCACCGCGACCTCCGACTACTTCGTCATGGACTGGGCCGCGATCTGGCGCGACATCGCGATCGGGCTGCTCGTCACCGGTGCGCTGGCGGCCTGGGTCCCGGAGTCGTTCTGGCAGTCGCTCTTCCTCACCGACCACCCGACGGCGGCGAAGTTCTGGGGCCCGCTGATCGGGCCGATCGTCGCGATGCTCAGCTTCGTCTGCTCGGTCGGCAACGTGCCGCTCGCGGCGGTGCTCTGGAACGGCGGGATCAGCTTCGGCGGCGTGGTCGCTTTCATCTACGCCGATCTGATCATCGTCCCGATCCTCAACATCTACCGCAAGTACTACGGCCTGCGGATGGCGGCGTTCCTGCTCGTCTCCTTCTACGTTGCGATGGTCCTCGCCGGCCTCGGCGTCGAGCTGCTGTTCGAGGCGATCGGGACCGAGCCGACGGAGCGCAACGCGAAGGTGACCGAGGCGAGCGTGACCTGGAACTACACGACCTACCTGAACATCGTCTTCCTCTCGCTCGCCGCCGTGCTCCTCTGGCGCTACTTCAGGCGTGGCGGGGGGCTCGCGATGCTGAAGGCGATGAACGAGCCCGCGCACGCGCATCACCACCACCGCTAGAGGGACAGGCTTCAGCCTGTCCCGACGGAGTGCGGGTCGGCGGCGAGATGCGCAGGGTCAGGCTGAAAGCCTGACCCTTTTTTTCAGGCGGCGATCAGGTCGTTGTGGATCCGGCGGAGCCGCGGCTCGGCGCTGCGGAACGCGGCGACGACCTCCGGGTCGAACTGCCGGCCCGACTGGGCCACGATCTCCGCGACCGCCGTCTGCCACGTCCGGGCCACGCGGTAGGGCCGGTCGCTCGTCATCGCGTCGAGCGTGTCGGCGATCGCGAAGATCCGGCCGCCGACCGGAATCTCCTCGTGCCCGCGCAGGTCCGGGTACCCGCTCCCGTCCCAGCGCTCGTGGTGGGAGCGGATCACGCTGAGACCCTCGCCCTCGAGCAGCGGCACCTCACCGAGAAGCTGCGAGCCGAGGATCGTGTGCGTCCGCATCAGGCGCCGCTCCTCCTTCGTCAGCGGCCCCGGCTTCTGCAGGATCGAGTCCGGGATCCCGATCTTGCCGACGTCGTGGAGCAGGAAGCCGTACCCGAGGCTGGTGTCCTCGAGCAGCGCCGGCTCGAGCTCGCGGGTCAGCTCGGTGGCGTACCGAACGACGCGCTTGGAGTGCGCGCCGGTGCCGAAGTCCTTCGCCTCGAGCGCGCCGGCGAACGCGCCGATCGTCTCCTCGTACGCCTTCTTCAGGAGGTGCCGCTGGCCGCGCTCGAGCTCGAGCAGCCGGCGCAGGTCGCGGGCGTAGAGAAGGATCTGTTCCTCGGGCCGCTCGTCGGCCATCAGCGTGAAGGGGCCCTCGAACAGGCCGCCCGCTACCTGCTCGACGAGCGCGAGCAGGTCGAGCGGGCTGAACGGCTTGGCCAGAAACGCCTCCGCTCCGGCCCGCTTCGACTCCTCCTCGTTCCTGCTGCTGCCCGAGAGGACGATCACCGGGATCTCGCGCGTGTCCGGGTCGGACTTCAGGCTGCGGCAGAAGAAGATCCCGTCGACGACGGGCATCGCGACGTCGAGGACGATCACGTCCGGCCGGTTCGAGGCGATGCGGTTCTGCGCCTCCGCCGCGCTCCGCGCCTCCTCGACCTCGATGTCGATGATCTCGAAGGTCGTCCGCAGGAGCACGAGCAACCCCGGGTCGTCGTCGACGAGCAGGATCCGGAGCGGCCGCGGGCCCGGAACCGCGACGGGCTGGACGGGCGCCCCGCTGTCGACGGTCTCGCGCCGCCTGGCGGGCGGGGCGATCCCGGCTGCGGTGATGCGGTCGCCGCCTGCGTCCTTCGACGTGTAGAGCGCGGCGTCCGCGCGGGCGAGCAGCTCCTGCTTCGACTCGGCGCCGACCGAATGGGCTACCCCACCGGAGAGGGTTGGCAGGCTTCGCCCACGGCGCTGGAGCCGAGTGGTCCGCAGGATGCGCTCGCCCGCGCGCACGCCCGCTTCCGTGGCGCCGGCGATGACGACGGCGAACTCGTCGCCGCCGATCCGGAAAACGTGCTCGTTCGCCCGGACGCTCCGCAGGAGAAGCCGGGCGAGCGTCGCGAGCACCTCGTCTCCGACGGCGTGGCCGCCGGTGTCGTTCACGGACTTGAAGCCGTCGACGTCGAGAAGGGCGACCGCGACCGGGTTCTCGCCGCCGGCTTCGGCGAGCATCTGCTCGAGATGCTCGTCGAAGGCGCGGCGGTTCGGGAGGCCCGTGAGGGCGTCCCGACGGGCCTCGGCGAACGTCAGCGCGAGGCGTCGCTCCTGGGCGAGCGAAGCTGCGGCGAGATCCGCGACCGCGCCGACGAGCTGCTCGTCGAGCTCGACCTGCACGTTCGCAGGCGTCGCGACGAGCAGCGCGCCGAGGCGGGTTCCATCAGCGACCAGAGGAACGGCAAGTGCCTGCCCGCAGGGGAGGCCGAGCCGGTAGAGCTCGGCGAGCTCGTGGGCGTCGGCCGCCGCGGAGACCGCCTCGGTGAACGCGCGCACGGCGATGCCCGGCGCGTTGGCGAGACGATCGCGGGTCGGGGCGCCGGCGATGCCGGCGAGGGAGAGCCCGGCCTCCGAGGAGGTCAGGTACGTGGCGGCGCAGAGCGCGCCCGTCAGATCGACCAGCTCGCGGGCGAGCAGCTGGCCGATCCCGCCGGGGAGGGCACGGCCGAGGGAATGGGCGAGCCGGACGAGCGGGCCGCCGGCGCCCGCGATCGCGCGCTCGAGCTCCCAGAGCGGCGCGCCCTTCACGCAGTACGCGCTCGCGCCGGCCTCCAGCATCTGCTCGACGACCTCGAGGTCGTCGGAGCCCGCGAGCGCGACGATCCGCGTCGACGGCAGGAGCTCGCGGAGCCGCGCGGTCGCCGCGACTCCGTCGACGACCGGCATCTGGACGTCCATCAGGACGACGTCCGGCTCGAGGTCGACGCCGAGCGCGATCGCCTCCGCCCCGTCGGTCGCCTCGCCGACGATCTCGAAGTCACGATCCTCGGCGAGCATCGTCCGCAGCAGGCGGCGTGCCTCCGCCGCATCGTCACAGATCAGTACGCGAATCACCGGTTCCCACCCTCCGTTCCTGGCCTTCGTTGACCTGGGCATCGGTTGGCGGCCGGCAAGGCTTGAAGGGAACGTTGGTGGAGGTTTGCGTAGACTTGCCTGCGCGAGATCTCGCGAGCCTGTTCCTTTCGGGGACGAAGAGATCCCCCGTTCGGGTCACGATTCGCGGCCGTGCCGTGGGCCGCGGTCGGAGTCGCGCTCCCCTCTCGTCGCTGGACGGCTGGCCTCGGCGTCCATGTCGCCGCGTTCGCGCCCGCCGTCACTCCCACACTTTTGGGGTCGTACACTTGGGCACGCATGAGGGCGAAACTGGCTGGCGGAGGCCTCGTGCTGCTCACGGCTCTCGCGCTGGGAGTGGGCGGCGCGGGCGGGCGGACGGCTGCGACCACGACCACGATCCGGCTCGAGGTCGTGGGGGTGGGCACCGTGGGTGACGACAGCCACCTGATGCAGTGCGGGAACGGCTCCACGCTCTGCCGCCGGACGTTCGCCGGCACCGGAAGCGTCGACTTCACTGCCACACCGGACACGGCTGCCGGATGGCTCTTCTCCGGCTGGGACGGCGACTGCAGCGGGAGCGATCCCGCCGATTGCTCTGTTTCGCTCGACCTCTCCGACCAGGATCACGAAGTCACGGCCACCTTCCTGAATTCCGCCGTAACGACGACGAGCACCCTGACCGTGAACGCCAACGCCGAAGCTTCCGGCGACGTCGGCAACGTCTCGGGCGGTCAGATCGACTGCGACACGGGGAGCAGCGCGGACTGTGACTGGCAGGTGCCCACCGGTTCGACGATCACGCTCGTTGCCACTCCCGATACGAGCTCGGTCTTCGGCGGCTGGAGCGGCGCCTGCAGCGGCAATTCGGTCACGTGCACGCTGAGCATGAGCGCCGACCGCTCTGTCACCGCGACGTTTCGCAAGCCGAAGGTGACGGTCACCGTGAACGGCAACGGAACGGTCGCCGGAGCCGGCATTTCCTGCACCTCCGCGGGAGGCGACAGCTGTAGCGCGGGCGTGAGCGCCGGCAACCAGGTGACCCTGACGGCGACGGCAGCCGCAGGGGAGACCTTCACCGGCTGGAGCGGAGGGTGCACCGGCACCGATGCGACCTGCACGTTCCAGGTCGACGGCGACACGAGCGTGACCGCGACCTTCTCGGGTGCCGGTGGCGGCGGGGGAGGGGGTTCGGGTGGGAGTACGTTCGCCCTCAGCGTCTCGGTCTCCGGCAACGGCACGGTCACCGGGGGTGGCATCCGTTGCGGCTCCGGCGAGACGACCTGCTCGGCCAACCAGACCGCGGGCGCGGCGGTGACGTTGACCGCGACGCCCGCATCCGGCGCGACGTTCCAGAGCTGGGCCGGCGCGTGCAGCGGCAGCTCGCCCACCTGCCCGGTGACGATGAACGCTGCGAAGAGCGTCGTGGCCACGTTCACGGGCGGGACCGGCGGTGGGGGCACCACGTTCAACCTGACCGTCACGGTCACGGGCCCGGGGTCGGTCGGCGGCGGTGGAATCCAGTGCGGGAACGGCGGCAAGACCTGCACCGCGAAAGAGGAGGAGGACTCGGAGGTCACTCTGACGGCGACGCCGGCCGGAAACGCGACCTTCTCGGGTTGGGAAGGAGCGTGCAGCGGCACCGAGAAGACGTGCACCGTGACGATGGACGCCGCGAAGAGCGTGTCGGCGGCGTTCAAGTCGAAGGGGAGGACGCCGAGCGGGACCACCGGCGGCAAGGCGCTGCAGTCCCGCGGCCGCCCGCTCGTGCGACGGACCCGCGGCGGCTACGTCGTCACGCTCCGCTTCGCGACGGCGCGGGCCGGGACGGCGCGCGTGCGCGCGCTCCGTGCCGGACGGCTGCAGGCCGCGCTCTCGTTCCCGGTCGCGCGGGGGCCCGCGACGGTCGGCCCCTTCACCGTCGCGAAGCCCGGGTTCTACGTGTTCGAGGTCGCGCTGAGCGTACGCCGGCTGCGGTGGACCGCCTGCCTCGGCCGCTGCGGCGAGGCCGCGGCACGGTCGGCGGGCCCCTTCGTGCTCACGCGGCGTCTGCCCACGGTCGTCGACGCCGGGCCGCTCTGGTCGGTGACCCTCCGCTACCGCTCCACGCAGCCCGCCGCCCTCGACCTGCGCGTGTACCGGCGAACACGGCTCGTTCGCGAGGTGCGCACGGCGTCGCGAGCGGGCGCCGAGAGCACCGGCCTGCTGCTCTCGCCGGGCGACTACACCTTCCGGCTGGTCGCGACGGACGCGTACGGGCGCGTCCGGACGCTCAAGTGGGTGGCGATTCTTCCTTGAGGCGCGGCAGGCAGTCGCATAAGCTCGGGGCGGTGGAGAGCAGGTGCGGTTGACAAGGGGTCTGCTTTTGCTTGTGGCGCTACTGGCGCTCGCGCTTGCGCTCGGCGTCGGCAGCGCGGGCGCGCGCTCG
>JBKPRD010000235.1:0-8320 GCA_046734415.1 Actinomycetota bacterium | reverse complement strand
TCATGACCATGATCGGCAAGCCGACCCGCGTCTACACCGTCGAGCCCATCGAGAATCCCGTGCCTGCCCGCGAGCCCGAGCCGGACCGCGAACCGAGTCCGGTCGAGGCTCCACGGCCGATTCTTGCGCCGGAGCCCGCCGACGCGAGGCGCACGTGAGCCTCGAAGTACTCGAATCCGAACGAGCCCCCGACTACGTCGAGGCGCTCGTCGGGTGGCGATTCTGGGACGCCGTCGAGACGAACGGCGTCCTGTCGCTCTGCAGCCCGTACTTCCCGACCGTCTGGCCCGCCGGCGAGCCGCTGCGGGCCGAGTGCGTGACCAGACCGCTTCGACGCTGGCTTCTGCGGCGGCTCGGCGCCGAGCCGCACACGGCGCCGACCGAGCGCTGCGGCTGCGGCGTCTACGCGCTCGCCGGCTCGGCGTTCAGGGACCTGGTCTGGGACCTCGGGCAGTGCCCGGTCGTCGGGCGGGTCTCCCTCTGGGGCGAGGTCCACGAGCACGAGCACGGCTGGCGTGCGTCGTTCGCGTACCCCGAGCGCCTCTACGTCGCACGCCGGGCGAACGCGCGCGGCGCGCGACGGCTCGTCGAGGGGCTGCAGCGGTACGGGACGCCGGTCGAGGTCCTTCCGTTCGGGCGCTCTGAGCTGCCGGAGGCGCTCGGCCAGTTGATCTCGTCCTGCACGTCCGCGGAGCCCGGCCCGCGGGCGCGCGCGGGCTAGCGCAGGCCCGCGGGCTGCCCGGCGGGCTCCCCGCCGGGCAGCCCGAGAACCGCTTAGGCGGCCGTGCCCGCAGCCTCCGGCATGAGGCCGAGCTGCGTCAGGACGTCCATCTGGTCGTAGTAGAGGTGCTCCTCGACGGACTTGCCGTCCTCGAAGCGGGCGAACTGCGAGTGGCGTCCCTCGAGCCGGCGGCCCGTCGCCGGGACGTCGCCGTCGGGGCCGGAGAGCGTCCCGTCATGAGTGCCCTTGAAGACGCCGGTCATCGCGACCCAGTCGCCGTCGACGACCACCGTGTCGACCTCGATCTTCGCGTCCGAGAAGGCGTTCAGCCAGCCCATCGCGTAGGCGGTGACGGCGTCGCCGCCCTCGGCCCGGGCGCCGCCGGGACCCTCGAAGACGCAGTTGTCGGCGGTGTGAGCGCGGATCGCAGCCTCGTCGTGCGAGTTGAAAGCATCGAGCCACGCGTCGAATGCGGTGCGGGTGTCGGACATCGAACCTCCTCTTTTGTCGTTCTCGGCCCGCCGGGCCAGGAATCTACCCCGGGCTGGTTCGCAGTTCAAGCCGCTGAGGTTCGGTCCGGCTCCATCCCGGTGGGATGACGGCCGCGTCCGGGACTCCGTCGAGAATCGCGGGTGTGACGGCCTCGCAGTCGATGGCGGCGACCACGCCCACCGAGCAGGCGGGGCGCGCACGTCTCGTCCTGCTCACGCTCGCCTCCGCGCAGTTCCTGATGACGCTGGACAGCTCCGTGATGAACGTGTCGATCGCGACAGTTGCCAAGGACGTCGGCACGACGGTGACCGGGATCCAGGGCGCGATCACGGCCTACACGCTCGTCATGGCCTGCCTGATGATCACCGGGGCCAAGATCGGCGCGATAATCGGGCGCAAGCGGGCGTTCGTGATCGGGTGCGTCATCTACGGCGCCGGATCGCTGACCACCGCCCTCGCACCCAACCTCCCGGTGCTCCTGATCGGCTGGTCGTTCCTCGAGGGTGTCGGCGCCGCGCTGATCCTGCCGGCGATCGTCGCGCTCATCGCGGGGAACTTCGCCCAGGAGCGCCGACCCGCCGCCTACGGCCTGGTCGCGGCGGCCGGGGCCGTCGCGGTCGCCGTCGGACCGCTGATCGGAGGGTTCTGCACGACGTACTTCTCCTGGCGGTGGGTGTTCGCCGGCGAGGTCGTGATCGTCGTCGTGATCATGTTCCTCCAGCGCAAGATCGCCGACGCGCCGCCGGCCACTCGGCCACATCTCGATGTCGTCGGCACCGTGCTTTCCGCGGCCGGGCTGGGAGCGCTCGTCTTCGGCGTGCTCCGCTCCTCCACCTGGGGCTGGGTGCAGTCGAAGGAAGGGCAGCCCTCCTGGGCGGGCCTGTCGCCGACGATCTGGCTGATCCTGATCGGGCTGCTCATAATCTGGATCTTCTTCCGCTGGGAGAACCTTCGGGTGGGGAGCGGCAAGGAGCCGCTGGTCCAGCCGCAGATGCTCCGCAACCGGCAGCTGAGCGGCGGCCTGATCATGTTCTTCTTCCAGTACCTCGTGCAGGCGGGATTCTTCTTCGTCGTCCCGCTGTTCCTCTCTGTCTGCCTCGGCCTGTCCGCCCTCGCGACCGGCGCCCGGCTGCTGCCACTCTCGATCACGTTGCTCGCCGCGGCAATCGGGATCCCGAAGCTCTGGCCGGACATCTCACCGCGTCTCGTCGTGCGTGCCGGGCTGCTCGCGATGTTCGCCGGAACGGCGGTCCTCCTCGGTGGCCTCGACCCCGAGGCCGGGCCGGAGATCGTCTTCGTGCCGCTGCTCCTGATCGGCCTCGGGATCGGCGCGCTGGCGTCGCAACTCGGCAGCGTGACCGTCTCGGCCGTGCCCGACGAGCAGGCCACCGACGTGGGCGGCCTTCAGAACACGATGACGAACCTCGGCGCGTCGATGGGCACCGCTCTGGCGGGATCGCTGATGATCGCGGCCGTCTCGGCTGCGTTCGTGACGAACATCCAGCAAAACCCGGACATCCCGGACCGGGTCAAGTCGGAGACGACGGTGAAGCTCGCCGGAGGAGTCCCCTTCGTCTCGGATGCCGACTTCGAGGCGGCACTCGACGAGGCAGGTGCCCGCTCGAAGACGACCGAAGCCGCCCTCGCCGACTACCAGGACGCCCGCCTCGAAGGCCTGAAGACGGCGCTCGCGATCCTGGCGGTGATGGCGCTCATCGGCCTCTTCTTCGGTGGCCGCCTCCCGCAGAAACAGCCGCACGCCGCAGGGAGTGGCGCGGCCGAGGCCCCCTAGCGGTCAGGCCGATCGCACGCGCCGCGGCGACACGACGAGCGTCAGGCCGTCGACGCCCTTCACCCGCACGGTGTCGCCGCTCGCGGCGCCCTCGGGACACCGGGCGGCCCAGAGCTCCCCGTTCACCCGGACCGTGCCGCTGGGTCGGCATTCCTGAACGACCTCGCCCGCCTGGCCGATCATCGCCTCCGATCCGGTCGTCTTCTTCGTCCTGCGGTCGATCCGCTTCGACCAGCGGCGCAGGAAGAAGATCTCGACGACCTCGAAGATGCACCCCGCCACGATCACGACGACGCTCCACGGCGGCTCCAGCAGGAGGACGGCAAGCAGGATCGCGACGATCAGGATCATGGTGGGTCGTTGCGCCCGTCAGGCCTCGCGTCCTGGAGCGAGGGCACAGCGCGGACTCTCCGCTCTGCCGCCGCCTGCCGCATCACCTGAACGGGATGAGCGCCGCGGCTACTCCAGGCGGACGACCGTGCGGGCGAGGTAGTCCGGAAGCGCGCGCCGCCGGCTGTCGAAGAGCACCGGCAGGAACCCCGCGAAGAGCGGGATGATCGCCAGCACGAGCCCTGCGAAACGGACGAGAGCGCGCCAGAACGGCGGCGACGTGCCGCTCTCCGTGACCACGCGCAGCCGCATCATCCGCATGCCGGGCGTCTGGCCGCCGGCGCTCCAGAACGTGACGAAGTAGAGGGCGACGACGACGCCCCAGCCGGCTCCGGCAACGAGCCCCTCGACCCAGCCGGGGCCGAAGTCGCCGGCGATGGAGACGACGAGCCCGACGGAGGCGGCGAAGACGAGGAACGTCAGGTGCGCGAGCGCCGCGTCGACGACCAGGCCGACGGCGCGGCTGGCGAGGCCGCCGAAGCGGGAGGCACCCGCAGACGGCCGCCGTAGCAATCGCCTGGCTGCCCGCTCCGCCGAGTCGTCGACTCGGCGGGTGCGCCGGCTCAGCCCGTCCGCGATCTCGGCCCCGAAGCCGGTCGTCTGCTGCATGAGCGCGCCGCGTACCTCCGGGCTGGAGAGCGTCTCGCGCAAGGTCTGTCGGAAGGCCTCGCTGTGCACGATCCGCCGCGCAAGCGTCTCGGCCAGCGGGCTGTCGACGGCTTCGGCAGCCGCGCGCTGCACCGCGGGACTGCTCAGAGCGCGCTCGAGCGCCTTGTCGAGCTCTGCGCTCGCGACCACCCGCTCGAGAACCCGGTGCTCGACGATGGAGCGGGCGACCGATTCCGGCAGCGGGCCCGCGAGCATCGCGTCGATTGCGCGCTCGACCTCCTCCGTCAGGGCGGTCCGGCCCGAGCGGGCAACTGCCCGTGCAGGGCGAAGGGCGGCACGACCGAGCCTCATTCCACCACGTTAGACCCGTAGCGGCGGTTCCGGCTTCCACCAAACGGGGTGATGCGATCGCGACAGATGCGGTTGAATCTCGCTCCATGAGTACTCAGCGCACGACCTCTCCTGCCCCGCCGCGGCTCAGCCGGTGGCGGCGTTTCGCGATCTGGGCGTTGATCTTCGTGGCGTCGCTGATCGCGCTGATCGGGATCTCGACGCTCTGGGTCAAGCGTCAAGTGCTCGACGACAAATCGTTCCGCGACGCGAGCGCGGACGTGATCTCCGACCCGGACGTGCGGAACGCGCTCTCGATCTTCCTGGTCAACCAGCTCTACGACAACACCGACGTCGCCGCGGCGATCGAGAACCGGTTGCCCGAGAACGCCAAGGCGCTCGCGCCGACGCTCGCAGGCGCCCTGCGCCAGCCGGCGACGAACGTCGTCAACCAGCTGCTCGCGCGCCCCCGTGTCCAGGAGCTCTTCATCAATGCGAGCTCGGTCGCGCACGACAAGCTCGTCAACGTGCTCGAGAACAAGACCGGTCACGGCATCTCGACCGGCAACGGCGTCGTCACTCTCGACCTGCATCAGGTCGTCACCGAGCTCGGCCAGCAGCTCGGCCTGTCCGGCGAGAGGCTGGCGAAGATCCCTGCAGATGCAGGCGTGATCACGCTGATGAGCTCCGACCAGCTGAGCGGCCTGCAGAAGGGCGTGAAGTTGATCCACGTGCTGAGCGCATGGCTGCTCGTCGCCGTGCTCCTGCTGTACGCGCTCGCGATCTTCCTCGCCCGCGGCCACCGGCGCGAGACGTTACGCAACATTGGCTGGGCTTTCGCGATCGTGGGGCTGTTCGTGCTGCTGATCCGGCGTGCGGTCGGGAACTACGCGATCGACGCCCTGGCGTCGCCGGTCAACAAGAAGCCGGCCCACGACGTCTACCTGATCGAGAGCTCGATCCTCCACCAGATCGGGATCGCAACCGTCGCCTACGGCCTGATCGTGGTCGCCGGCGCCGTGGTCGCCGGGCCCACACGCTGGGCGACCTCGCTTCGCCGCCACATGGCGCCGACGATCAACGACGCGCAGGCGATCGCCTGGGGCGCCCTCGCCGGCCTCGTCGTGCTGCTCGCGGCCTGGGGCCCGACGCACGCCCTGCGCACATGGTGGGGCATTCTCCTGTTCGCCGGCCTGCTCGCGCTCGGCCTCTTTGTCCTTCGCCGGCAGACGCTGAAGGAGTTTCCGACGGCGACCGAAGCGACCGTCCCCGCACCGCCCGAGGAACCACCGGCGGCAACGCCCCCGTCCTCCTCGCCGTCGGTACCTACCTGACCGTCACCACTCGCTGCGGACCGCGAAGTAGACCGCAGCTCCGACGATCGGGAAGAAGAGGATGATCACGACCCACATCACCTTGCCGCCTGTGCCCAGCTCGGGGTCTCGGGCGAGGTAGACGAAGGCGGTCACGGCCAGCACGAGCGCGACGACGCCGAGCGCGGTCAGACCTCCGGCCAGCTTGCCGAACGCGAGGACGTACGCGAGGTTCATACGCGCAATCCTCTACTCATCGCGCGCGCGGCGCAGGTTCAACCGAGCGACCAGCAGCGCAACGACCGTGACCAGGTACAGCTGGCCGATCAGCGCCTCGACGATCGCCACCGTGTGTCCGAAGTCGGACTTCGGCGTGTAGTCGCCGTAGCCCAGGGTGGCCAGGGTGACGTAGCTGAAGTAGAGCCGCAGCGATCGGGTCCCGTCAGTCCCCTGGGCGAAGAAGGGGTTGTCGCTGAGCGCCGCCGCGACGCCGTAGACGTACATGAAGATCAGGCCGAGCAGCAGGTAGATGCAGACCGCGCCTGTCACGGACTGCGCGTTGACCTCTCCCTTCACGATGACGCTCGCCGCGATCACGGCGGCGATCGCGAACGTCAACAGGGCAGAGACGATCCCGAGCACCCCGGTCAGCACCTTCCCGCTCCAGATCAGGTTGGCCGTGGCCAGCCCGGTCGCGAGACCGATGAAGGCGATGTTCGTCCAGGAGCCCGCCCGCGAGAGGCCGGACGTCCAGAGGGCGACCACAATCGTCCCGGTTTCGAGCAGAACCAGCGTACTGGTCGACCAGGCGCCGTCCGGCGCGGTCGCCGCGAAGAGGAACGACATCGCGATCGCGAGCAGGACGTAGCCGAAGCTGTGGCTCGCCCGTCGCTCCGCGAGATGAGCTCTGATCCGCCCGCGTCGCATGCGCAGCATTGTCCATGGCCGAGAAGACGCCTCCACGCTCGGTGGAGGCGCTACACGCTCGTGCCCGCGAACTCCTTGTCGGACGTGCCGCCGAGCTCTGCCTGGAGCTCCGCCTCTGCCTCCTTCAACAGCGACGTCTTCAGGACGGTGCCGCCGAACCTGCTGAGCGCATCGACCGCCTTGTCGGGCGTAACCTTCTCCACGACCATGAACAGCGCGGACGTCCCCGGCTGGAGCATGTCCTGCACCTGCTTCTGGAACTCCCTGTCGACGCCGGACTTCTCGATCTTCCCCATCAGCGCCCCGAGGCCCGCGCCGACGGCCATCCCGAAGATCGGGACGAAGAAGAGGAGCCCGAACAGGAGTCCCCAGAACATCCCGTACATCGTTCCGCCCGTCACCGGATGCGCAGTCGAATGCACCTTGAACTTGCCGTCCCTGTGCCGCACGATCGCCGCGATCGCATCGGGCTGGATGACCAGGTCGTGCGCAAGCCGCTCGGCCTCCTGCTGCGCGGCGATCGCCGTCGTCTCGTCCGGATACCCAATGGCGATCAGATCTGCCACCCCGGGATCTCCTTTCGGTTCGTCCGTACCTCCTGCCGGCGATGGCCGAAGGTCTGCCCTAGCGTCCTTCAGCGACAGGCTCGGCCGCATCGCCCGTTTGGGATGAAGCCCCGCGGCGCGGCGCGCGACATCCTGCGATGACATGAGCACGCCCGGGACGACTCGTCTCCGACTCCTGGCCCTGATCCCCGTCGCCGCAGCGATCGCCTTCGCGGTGACGGGCTGCGGCGGCTCGGGCGGCACCACGACGACCTCGGCGTCGTCCGAGCTGCAGAGTTGGGCGAGCTCGTTCTGCACCTCCGCCGCCAAGTTCAAGACGTCGGTTGCCGCCACCCGCGCAACGCTCCACGTCCGGAACCTGTCGCGGCCCGCACTCCAGGTGGCGGTGCAGGACCTGAGCGCGGCGACCCGGGAGCTGACGAACGACCTCGGCGACCTCGGACCGCCCCCGCTGCCGCAGCCCGACGAGGCGAAGAAGATCCTCGCCGACCTCCGCGCCGACCTGAAGGAGCAGGTCGACAAGGCGCGAGCGATCGCGACGAACGCGTCGAGCACCGGCGACGCCAGGCAGGCGGGCTCGAACATCTCGGACGCTCTCACCGCCGCCACCGACGACGTGTCGCATGCGGCAAGCGAGCTCCGAAAGCTCGGGCCGAGCGGAGAGCTCGAGCAAGCATTCAAGAGCGCCGACTCCTGCTCCTCGCTCTGAGCGGGAGCGGCAGTGGTCGACGCTGAGCCTCGCGCGAAGGTCGTCCACCTGACCGTCGGCGGACCGCGAGGCGCACGGCAAGACGGCGCGCGCGAACGCCAGAAGCAGGAGGCGCTCGTCGAGGCCGCCCGCGCGGGACGAATCACCGCTACAGAGGGCCTGTAGCCCGCCGGCTCTTTGCAGCGGCAAGAGCGGGCGGGCTACGTTCGCGTCAGAGCCTTCTGCGCGCCGTCCGTCTGGCAGTTCGCCTGGCGACTCTGCGAGCTCCGAACATCGAGACCTTCCTTCGTGCGCGGCTTCGCGCGCTCAGACCGTGGCCGGCTTCTTGGCGAGCTCCTCCTGCGCCTTCGCCTCTTCCGCGGGCAGCATCCCGATCGCGACGATGTCGAGCGGGCTGATGAACGCGTCGGCGATGCGGAAGCCGTTCGCCTTCGCGACCGCGTCGCGCAGCGGGACCGCCCAGTGGTGCTC
>JBKPRD010000234.1:0-5268 GCA_046734415.1 Actinomycetota bacterium | reverse complement strand
TGCCGACATGATCGTCTGGGTCAAGAAGGGAGACGAGCGGACCATGACGGTGATTCACGCGGGTGAAACGGCTCTGGGACCGGAGACCAAGCCGGACTGGTCAAACGCCGTCCGGCGGGTTCTTCCGCCTGCCGAAGGAAGAGGAGAACACGACTGTCACTACCACGACTACAACGAGCTCTACCTGGTCTGCCGGGGCAAGGCAAAAATCCTGAACGCCGGAAACGAGCAGTACGTCAAGGGCCGCGACATCGTGTGCATCAAGGCGGGAGACGAGCACGACATTCTCGAGGTGTACGGAGACGAAGATTTCGAGTTGTTCTGGCTCTACGAGCCCGGCCGCGAGGACGCGCGTCTCGGCCATCTACACCGAAGCACAGAGCAATCGCAGCCGCACTCCGTTCCGGCCATGCCTGTCCCGCCTGACTTTCCCGGGTAGGCAAGATGCTTCGGCGCCTGAAGGGTCGGGAATAGTGCGGCAATGCTCCGTCGGGCCGTTCACGGCGCTCTCCTGGCCCTCGTTCTCGCGGTCGCCGCCGGTGCCGCGCCTGCTACGCGCAACGGCCAGCTTCTCTACCTTCGGCCGCTCGGCGGCAACGAGCCGCCGAATTACCGGCTCTTCGTCTCCGCGCCGGACGGGAGCGGTGCGCGCGACATCACGCCGGCCGGCATGGTCGACATTCAGGGGGCGGCGTGGTCTCCCAACGGTCGGCGCGTCGCGATCTCGGCGCTCGAGGTCGGCGACCACGACCCTGAGATCTTCGTCGTCGCTGCCGACGGTTCCCAACTCCGGCAGCTCACGAACAACCACCTCTCCGACCGACAGCCGACGTGGTCGCCGGACGGGAAGCGGATCGCCTTCTCGAGCGCGCGGACCGGGCTGTTCCAGATCTACTCGATGCGCACCGAGGGCAGCCGTCAGCGCCGCCTCTCACAACAGGCTGAGGATTGCGAGACACCCGCCTGGTCGCCGAGCGGCCGCTGGATCGTCTTCAGTTGTGAGCTCGGCTACTGGAAGCTCGTCCGCATGCGGGCGGACGGCTCGGGCGAGCGGCGACTGCTGCCGGGTTATCCGCTGACCGAGACCTCGCCCACCTGGACGCCGGACGGGCTCATCGTCTTCGCTCGAGGCGCGAAGTCCGCGCGCGGCCGCGGAATCTTCAGCGTGCGCGCTAACGGCACAGGCTTGCGACGCCTGCACCCACATGGCGGCGACCCGGCCGTGTCGCCGGACGGTCGCTTCATCGCCTTTGCCTGGATTCCGGACGATGCCGATCAGGAGCTCTTCGTCATGCGTCGCAACGGATCCAGTGTCAGACAGATCACGTCCACGAACGGGATCAACGAGTTCAGCCCGGACTGGCAGCGAAGGCCGTAGCTAACGAATCCGCCACGAGCGAATCGCCGGCGTCGGGTCGGCGTTTCCGGCGGCGTCGCGCGCTCGGACCCGGAAGACGTGGACTCCCTTCCGAAGACCGGCGTACACCTTCGGCGACCGGCACGACCTCCAGCGCCCTCGGTCGAGCCTGCACTGGAACGCCGAGCGGCGCTCGGTCGAGGCGAACCGGAACCTGGCCCGCCTGAGCTTCGTCCGCCGGGACGGCGCCGCGGTGATCCGGGTGCCCGGCGCCGTCACGTCACGAGCCGCCCGAACCGAGCTCGTGGGCGGCGGTGGTGGCGGCGGAGCTGCGGGAGGCGGCGGCGGAGTGACTGGTGGTGGGGGCGGCGGCGGTGGCGGCGCGGGGAATCGGTAGACGTGCACGTCCCAGCGATCGAAGGTGTCCGTGAAGGCGCCGGCGGTTGCGGTTACTGCGCGCCCCTCCGTGTAAACCGTCCCATCCACTCGGTCTGACGGGAGACCGCTGATCGTCACCGGGGTCGGGCCGGCGCCGCTCGAGGCCGCGATCACCCAGAGGTCCCCGTTCGCGCCGTCGCGGCTGATCACCTGCGTCGCCCCGTCGCTGCTCGTGAGCACCTTGGTCGAACCGGGATTGACGAGCGTCTGCGCAATCGGGCTGTCGGCGTTGACCTCCTCAATCAAGCCCTTCAAGGCGTCGTTCCAGAAGGTCCAGTTCCAGCCGTATTGTTCGTCGCTCGGCGTCCAGCAGCGGTCGATGTTGCCGCCGTAGAAGGCGAGGCTACGCGCCCCGTTCAGGATTGCGTCGTAGACCATGTAGCGCTCCTGCTTCAGGGTCGGCAGGACGAACTGGCCGGGATTCGGCCCCGAGCTGCCGCTGGCGCAGACCTGCAGCGTCGTCCACACCGACTGGTTCGGTGTTACCGACGCGATCGTGTGCGTCCATTCCCCGACCTCGTGCAGGTTGGGATCCGGGTCGCCGTAGATCACCGGGTAGTCGTCGACGCCGTGCGCGTCGGTCACGGCGCTGTAAGGCGCCAGGTCGTCGGCGCCGCCGCGCGGCGCTTGGATCGTCACCCAGAGATGGTCTGAGTCCTCCCACGGCTCGCCTCCGCACCAGGCTGGGTCACCGCGCGAAGTGCTGACGCAGTAGGCGTATTGAAGCGCCGGAGGTTGGAACTTCGCCCACCAGGGCTCGTCCATTCCTTTCCACATCGCCAGGGCTGGATCGTCCCTGAGAAGGTCGATCACCTCGCGCAGACGTGCCTTCTTCACCGGCGTCTGCGGCGTGGCGTCGGAGAGAGTCGCGAGGTTGACCCATGTGTAAACACCTCTCTGGGCTGCCTCTTGGTCCCAAGCAACCGCGTCCTGCTTGTCCGGGTCCAGCCAGGGATCATCCGCCGGGCCGACCTTGAAGACGTTCACCCCGGCGTCCACGACCTCGTCGAGCGCGTCGGAGCCGTCAGGCGTCGTGCTACCCCGCTCGGGCCCCTTGGCGAGCACGATCGGGAACACCTTTTGGCCGGCGATCAACACGGTGCCGTGCACGTCTGTCTGCGTAACCGCGGCCATGGCGGCTCCCGCGAAGGTCAGCGCGAGCAGCGCAACGAGCAGACCTATGAGAGCCGACCCCGACCTCATGGAACTAGAGGGTAGACGGGCTTAGGCCGTTTCGCGGAGCTCGGCAGGACGCGCGCGATCGGCGGCCCAGAGGTGCGCCGTGGCCAACGCCCGCCATGGCCGCCAGCGCTCGGTGACCTGCTCGAGCGTGAGCCCGGAGCGGGCGATTCGCGGCGCCAGCGCCTGCCGAAGGGCGAGATCTGTGGTCGGGCAGGCGTCAGGCTCCCCGAGCCGCAAAGCGAGGTAGTGGGCGCACCACGGCCCGAGGCCGTCGACCGCAGTGACCGCAGCAACAAGCCGGTCGAGAGTCATGCTGCCGTCCAGACGGATGACGTCGTCGACGACGGCTCGCGCGAACGAGCGAACCGCCTCTGCACGAGCCCGTGTCAGCCCCAACCCCGTCAGGTCGGCTGCGGCAAGGGACTCTACGGACGGAAACGTCCGGCTGAGGCCGAGCTGTCCCAGTCCAGGGACGAAGGCGCCGAGCCGCTCGACGAGACGGCCCGTGATCGTCGCCGAGGCGGCGACGGTGAGCTGTTGACCGATAATCGCCCGAACGCCGGTCTCGAACGCATCCCAGGCGCCGGGCGGCCGAACGCCCGGTCGCCCCCTCAGCAGCGGCTCGACGGCCGCGTCGCGCGCGAGGTGCTTCGACGCCGACTCGAGGTTCAGGTCGAGGCTGGCAATCCGCCGAGCGCGGTCGACGACGTGGATGAGCTCTTCCCAGTGCGGCAGATGAGCAAGAAGCACCAGGTGGTCGTCTCCACCGGGAAAGAGCTCGAGGACACCGGGATCGCCGTCGATTGTGATCGTCCGGCGATAGGTCTCATCGTCGACGTGTTCGACGCCGGGAATCGCCTGGGCGGCGAAGTAGCTGAGCATCGACTCCCAGTCGAGCGGCCCGTTGAACGAGAGTCGCAGGGCCAGGCCACCATCGGCGACCAGGCGGTCGCTCTTGCGGCGTCGTGCCCGGAGCATCCGAGGTGAGGCCTTGAAGATCTCCTGGCAAGCACGGTTGAACTGCCGCAGGCTTCCGAAGCCCACTGCGTAAGCGATCTGGGTGATCGTGAGGTCGGTGTCGTCGAGAAGGCGACGGGCGAAATGTGCTCGCGCCGATCGGGCGAGACCGTCGGGCGTGACGCCCAGGTGTGTCGTGAAGAGCCGGCGAAGGTGCCGCGGGGAGACACCGAGCCGTGCGCCGAGCTCGACCTCGCTGCTCCCGTCGAGCGCGCCGTCGAGGATGAGCCGTACCGCCCGGCAAACGAGCTCCGGCGCGTCCCAAGAAAAAGACTGCGGCGAGCGGTAAGGACGGCACCGGAGGCAGGCGCGGTAGCCGGCCGCCTCGGCCGAGGCAGCGAGCGGGTAGCTCGTGAGATTTTCCGGCCGAGGCTGCGCCGAGCAGCCCGGCCGGCAGTAGATGCCGGTGGTTACGACTGCCGAGAACCCAGGCACGGCCTCACTATGACCGGCCGCCGGCCAGACGACTGGCCGGATCCGGACATGCCCGCACCAGCCTGTCCGAATCCGGCGAGAATGGTGGTCTTCAAAGCCCCAGTCTTTCGACATGCACTTGGCCTCAGAGACCGACATCGAGGTTGTAGAAACCCTCCACCGTCTGAACGCGGACTATCTGCGGGCCGTCGTCGAATCCGATACGGACTGGTTCGCAGAGCACCTGAGCGACGATTTCGTCTGCACGCTCGCCGATGGACGCCGCATCGACAAAGCGGAGTTCCTCCGGCGTACCGCCGAGGGCTCGGGGGCGTCGAATCTGACCTACGACGACATCGACGTGCGTCTGCTCGGGAACGTCGCCCTCGTTCACGGCGTCACCCACAGCGTCCGCGACGGCTCGCCCACGTCGCTTCGCTACACGGACGTCTGGCGACTGAACGACGGCCGCTGGGAGGCCGTGGCCGCCCAGCTCACGCGCGTCTCCTGATCTCGTCCGGAAACGGCGAGCTTCGGGCACTCCGGCTACCTAGCGTGACGGCGCGGCCTGAAACCCTCACTGGGAGGCTCTCATGCGTCGAATCTCGTTCGCCACCCTGCTTGCGGCTGGCAGCCTGCTCATCGGGCTGGCACCGGCAGCCGGCCAGGCTGGCCAGAACTCCGCCCTCTTCCCCAAGAAGTCACACCCCTACGGCGCGGACATCGCCACCTGGGGCGAACGCGCGACCCAGTGGATCTACCGACAGCCGCTCGACCGGAGCCCGCTGTTCGACGACACCGGCGCGAACTGCGCCGTTGACCAGCACGGACCGGTCTGGTTCATCGCGCGAATCGCCGGC
>JBKPRD010000233.1:0-3821 GCA_046734415.1 Actinomycetota bacterium | reverse complement strand
GCCCTCGACGTCCGGCTCGCTCGCGACGCCGCCCCGCTCGCCGCGGTGGACGTCCTGAACGAGCCGACGCTCGTCTCGAAGCGTGTCGGCTGCATCGTGCTGCGACCGGTGTTGGATCTCACCGCGGTCTGCCTCAAGTAGATCGGCGACGGAGCTAGCGCGCCTGTGCGGTGACCCAGACGTAGCCTTCGGCCACGACGAGCCCTGCCGGTGCATTGCCGATCTTGATGGTCGCGACGACCTTGTTCGTGGTCGGGTCGATACGAGACACCGTGCCTGCGGTGGTGTTCGCCACCCAGACCGCGCCCGATCCACTCGCAACGGCTGTAGGCCCGGCTCCGACGGTGATCTGCGTGTTCGCACCGGATGCGGGGTCGATCCGCGTGACGAAGTCGTCTCCGGCGTTGGCGACCCAGATCGCGCCGTCGGCGTAGGTAATCCCTTGCGGCTGCGTCCCGGCGTTGAACGACTTCACTGGTCCTTCCCGGAACGTCTCAGGGCTGAATTGCTGGACGGTGGCATCACCGGAGTTCGCCACCCACACCGAGCCCGCCGCGAAGACGATTCCCGCGGGTTGAATTCCGGCAAGCGTCGTCCCGACCACCTCTCCTGCCAGGCTCACTCGAGCGAGAGTCGAGTCGCCGAAGACCGCCCAGGCCGACCCCGCACCGAGTGCGACGCTGCCGTGGGGGAAGCCGAAGGCGGTGCCCGCGACATCGATCGTCCGCGTCACCTGGCCAAACTGCGGATCCACTTGCGAGAGCTCGCCGCGCAGGCCGTGCGCGACCCAGACGGTGCCGGGCCCGACGGCGATTCCCGTCGGAGTGCGGTTCTCCAGTGAAACCGTGGCGCTCGAGGCCCGCTTGGCGGCATCGATCTTCATCAGGTTGCGGTCCTGGAGATTGCCCACCCACACCGAGCCGCCACGGGCCGCGATCGGCCCCGGGCGGAGGCCGACCGGAATCTCCGCGACGATCTCGTTCGACCCCGGGTCGATGAGGCCGACGTGGTTCGGGTGCACTCCGTCGAGACCGCCCCCCGAGCCGCCTCGAAGGACGAGAATCCCGATCGCGGCGACGAGGGCGAGCGCGCCTGCGGCGCCGAGCACCAACCATCTGCTTCGCGCGTGGCGCGCTGCACCTGCGGTAGCTGGGGCGCCTGCAGGCTCGGTGTCGCCACGAATCGGAGGGAAGGATGCGGGCAGGCCGTCGCCTGTCGCTTGGTAGAGGCGGACCGGCCGGTCCAGGTCCTTGAGTCGTTGCTCGCCGAGGTCGCGCAAGGAAACGTGCAGGTCTTCTTCCTCGTCCTCGAGCAACGTCTGCGTTGCCTGGGAAAGGAGAATCTGTCCACCATGGCCCGCCGCGCCGATTCTCGCCGCGCGATGCACTGCGAGTCCCGTGTAGCGGCCCTCGCTCGCCGCGGCTTGGCCGGTGTGGAGGCCCATCCGCACCCTGACGTCCGCGCCTTCGGGCCACACATGCGACGTCAGTGCGAGTTGACCGTCGACGGCCGCGAGCAGCGCTTCGCGTGCATTCGCGAATGCGACGAAAAACGAGTCCCCCTGTGTGTCGATCTCGTGGCCCCCGTGCGCGCTGAAAGCCGCTCGCAGGAGCCGCTGGTGATCCGCAAGCACGGCCGGATACCGATCACGAAGCTGCTTGACGAGTCTCGTCGACCCCTCGATGTCCGTGAAGAGGAAGGTGACTGCGCCACTCGGCAGCTGGACCATGCGGAAAGCCTGATCCCTCCTCGAGCGCGCCGCAACCAGCGACTTGGGCAGTGCCGGCCGTAACGTCGGGAGGCGGTCGATACCGCGTCGTCGCGAGGCGGAAGCTCGACGGCTGCCGGCTCGTCTAGTTACTGAAGCACGCAACGAGAACGGCTACGCAGGCCACGCCAGAGGGATATCTCATGCGTTCGATCGGCTTCCTGTCGGCGCTCGCGCTCGGTCTTGTCGCGAGTGGCGCCGGCGATATCCCGACGGCGTACTCCTCCGACTCGGCGCCTCGGCCCGTGCTGGGAAGAGCCAACATCTTCGGGCAGGTTACGGCGACGTGCCTGCGCCGGGCGGCGGGGGCGGCGGAACCCAGCCTCCGGGCTGGCGACTGCCTGCGGGGTCGGCACGCGTGGTCACATTCCCGCATGTGACGGGTGCGGTCAGCCCGGTCGAGAGCCCCGAGCCGTTCAACCGACCAGAGGGATCTGGCGGCGGGAGCACCGACATCGAGACATGGCGGGGGATCTCGGGAATTCTCGACGGCAGGAACGGCATGTTCCTCGTCGGGGTCTTCTTGTCCGACGGCGCGCCAACATTGCCCGCGCCGCCGCGTCTTGACTTTACGGCCAACGAGCGGTTCGAAACGCTCGCGCCTCTCATCGGCCAGACGTTCTTCATCGGTGATGGCAGCAACCGGCGATATGAGGTTCCGGCAAGCGCCAGTCGGCTGTATGTCGGGTTCGCAGATGCGTACAACGGCGTGTTCTGGCACGGCCAGCCCGGCTACTACAGCAACAACCGCGGGCACTTGGAGGTCGTCGCGGCAGGCGTGCTCGACGGGCCCGGCTTGGCGCTCGACGCCTCCGCGCCTGAGTTGGCCGGTGCGCGGAACGTCACGGTGAAGGCGCCGCGCGGGAAGAGGCGCACACGCGCTTACTTCTCGGCTCGCGCGACCGACGCGGTCGACGGGATCCTGCCCGTCGCGTGCACTCGGCGTTCGGGCAGCTTCTTCAC
This sequence comes from Actinomycetota bacterium, assembly GCA_046734415.1. Lineage (GTDB taxonomy): Bacteria > Actinomycetota > Thermoleophilia > Gaiellales > Gaiellaceae > DATBLE01. Next base: position 1,090 of record JBKPRD010000233.1, on the reverse strand, counting down.
TCTCGGGCGGACGAAGGTCAGCTGCTCTGCGACTGACTCGAGTGACAACACGAGCACGGCGTCGTTCACCGTCACCGTCAAGCGTGCTCGCATGTGAGCATCCTGGGTCGAGGAACGACGACCGAGAGAACAGGTTTGCGCGGCCGGCTCCCGTCTCGCGCCGGCCGACCTAGATGACGTTCAGTTCGGCGCGCGGAGTTCCGCTTGCGAATCGTTCCGCGTCAAACTGCGAAAGGTCGAACGTCGGCTTGAGCCCGAGTGCGAGTTCCGCGAGGTGCTCGCCCACGACGAGTCCCTGTTGGAACCCATGACCCGAGAAGCCGGTCGCGTACACGAGGCCCAGCGGCTCCGCCGCCGTCCCAATCACCGCGTTGTGATCGGGGCTCATCTCGTAGAAGCCCGAGATCCTGTGGCGTACCTCGAGCTCGGCGAGCGCCGGCAGCCGTCTCGCCGCGTGAGGTGCGAGTTCGTCCAGCGATTGCTCGCGCCCTCCAAAGAGGATCGACTCGCCTTCGCGATGGAAATAAAACGAGGTGCTGAAGTCGATCGTCATCGGCAGCCGCTCCGGAAACTGGGGCGCCCTTTCGGTCACGTACATGAACCGGCGCTCGGGCTGGACGGGCAGATCAAGCCCCGCCGATCCGGCAAGCTCGCGTGACCAGACTCCTGCGGTGAGGACGACGCAGTCGGTCTCGATCCGCCCGCGCGCAGTCTCGACGCCGGCGACTCGGCCCCGCTCGACAAGGATGCACTTCACCGCGCACGACTGCTCCACGCGCGCCCCGAGCCGGGCCGCCCGCCGTGCGCAGCCCTGCACGACGAGGTCGGGCGTGACGAAGCCCGCCACCGAGTTGAAGACGGCGCAGCGGAGATCATCGACGGCGAGCTGGGGCACAATCTCTTGCGCCTGCTCTGGCGTCAACATCTGCGTCTCGATCCCGGCGGCGGTCTGGTGCACGAGGTCGGCCTCGAAACGCTCGATGTCCGCGGAGTTGTTCAGAAGGAAGAGGTAGCCGTCGAGGCGGAGATCGAGCTGCTCCCCGACCTCTTCCTCGAAGCGCTGCAGCCGTCGGATCGACTCGAGTCCGAT
>JBKPRD010000232.1:0-14904 GCA_046734415.1 Actinomycetota bacterium | reverse complement strand
TGCTCTTCACCGACGTCGAGCGATCGATGCGCCAAGTGGAGCAGGCGGCGGAGTTGGTGCTGGCGGGAAGACACGTGGGCGTGCGAGAGTCTGGACTACTGAAGAGATGACCTACGACGAGGAGAGACTGGCCGAGCTCCTCCGCCTGCTGCCTGCGCCGCCAGAGGCGTGGGTGCGGGCGGCACAGGAGCTGCCCACTGCGCGGGCGACGCTCGACAGCCTGGTCGCGCGCGCGGAGGCGGACGCGGCCGAGCGGGAGCGGATCGTCGCCGACCTCGAGGCCGCGCTCGCCGCCGAGGGCGTCGAGCCGACCTCTCCCCTGCTCGCCGAGCTGCGCGAGCGTCTGTCCCAGTAGCAGCAGCCCTTCCGTTCACGGGGCGCAAAAGCGATGATCGGCCCGTGCACCGCAAGGTCGTCACCGTTTTGTTCTGCGACGTCGTCGGCTCGACCGCGCTCGGCGAGTCGGTCGATCCGGAGGCCCTCCAGGGCCTGCTTGCCCGGTACTTCGAGCGGATGAACGCGATCGTCGATCGCCACGGCGGCTCGGTCGAGAAGTTCATCGGCGATGCGGTCATGGCCGTCTTCGGCGTGCCGGCGGTGCACGAGGACGATGCGCTGCGCGCCTGCCGGGCGGCAGTCCAGATGCGCGACGCATTTCCGGAGCTCCGGATCGAGGGGCGGATCGGCATCAACACCGGCGAGGTCGTCACCGGTACCGAGGAGCGCCTCGCGACCGGGGACACCGTCAACGTCGCCGCCCGGCTGCAGCAGGCGGCTGCGCCGAACGAGATCCTGATCGGCGCGGCAACGCTGGAGCTGGTTCGGAACGCGGTCGAGGTCGAGCCGGTCGAGCCGCTCGAGCTGAAAGGGAAGGCGGAGCCGGTGCCGTCGTTCCGACTCGTGACCGTGGCGGAGGCCCCAGCGCGTTCGCACGAGACGCGGTTCGTCGGTCGCGAGCGTGAAGTCGACCTGATCGGCGCGGCCTGGCAGCGAGTCCACGCAGAGCAGCGCTGCGAGCTGATGACGATCGTCGGCGACGCGGGCGTCGGCAAGTCCAGGCTCGTTGCGGAGGCGTTGGCCGGGATCGACGCGCGGGTCGTTCGCGGCCGCTGCCTTCCCTACGGCGATGGGATCACCTACTGGCCGGTCGTCGAAGTGCTCAAGCAGCTGGACGCGCTTCCCACCGATCCCGCAGCGGCCGCGGCGATCCGGTCTCTGCTGGGCCAAACCGATCGAGGAACTTCCGCGGAAGAGATTGCCTGGGCATTCCGCAAGCTGCTCGAGGAGCAAGCGCCGCTGGTCGTGGTCTTCGACGACCTCCAGTGGGGCGAAGAGACCTTCCTCGACCTGGCCGAGGGGGTGGCGCTGCTCACACCCGGCGCGCCGATCCTGCTGGTCTGCCTGGCCAGGCCCGAGCTCCTCTCGCAGCGGGGCGAATGGCCGACCGTCCTCCGCCTCGAGCCGCTCGCCGAACGGGCGGCCGACGAGCTCATCGGCGATCTGCCGGTCGAGCTGCGGGCGCGGATCATAGCCGCGGCCGGTGGCAACCCACTCTTTCTCACCGAGATGCGTGCCATGGCCGCGAAGTCGGACCGCGTCGAGGTTCCGCCCACGCTTCGCGCGCTGCTTGCGGCTCGCCTCGACCAGCTCGACCCGGCCGAGCGGGCGGTGCTCGAACGCGCCGCGGTCGAGGGTGAGGTCTTTCATCGCGGCGGTGTCCAGGCGCTCGCTCCCGACGAGGAGCAGGTCACGCCCCGGCTGACCGCCCTCGTGCGCCGCGAGCTGATCCGTCCCGAGCGGGCACAGCTCCCGGGCGAGGACGGCTTCCGCTTCCGCCATATCCTGATCCGCGACGCCGCCTACGACGCGCTCCCAAAGGCGACCCGGGCGGAGCTGCACGAGCGCTTCGCCGGCTGGCTGGACCAACGGGGCGCCGAGCTGGTCGAGCTGGACGAGATCCTGGGCTACCACCTCGAGCAGTCCGCCCGCTACAAGGACGAGCTCGGTCGATCCGACCCGCCGCTGGCCGAGCGCGCCGGAGATCACCTCGCCGCTGCGGGCAGGAAGGCGCTCTGGCGCGGCGACGAGGGCGCCGCCGCCCGGCTGCTCGAGCGCGCGCTCGACCTGAACCGCCCCCATCGGCTCGATGTTCACCTCGAGATCGACCTGGCCGAGGCGCTTTTCAATGTGGCCCCACAACGGGCGGCCGCGATCGCCGAGGCCGCCGCGGAGCGGGCGCACACATCGGGAGACGAAAATGGCGAAGCGCTCGCGCGCGTCGCCGCCGCGCGCCACCGCTCCGACTTCGCGGCCGACCCGGCCTACGACGACCTGGAGACGCTCGCGCGTGCGGCCCTGCCGCTGCTCGAAGAGGCCGAGGATCACGCCGGGCTCGTGCACGTCTGGGGGGCGCTCGGCGTCGTTGCGGCGGTTCGTGGCCGCGGCGAGAACGGCGCGCAGGCGGCCGAGCAGGCGCTCGTCCACGCTCGGCTCGCCGGACAACACATCTCGACCCTCTTGGGCCTCCCGGACGCGCTCATCCATGGGCCGCGGCCCGCGGACGAGGCGCTCCGCACCATCGACGCGCTCCTGCCCGAGGATCCGCCTCCTGGGATGCCGCTGTGGCGCGCGTGGCTGATCGCAATGCTCGCCCGCTCCGAGGAAGCAGCGCAGATCGCGCGCGAGGCCGGCGAACGGTGTCGCCAGCTGGCCGGCCATGATGGCGTCTACCACATGCTCGGTTCCATCGCGATGACCGTCGGCGACCACGAGGCCGCCGTCGGGCACCTGCGCCGGTTCTGTGACTGGCTCGAGGCGAGCGGCCACCGCAGTGAGCTCTCGACATACGCGCCGCGGCTGGGCCGCTCGCTCTGCGCGCTCGGACGCCACGACGAGGCCGAGCCGCTCGCCCGGCTCGGCCGCGAGCTCGGAGACGAGCAGGACGCCGCGACGCAGGCGACCTGGCGGCAGACGCAAGCGCTCGTCCACGCTCACCGCGGCGAGCATGCCGAGGCAGAGGCACTCGCCCGTGAGGCGGTCGGGATCACGGAGCGCATGGACGGGTTGAACAACCAGGGCGACGCGCTCTGCGACCTCGCGGAGGTGCTTGCTGCGGCCGGTCGCACCGAGGAGGCGGCAGACGCGCTCGAGCAGGCGCTCGACCGCTATGAACGGAAGAAGAACCTGGCGGCGGTCGCGCAGATGCGCCCGCGACTCGAGGCGCTGCGCGAGAGGATGCCGGCGTGAGCGAGCACGACCTCCCCGCCTGGAGCCTGCCGCCCGAAGCCGCGACGAAGATCGCGCTCCAGAGCAACTGGCCTGTGGCGATCACGCGCGACTGGGCCTACGGCGAGTCGACCGGCGCCGGCGCGCGCGTCTGCATCCTCGACAGCGGGGTCGAGGTCGGGCACCCGCTGGTCGGCGAGGTCGAGAGCGCGATCGTCGTCACCGCCGGCGAGGACGGCGAGCCGCAGTTCGACGAGGACGCCGACGGCGACGTCTGCGGCCACGGCACGGCCTGCGCCGGGATCGTCCGCGCGCTCGCCCCCGAGGCGGAGATCCACAGCGTTCGCGTTCTCGGTCCCGGCTACACCGGCAGCGGCAAGATCCTGCTCGCGGGGCTCCGCCACGCGATCGAGCAGGGCTTCGAGATCGTCAACATGAGCCTCTCGACGACGAAGAAGGACCACGCCTCCGTCCTCCACGAGCTCGCGGACGAGGCCTACTTCAAGCGGACGGTGCTCGTCGCCTCCGCGCACAACATGCCGGTCGAGAGCTACCCCTGGCGCTTCTCGTCCGTGATCTCCGTCGGCAGCCACATGGAGGAGGATCCGATGGTGCTGTACTACAACCCGAGCCCGCCGGTCGAGTTCTTCGCGCGCGGCGTCGACGTCGACGTCGCGTGGCTCGACGGCGAGACGATCCGTGTGACGGGCAACAGCTTCGCGACGCCGCACGTCGCCGGGATCTGCGCTCTGATCCGCTCGAAGCACCCCGACCTGACGCCGCACGAGCTGAAGAGCCTGCTCCACCTGACGGCGCGCAACGTGGCGGACCGGCGATGAGCGGCGACCTGAACGCGGCCGTCGCGGCCGGCGTGCTCGGCTCGGAGGAGCGCTTCCGCGAGCTGCTCCGCTCCGTCGTCGAGGTCGCGCGGGCGATCTTTTCGGCGAAGGCCTCGTCCGTGCTGCTCCTCGACGAGTCTGCGAGCGAGCTCGTGTTCGAGGCCGTCGTCGGCGAGGGCGAGGAGAAGCTGCTCGGAACGCGGTTCCCGGCCGGCACCGGCGTCGCCGGCTGGGTGCTCGCGACCCGGACGCCGCTTGTGATCGAGGACGTCGCACGCGACCCGCGGTTCGCCAAGGACGTCGCCGAGGATACCGGCTACGTGCCGGAGGGCCTGATGGCCGTGCCGCTCCTGCACGAGGAGCGCGCGCTCGGCGTGCTCGAGGTGCTCGACCGGAGGTCCAGGTTCACGCTCGAGGAGATGGAGCTGCTCGGGCTCTTCGCGGCGCAGGCTGCGATCGCGCTCGACCTGCTCCAGCGGGCCCGCGAGGCGGAGGCGGCGCTGGGCGGGGACGGGCGGCTCGCAGTCGTTGCCCGGGTCGCCGCCGCGCTCGAATCCCGCGAGGACGAGGCCGGCGCCCGGCTGCTGGCTGCACTCGAAGAGGTACTGCGTTAGGGGCAAAACGAAGGCCCGCTCGAGCGGGCCCTCGTCGCGCTCGATGCGAGCGAACTTACCCGCCGTGGTGGTGGCGGTTACCGTGGTGGTGGCGATGAGCCTCGACGTCGTCTGAATCGTCCTCGTCGGCCTTGCCGTGGGCCTCGACGTCCTCCTCCTCCTCCTGCGCCTCTTCCTCCAGATCCTTGCGCTCTTCGTCCGACACGGTCGCCTCCTTCGAAGTCGTTTCCGCGTGTTGCGGTCTTGCCCACTAGACGTGGGATAGCGCCTAAATCTTCCCACGTTCCGTTCACTTATTCGAGTGCGGCCTGCGATGCTCGCCCGATGAACGCTCTGCGCGCCAGTCTGGCCCAGTCGGTGGCCGCTTTCAGGGGAAACTTCGCGAACCCGCAGCTCCGCCGGCTCCAGCTGGCGGGGATCGCCTCGGTCATCGGTCAATGGGCCTACAGCGTGACCGTCTCGGTCTATGCGTACGAGGCGGGCGGGGCCAAGGCGGTCGGGATCGTCACGCTGGCGCGTACCATTCCGGCCGCCGTCGCGGCGCCTTTTCTCGCCGCCATCGCCGACCGAGCGTCGCGCGTCCCGTTCATGGTTGCGATGGCCATCGGCCGGGCGCTGTCGATCGGAGGCGCGGGCGTGGTCGCCCTGTCGGGCGGGCCCCCCTGGGCCGTCTACACGTTCGCAGGCGTGGCGGCGGTCCTGGCCACCGGCTTCTTGCCCGCGGAGTCGGCCCTGCTTCCGGATCTGGCGCGGAATCCCGAGGAGCTCACCGCCGCGAACGTCACACGCAGCACGATCGACAGCGTCGCCGCCTTCGCCGGGCCTGCGCTGGGCGGGGTCCTGCTCGCGGCGACGAGCGCCGGCTGGGTCTTCATCGCCGCCGCCGCGACATTCGTCTGGGGCGCAGTGATGGTCTCGCTGATCCGTGTCGAGCCGCGCGCCACCGCTGCCCCAGCGCACGACGAGGAGTTTTCGGAGGAGCGCTTCATCCGCGGCACGGCGGCGGGCTTCAGGGCGATCGCCGTCGAGCGTCGGCTGCGGCTCGTGGTCGGGCTCTACGCCGCCCAGATGGCCGTCGCCGGGGCGATGGGCGTGCTCGTGGTCGTCACCGCGCTCGACCTGCTCGGCCTCGGGGAGTCCGGCGTCGGCCTCCTGAACGCGGCCTGTGGCGTCGGCGGGATCGTGGGCGCGCTCGCCGCGTTCGCCCTGATCGGCCGGAAGCGGCTCGCGTCCGACTTCGGGCTCGGGATCGTCCTCTGGGGCGCGCCGCTCGCGGTGATCGGCGCGTGGCCGAATACGGCGGTTGCCCTGGTCGCGCTCGGCGTTCTCGGGCTCGGGAACACGCTCGTCGACGTCGCCGGGCTGACGCTGCTCCAGCGCTCCGCGCCGCCCGCGGTGATCGGCCGCGTCTTCGGCGTGCTCGAGATGCTGATCGTCGTGGCGATCGGCCTCGGGGCGGCGCTCGCCCCGCTCCTGATCGACTGGATCGGGATCCGCTGGGCGCTGGTGGTGACGGGCGCGGTCCTGCCGGTCCTCGCCGCGCTGACCTGGCGGCAGCTGCTCCAGATCGACGCCGAGTCGGAGCCGCCGACAGGCCTGGAGCTGCTCGAGCCGCTCCCGATCTTCGCGCCGCTGCCGCCGCCGGCGCTCGAGCGCCTCGCCTCGCAGCTCGTGCCGGTCGAGGTCGCGGCCGGGGCGGAGGTGATCCGCCAGGGCGAAGCAGGTGACCGCTTCTACGTGATCGAGTCCGGCCGCTTCGCGGTCGCGGTCGACGGTGCCCCCTCGGGCAAGCTCGGTCCCGGCGACTTCTTCGGCGAGATCGCGCTCCTGCGGGACGTGCCGCGGACGGCCGGCGTGACGGCGGAGACGGACGGCCGGCTGCAGGCGCTCGGACGGCACGAGTTCCTGGACGCGGTTGCCGGACATCCACCGAGCGCGCGGGCGGCCGACGCGGTCGTCGGCGCGCGGTTGGACGCGGCCCGCGTGGAATGATCGAGGTGTGACCGACACTCGGATCGAGGCCTACGCGCGCCTGCTAGTCGACTGCATCGACCCCCAGCCGGGGTGGCAGGTACTCGTCCGCTCGCAGCCCCTCGGGCGTCCGCTCGTCGAGGAGGTCTCTCGCGAGCTCGGCCGGCGCGGCGTCCGGGCGCTGGTCCGGCTGACCTTCGACTCGGTCGGAAGCGTCTTCGTGCGCGAGGCGCCGATGGAGCTCCTCGGCACGCTCAGCGAGATCGAGCGGCACGAGATCGACAACGCAAACTCCTACTTCGCGATCGTCGCGCCGGAGAACACCCGCGAGGGATCGGACGTTCCAGCCGAGCGCGCCGGGCTGCGTCAGCAGGTTCTGCGCGGGCCGCACGAGCCGTTCCTCCGCGACGAGAAGCCGTGGGTGGGGTGCTACTTCCCGACGGAGGCGGTTGCCCAGGACGCGGGCATGACCCTCGGGGCGTTCGAGGAATTCCTCTACGGCGCGGTGCTCGTCGACTGGGAGGCGCTGGCGGCGAGGATGGAGAGGATCGCGGAGCGGTTCGACGCCGCGGACACCGTCCGGATCGTCAGCGACCAGACCGACCTCACGTTCAGCCTCGCCGGACGCCAGGGGAAGGTCGACGCACTGGGCGCCAACATACCGGGCGGGGAGATCTTCTATTCGCCGGTCGAAGACTCCGCCGAGGGCGTGATCACCTACTCGGAGTACCCGGCGTGCTACATCGGCCACGAGGTCAAGGGCGTCCGTTTCCGGTTCGAGGGCGGGACGATCGTCGACGCGTCCGCCGACACGGACGAGGAGTTCCTGCTCGGGGTGCTCGACACCGACGAGGGGGCTCGCCGGCTCGGCGAGTTCGGCATCGGCTGCAACCCCGGCATCCAGAAGCACATCAAGAACACGCTCTTCGACGAGAAGATCGAGGGGACGGTGCACCTGGCGATCGGCACGGGGTTCCCGCAGCTTGGTGGGAAGAACAAGAGCGCGATCCACTGGGACATGGTCAAGGAGCTCCGCAGGGGCGGCCGGATCGAGCTCGACGGGAAGGTCGTGCAGGAGAAGGGGCGATGGCTGTAGACCCGCGCGTCACGGCCTACGCGACTGTCCTCGTCGAACGCTGCCTGGACGTCCAGCCGGGCTGGCAGGTCCTGATCCGCTCGCAGCCGGGGGCGCGGCCGGCGCTCGAGGAGGTCATGCGGCTGATCGCGCGGGGGGGCGCCTACCCGCTCCTGCGCATGAACTTCTCGCTGTGGCCGACGGACGAGGTCTGGCTCGAGACTGCGCCGGACGAGCTCGCCGCCGAGCTCTCGGAGATCGACCGCTTCGCAAGCGAGCACATGGACGCTCGGATCACGATGGAGGCGCCGGACAACACGCGCGGCGTCGCCGACCTGCCGCCGGAAAGGCGGGCGCTGGCACGCAAGGCGTCTGCGCCGTTCTTCCGGCGGACGATGGGTCACGAGATCCCGTGGGTCAGCTGCCAATTCCCCACGAGCGCGCTCGCGCAGGAGGCGGGCATGTCCGTCGCGGAGTTCGAGACGTTCTTCTACGACGCGTGCCTGCGCGACTGGGAGCGGGAGTCGGCCTCGATGCAGCGGCTGGTCGAGCGCTTCGACGCCGGGAATGAGGTGCGCATCGTCGGCGAGGACACCGACCTGAAGCTCTCGCTCGCGGGCCGCTCCGGCGAGGCCGACGACGGGCGGACGAACATGCCCGGCGGCGAGTTCTTCTATGCGCCGGTCGAGGACTCGGCGGAGGGCACGATGCTCTTCGACCTGCCGACCGACCTCGAGGGCGCCCCCGTCGACCGGATCCGGCTGCGATTCAGCGGCGGCCGGGTCGAGGACGCGCACGCCGAGCAAGGCGAGGACGCGCTGCTGGCGGCCCTGGCGATCGACGACGGCGCGCGGTTCCTCGGCGAGCTCGGAATCGGCTGCAACGAGGGGATCACGCGGCCGGCGCGCAACATCCTCTTCGACGAGAAGATGGCGGGCACCGTCCACCTCGCGCTCGGTGCGAGCTACTCCCACATCGGCGGCAAGAACACGAGCTCGCTCCACTGGGACCTGATCAAGGACCTCCGCGACGGCGGGCGCCTCGAGCTGGACGGCGAGCTCGTCCAGGAGAACGGCACCTGGCTCATTTAGCCATGTCAGGGGTCAGACCCCATCGCGCCATTCGCGCTTGAATTGGCACGCAATCGTCACACCTCCAGTACCAGGCACCGGTTGTGGAGAAGTGCGTGAGCGGCCGCGTCGCGCTCGCAACGTGCGCGGAACTCCCCGAAGGGGACGAGGACTTTCCGGCCCTGATCGCCGCCATGGCCGAAGCAGGCATCGAGGCTGAGCCGGCCGTCTGGGACGCGCAGGTCGATTGGGCCTTGTTCGATCTCGTCGTCCTCCGCTCGACCTGGGACTACGCCGAGCGGCGGGACGCCTTCCTCGCCTGGGCAGAGTCACTGCCGCAAGTGCTCAACACGCTGCCCGTGCTCGAGTGGAACACGGACAAGGAGCGCTACCTGACCGATCTCGCCGCCGCTGGTGTCCCGATCGTGCCGACCGAGTTCGTTCCGCCCGGTCAGGAGCCCGAGCCGCCGCAGGAGCCCTTCGTGGTGAAGCCCGCTATCTCGGCCGGTGGGCGAAGCTCGGCGCGATTCGATCCGCGGGATGCCGACGCGGCCCGCCGCCTCGTCGCGCGGATCCACGCCGAGGGGCGCACGGCGATGGTCCAACCGGACCTCGGGGACATCGAGGAGACCGACCTCGTCTACCTCGACGGCGCGTACTCCCACGCCCTGCACCGCCGGGTCCCGCTCCCGGCCGCCGGCGACCGAGACGTCTTCTACCTCGACGAGCAGCTTCGGCCCGCAGAGGCGAGTGACGCCGAACGCGCCGTCGCCGAGCGGGCGCTCGCCGCGGCTCCAGGCGATCTCCTCTACGGCCGCGTCGACCTCGTCGACCGCACGGTGCTCGAGCTCGAGCTCGCGGAGCCCTCGCTCTACCTCGCGTTCGGATCCGAGGCAGCGGCGCGCCTCGCCGCGGCCGTCAGCCAACGCGTACGGAGGAGCGCCGAGAACGGGCCGACGACGAGCCAGTAGAGCCGAAACGGGAATCCGCCCCCGTCGACCCGCGAGCCGTCGCTCGTGGTACTCACGCTGCTCGTAGTGGAGGCCAGTCGTCGAGGCCGGGCATCCGCCGAGCCTCGTCGCTGCCCGGCGGGGGTAGCCTGTACGCGGAGTGAACGTGCGCGACAGCCTCCAGCGGCCCCTACGCGACCTGCGCGTCTCGGTCACCGACCGGTGCAACTTCCGCTGCGTCTACTGCATGCCGAAAGAGGTCTTCGGCCGGGACTACGTGTTCCTCGAGCGCCGTGAGCTCCTCAGCTTCGAGGAGATCGAGCGCCTCGCCCGCGCCTTCGTCGCGCACGGCGTCGAGAAGATCCGCATCACCGGCGGCGAGCCGCTCGTCCGCCGCGACCTCGAGCGCCTGATCGAGCAGCTGGCGAAGATCGACGGCCTCGACCTGACGCTGACGACGAACGGGTCGCTGCTGCCACAGAAGGCGCAGGCGCTGCGGGACGCCGGACTCCGCCGCGTCACGGTGAGCCTCGACTCGCTCGACGACGACGTCTTCTCGGCGATGAACGACGTCGACTTCCCCGTTCGGCGGGTCCTCGACGGGATCGACGCCGCGGCGGCGGTCGGCCTGCCCGTGAAGGTGAACATGGTCGTCAAGCGCGGCCTGAATGAAGACGCGATCCTGCCGATGGCCCGCGAATTCCGCGCGCGCGGCCACATCCTCCGCTTCATCGAGTACATGGACGTCGGGCATTCGAACGGCTGGCGGCTCGACGACGTGGTCCCGGCCGCGGAGATCGTCGAGACAATCGACGCGGAGTTCCCGCTCGAGCCGCTCGACCCGAACTATCGCGGCGAGGTGGCCCGGCGCTGGCGCTACACGGACGGCGGCGGCGAGATCGGCGTGATCGCCTCGGTGACACAGCCGTTCTGCGGCAACTGCACGCGCGCGCGGCTGTCCGCCGAGGGGCGGCTGTACACGTGCCTGTTCGCGGTGCGCGGCCATGACCTCCGCGCCGTCGTCCGCGGCGACGCGACCGACGAGGAGCTTCACGGGACGATCGGCCGCCTCTGGAGCGGCCGGGCCGACCGTTACTCCGAGCTCCGTTCCGCCCGGACGGCGGGCCTGCCCAAGGTGGAGATGAGCTATATCGGCGGGTAGGAAGGGAAGAAAGCCGTCGACGGTGTCGTTTAGAATCGCCAAGCCCACCAGGGGCGACGTTCCATGACCGCAATCGTCGCTGCAGGCCGGAGACACCTACCGAGGGGATGGCTCGACCTCGGGCGTCAGCTCGCGATCTGGTTCGGGTTCCTCGGCCTCTACCAGGTCGCGCGCGGGATCGCGGATCGCAACCCGACGCGAGCCTTCGAGAACGGGCTCGGCGTGATCGGCGTCGAGGAGCGTGTCGGCGACCTGTTCGAGGTCACGCTCGCGAACCTGATCGCCGGCTCCCACTTCCTCACCTTCCTCGTCTCCTGGACGTACTGGAACTCGGAGTTCACGGTCGTCGGGCTGACCCTGCTCTTCGTGTACCTGCGCCGCTACGAGTACTTCCACCGGTTCCGTAACTGGATCCTGCTCGCGAACGTGATCGGTCTCGTCGGCTACGTGCTCCTGCCGACGGCCCCGCCGCGGATGTTCCCGACGTTCGGCTTCCCGGACACGCTCGGAGAGTTCGGCGGCCTGAACCACGGGAGCGGCCTGATCGAGCTCGCGGCGAACCCGTACGCGGCGATGCCGAGCCTCCACGCCGCCGACGCCCTGATCGTCGGAGTGATCATGGCGCTCGTCTGTCGGCACTGGTGGTCGAAGGCGCTCTGGCTGCTCTGGCCGGCGTGGGTCTGGTTCGCCGTGATGGCGACCGGCAACCACTTCTGGCTCGACATCCTCGCGGGGATCGTCGTCGCCGGAGTGTCGGCGGTCGTGATCTACTGGAAGCCGCTCTGGCGGCGACTCCGCGCAGTCCCGGCCGCGGGTTGAGGTCCGGCACCGCGAGCATCAAGGCCACCTACACGGACGGCGCGCGCCGCCTGGCCTCTGAATCGATCGCCGGCCTCGCCCGGACCCGCGTGACCCCGTCGATGCTGACCGCGGCGGGCGTCTCGCTGTGCGCCGTCGCTTCCGTGCTCGTCTATTTCGAGTACAAGAACGAGTGGCTCTTCTTCTGGTCGGGTTCGATCGTGTTCGCCTTCGGCTCGATCCTGGACATCCTCGACGGCGCACTCGCGCGGGCCGGCGGCAAGGCGACGGTGTTCGGGGCGTTCCTCGACTCGACGCTCGACCGCGTCGGCGAGGCCTTCATGCTCGGCGCGATCTCGGTCTCGTTCGTCCGTGACGGCAACGAGACGGCGTTCCTCTTCACGTTCGCCGCGATGGCGGGGTCTTTCCTCGTCTCGTACACGCGCTCGAAGGCGGAGACGCTCGGGCTGAAGGGCGACGTCGGGATCGGCTCCCGCGCGGAGCGGGTGGTCGTCATCTGCCTCGGCCTGGCGATCGCGCCCTGGGGCGGGCTGCAGTGGGCGATCTACCTGCTCGCCGCGACCGCGTGGGTCACGGTCGTGCAGCGGATCTGGTTCGTGCGCAGACAGCTCGAGGATCGCGGCGCTGTATAGTTGCTAGCACACCTGTGCTAGCACGCAAGAACGTCTTCGTCCGGATGCCGCGCGAGCTCAAGCGACGGCTCGCCGGCGAGGTGAAAGAGACCGGCCGCAGCTTCAACGACGTCGCCGTCGGCCACCTCGCGGCAAGCTTCGCCGTCGCCTTCGAGCCCAGCGGCCGAGCCGGCACACCCCCGCGCGAGGGCGGGTCCGTGCTGCTGCGGATGCCGCCCGTGCTGAAGGAGCGCCTCACCAGGCGCGCGGCGGAGCGCAGGCAGACCGTGAACGAGCTGATCGTCGGGACGCTCTCCGAGCGGCTCGGCCTGGACGGAAAGGACACCATGGCCTCCAAGAACGGAAGGCAGAACGGGCGCGGACGGGCGGCCGACAAGGTGCGCGTCGCGATCGTCGGCGTCGGCAACTGCGCCAACTCGCTGCTCCAGGGCGTCGAGTACTACAAGGACGCGAGCCCCGAGGACTCGGTGCCCGGCCTGATGCACGTCGACCTCGGTGGCTATCACATCCGCGATATCGAGGTCGTGGCCGCGTTCGACGTGGTCGAGGGAAAGGTCGGCAAGGAACTCGCCGAGGCGATCTGGGCGGCGCCGAACGACACGATCAAGTTCGCCGACGTCCCGAAGACCGGCGTCACCGTCTCTCGCGGGATGACCCACGACGGGATCGGCAAGTACCTTGCCGAGGTCGTCGAGAAGGCGCCCGGCGAGACCGACGACGTGGTCGGGATCCTCAAGGACCGCAATGTCGACGTCGTCGTCAACTACCTCCCGGTCGGCTCCGACGAGGCGACGAAGTGGTACACGGAGCAGATTCTCAACGCCGGCTGCGCGATGGTGAACTGTATGCCCGTCTTCATCGCCCGCGAGGCGTACTGGCAGCGGCGCTTCGAGGAGGCGGGCGTGCCGATCATCGGCGACGACATCAAGTCGCAGGTCGGAGCGACGATCACGCACCGCGTCCTGACCACGCTCTTCCAAGACCGCGGCGTATACCTCGACAAGACGATGCAGCTGAACGTCGGCGGCAACTCCGACTTCCTGAACATGCTCGAGCGCGACCGTCTCGAGTCGAAGAAGATCTCGAAGACGAACGCCGTCACCTCGATGCTCGACTACGACATCGGCGCCCAAAACGTGCACGTCGGCCCGTCGGACTACGTCCCGTGGCTGACCGACCGCAAGTGGGCCTATATCCGCATGGAGGGCAAGGCGTTCGGGGACGTGCCGCTGAACGTCGAGCTGAAGCTCGAGGTCTGGGACTCGCCGAACTCGGCCGGGATCGTGATCGACGCCGTCCGGCTCGCGAAGCTCGCCCTGAACAACGGCGTCGCCGGCGCGCTCGAGGCGCCGAGCTCGTACCTGATGAAGTCGCCGCCGGTCCAGATCCGCGACGACGAGGCACGCGAGAAGACCGAGCGCTTCATCGCCCAGCACGCGCGGAAGCCCGCAAAGGTCGCCGCGAAGGCCTAGTTCACTGCCGGGATGCCGAGGCCGCGTCGATTCGCCGCGGCCTCCGCCATCTAGACTCGGTGCCGATGAGGGTCTGTCTGGTGACGCCGTTCGCGTGGTCGGTGCCCCATGAGGTCAACGACCACGTCGCCGGCGTCGCCGGCGAGCTTCGCAAGCTCGGGCACACGGTGACGGTGCTCGCGCCGTCGAGCAAGGCGGCCGACCTCCGCGAGGGAAGGCGGGCGCTCGCGGACGGCGCGGACGCGGAGCTGATCGCCCTCGGCCCGTCGGTTCCGATCTCGCGCCGGTCCAGCATGGGGCTCCCGGTCGGCGCGCGGGCGAGCCTGACGATCGCCCTCACCCGCGGCGGTTGGGACGTCGTCCACGGCTTCGAGCCTGGGCTGCCGAGCCTCTCCTACCTCGCACTGCGCCACGCGCAGACGATCTCGGTGGCGAGCTTCTTCTCCGCCGAGCGCCTCGGGTATCCGCCGGGGAAGGCGCAGCGGGAGCGGCTCCTCGGCAGAATCGACGCGCTTGTCGCCGCCTCGCCGCACGTCGCAGAGGCAGCGGCCGAGCGGTTCCCCGGCGACTACCGCATCGTCTCGCCCGGAGTCGACATCAAGCTCTTCCGCCCCGGCCGCAAGCGCCGGCTGATCGTGCTCGAGTGGCGCGGGCTCGAGCGGCCGGTCGCACACGGCGTGATCCGGATGCTCGACGAGCTGGCGGGCTGGGAGCTCCTCATCCTCCGCACGCGGCCGTTCTCGGGGCGGCCGTACGTGCCCCGGCGACTTGCCTCCCGCGTCCACTCGAGACTCGCCCGCGACGCGGCCACGCGGGCGGGCCTGCTCGGGGAGGCGTCTATCTTCGTACCGGCACTCGAGGGCAGCGCTCGGCTCGCGCTCGAGGCCGACGCCGCATGCGCGGCACCCGCCGCACCACCTCACCGGGAGGACCAGCCGGAGCTCGTCGCCGCTGCGGTCGCCAGACTCGCCGAGAACGCGCAGCTCCGCGGGCGGCGGGGCGCGGAGGCGCGCACGCGCGCGGAGCAGCAGAGCTTCGCGGCGGTCGCCGCCGAGCTCGACGGCCTCTACCGGAG
>JBKPRD010000231.1:0-5711 GCA_046734415.1 Actinomycetota bacterium | reverse complement strand
CAAAGCCGACAGCGAAGCTGTCGAGGTTGGTGCGAGGCGATGTCGTGACGCCGAAGGCGTCAGCAGCGTGCAAGAGCGCGTGTTCGACGTCCGCGGCGCCCGAGCGATCGTCACCGGCGCCGCGAGCGGCCTCGGCCTCGCGATGGCGGAGGTGCTCGCCGACTGCGGCGCGCGTGTCACGCTCGCCGACGTCGACGCTGAACGGCTCGAGGCCGCCACGGCGGCGCTCGGCGCCAATGCGCGCTCCTACGTCGTCGACGTGGCGGACGAGGAGCAGGTGCGGGCGCTCGTCGACGACGTGGTCTCGGCCGCGGGCGGGCTCGACGTCGTCTTCGCGAACGCCGGCATTGCGTCGGTGCCGGGGTTCGGCGTCGAGGGCGGCCAGGGGCTCGCGACAGTGGAGCCGGCCGACTGGGACCGGGTGCTCGGCATCAACCTCAGCGGCGTCCTCTTCACGATGAAGCACGCGGCCGCGGTGATGAAGCGCCAGGGCTCAGGCCGGATCATCGTCACCTCCTCGGCGGCGGGCCTGAAGCCCGAGCCGGCGGTCTGCTACGGCTACGCGGCCAGCAAGGCAGCGGTGCTCAACGTCGTCCGGCACGCCGCGCTCGAGCTCGCGCCGCACGGCGTGCTCGTCAACGCGATCTGCCCCGGGCCGTTCAAGGGCACACGGATCGGCGGCGGCGTCACGGAGAGCCCGACGCCCGAGCTGGAGCGAATGTGGTCGAAGACCGTGCCGCTCGGCCGCATGGCCGACCCGGAGGAGCTGAAAGGTCTCGTCCTCCTGCTCGCCTCGCCGGCCTCGAGCTTCATGACGGGCGGCGCGTACCTGATCGACGGCGGCACCCTCGTCCAGGCGGGGTCGTGATGGCCGCCCAGGGGGATGTCCTTTGGCGCCCGCCGCTCGACTGGCGCGAACGGACCGAGGCCGGCCGCTACCTCACGTGGCTCGACCGCGGGCTCGCCGACTACGACGCGCTCTACCGCTGGTCGGTCTCCGACCTCGAGGGGTTCTGGGGCTCGCTGTGGGACTACTTCGGGATCCGCGCGCACGTCCCCTACGAGCGGGTACTCGGCTCGCGCGAGATGCCGGGCGCGGAGTGGTTCCCGGGCGCGCGGCTGAACTACGCAGAGCACATGCTCGGCCGCGACGAGGACGAGGACGCCGTCGCGGTCGTCGCCTACTCGCAGACGCGCGACCGGATCGAGCTGACCTTCGGCGACCTGCGCGAGCAGGTCGCGCGGGCACGGCTCGGGCTCCAGCGGCTCGGGATCGGGCCGGGCGACCGCGTCGTCGCCTACCTCCCGAACATCCCGGAGACGCTCGTCGCGTTCCTGGCCGCGGCGAGCCTGGGCGCGATCTGGGCGACCTGCCCGCCGGAGTTCGGCGTCCGCAGCGTCGTCGACCGGCTCGGGCAGCTGGAGCCGAAGCTGCTGCTCGCGGTCGCGGGCTACCGCTGGGGCGAGAAGCTCGTCGCGAGGCAGGAGCAGGTGGCCGAGATCCGCGCCCGGCTACCGAGCCTGGAGAACGTGGTCGATGTGCCGTACACCGGCGAGCGCATCACGGATGCGACCTCGTGGGACGAGGTGCTGGCCGAGGAGGGCCCGCTGGAGTTCGCCACGCTGCCGTTCGACCACCCGCTCTACGTCCTCTTCTCGTCGGGCACGACCGGAGTCCCGAAGGCGATCGTCCACGGCCACGGCGGGATCCTGATCGAGCACATGAAGAACCAGGGCCTCGGGTGGGACATCCAGCCCGGCGACCGGCTCCTGTGGTTCACGACAACCGCCTGGATGATGTGGAACGCTCTCGTCTCGACGCTGCTCCTGCGCGCGTCGATCGTGCTGATCGACGGCAACCCGGCATATCCCGACCTGGGCTTCCAATGGCAGCTGGCCGAGGAGACCCGGCCGACGATGATGGGCGCGAGCCCCGCGTTCGCGCTCGCCTGCCGCAAGGCCGGCATCGAGCCCGGCCGCCGCTACGACCTCTCCTCGCTTCGGTCGGTCGGCGCCGCCGGGTCGCCGCTGCCGGTGGACGGCTTCGAGTGGTTCTACGAGCAGCTCGACCCGAGCGTGCTGCTGATCAACGGCAGCGGCGGCACCGACGTCTGCAGCGGGATCGTCCAGGGCAACCCGCTGATCCCGGTGTACGCGGGCGAGATCGCCGGCCGGTGCCTCGGCGTCGACACGGCCGCCTTCGACCCGGACGGGCGCGAGGTCGTGGGCGAGCTGGGCGAGCTCGTGATCCGGCAACCGATGCCTTCGATGGCGGTGAGCTTCTGGAACGACCCCGACGGCGCGCGCTACCGCGCCGCCTACTTCGACACCTACCCCGGGATCTGGCGCCACGGCGACTGGATCATGTTCACCGAGCGCGGCAGCTCAGTGATCACCGGTCGCTCCGACGCGACGCTGAACCGCGGCGGCGTCCGGCTCGGGACGAGCGAGTTCTACTCCGTGCTCGAGGAGCTCGACGAGGTGCTCGACGCGCTGGTCGTCCACCTCGAGGGCGAAGACGAGCTGATCCTGTTCGTCGTCCTCCGGGAGGGGCTCGAGCTCGACGACGCACTCCGGGCGCGGATCGCCGGTGCTCTGCGCGACTCGCTCTCCCCGCGACACGCGCCCGACACGATCGTCGCGGTGCCGATGATCCCGCAGACGCTGACCGGGAAGAAGCTGGAACTGCCGGTCAAGCGCATCCTCACGGGTGTCCCGGCGTCCGAGGTCGTCAGCCCCGACGCTCTCGCGGACCCGGCCTCGATCGAGCCTGTCGTCGAGTACGCGGCAACGCGTTCCCTCTGACTGACGCCCCGCTCGCCGTCACAGCCATTTCCTGCCTGCACGGGCATGGTGCGATCCCGCGCATTTCCTCGGCAGGGACGTGGGCATCGCAGGCAGCAGGGATTCACACTGCCATTGACCGCCGCGATAGCCGCCTGCGTGCGCTCCGTGCAGGGCTATCCGGCAGCCGTGGCAACGCGGGCAGGCGGCAGCGGCGCCTTGCCGAGGATCAGGTCGGACGCCTTCTCCGCGATCATCAACGTCGCCGCGTGGGTGTTCCCGCGCGTGATCGTCGGCATCACCGACGCGTCCACGACCCTCAGCCCCTCGACGCCGTAGACGCGGAGCTCGGTGTCGACCACGGCCCCCATCGCGCAGGTCGAGGTCGGGTGGTAGACGGTCTGCGCCGCGCGCAGGACCCAGTCGAAGATGTCGTCCTCCGAATCCGACGCGGGGACGCTGAGCGGCTCTCGCTCGATCGCCTTCAGCGAGGGCTGGCGCGCGATCTCCAGCGCGATCTGCACGCCCGCGAGCATGCTCGCGCGGTCCTCCTCGGTCGTCAGGAAGTTGCACAGCACCGTCGGCTTCGAGGACGGCATCGGCGTCCGCAGGCCGACCCCGCCGCGCGAGGTCGGCGTGAGGATCACCGGGCCGAAGGCATAGCCGTTGTCCGGCGGAGGCTGCAGGCCCTCGTCGAAGAACGGCGCGGCGGCGAAGTGGAACTCGACGTCCGGCGCCGGCAGGTCCAGGCGCGTGCGGAAGAATCCGCCCGCCTCGGGGTAGTTCGAGGTCAGCGGCCCGCGGCCCTCCTGCGCGAGGAGCGCGAAGTTCTCCTGCGTGAAGATGCCGTGGAGTCCCGGCGAGTCGGTGAGGAAGTTGACGTTGACCATGCAGTGGTCCTGCAGGTTCCGGCCGACCGGCAGCTCTCGGCGCACGGGGATCCCGAACGGCTCGAGCTCCTCGGCCGGGCCGATGCCCGAGAGCATCAGCAGCACCGGCGACTGGTAGGCGCCCGCGGAGACGATCACCTCGCGCTCGGCGCGGACGGTCTCGCGGACGCCGTCGCGAACGAGCGCAACACCGACCGCGCGGTCGCCGTCGAAGACGATCCGCTCGACGAAGACCCCGGAAGTCACCTCGAGGTTGGGCCGCTCCTCCGCCGGATGCAGCCACGCGTCGGCGGCGCTGCAGCGCAGGCCGTTGCGCTGGGTGAGCTGGAAGCGCGACACGCCCTCGGGGCGATCGACGTTCAGATCGTCGATCAGCTCGTAACCGGCCGCCACGGCGGCCTCGAGCTGCGCCTCGATCAGCGGGCTCATCGACCGGCTGTCGGACACGGCGAGCGGCCCGCCGACGCCATGGAACTCGCTCTCGCCCCGCTCGTTGTCCTCCGACCGCTTGAAGTACGGGAGCACCTCGTCGTAGCTCCACCCGTCGCACCCGGCCGCCGCCCAGTCGTCATAGTCGAGCCGGTTGCCGCGGAGGTAGATCATCGCGTTGATCGAGCTCGACCCGCCGATCACGCGGCCGCGCGGGAGGTAGAGCCTGCGCCCGCCGAGCCCGGGCTCGGGCTCCCCCAGCAGATCCCAGTCGAAGCTCGACTTGAACACGAGCGGGAACATCGCCGGCACGTGGAGCTCGTCCGCCGTGTCGGGGCCACCGGCTTCGAGGAGGCGCACGGTGACGTTCGGAT
This sequence comes from Actinomycetota bacterium, assembly GCA_046734415.1. Lineage (GTDB taxonomy): Bacteria > Actinomycetota > Thermoleophilia > Gaiellales > Gaiellaceae > DATBLE01. Next base: position 1,234 of record JBKPRD010000231.1, on the reverse strand, counting down.
CCTCGCTGAGCCGTCCCGCGAGCACGCAGCCCGCCGAGCCCGCTCCGACGATCACGTAGTCGGCCACGGCGGAACTATCCCACTTGTCGGAACGCGTGTCCAACAGTTAGCTTCCGCCGGTGGCGGACGACGTCCTCGGGCTCTACTGGACGACCTCCGGACCGGTCGATGTCCACTACGGGCGCGAGTGGAGCCTCTTCGACCTGCGCGACCGGTGTGAGCAGGCCGCCCGCGTCGGCTTCAGCGGGATCGGGCTCTGGCACGCCGATCTCGCGCACGTGCTCGAGACCCGCACCCTCGCCGAGGTCGCCGCCGTGCTCGAGGAGCACGGGCTGCGACACCTCGAGCTCGAGTTCCTCTGGGAGTGGTTCCTCGAGCCGGGCGTCGCGCGGCGGCAGGCGAGCGACGAGCTGCGGGCGCTCCTCTGGAGCGCAGCCGCCGCGCTCCCGGCGCACCACGTCAAGGTCGGGAACATCCCAGGAACGCCGTGCGACGTCGGCCGCCTGACCGAGGCCTACGCGGAGCTCTGCGCCGACGCCGCCGAGCACCACGACGCGAAGGTGGTCTACGAGTTCATGCCGCCCGACGTCAACGTCCAGGATCTCGAGACCGCGCTGGCGATCGTCGACGGCGCGGACGCGCCGAACGGTGGCCTGGCGATCGACACGTGGCACATGTCCAAGCTCGGGATCGCGCCCGACGAGCTCCAGCGCGTGCCCGCCCGGCACCTGGGCTGGGTCGAGCTCAGCGACGGCCACTACCGGAACATGCCCGACCCCGTCGACGAGACGATCAACCACCGCGAGCTGCCGGGGGAAGGCGAGTTTCCGATCCGCGAGTACGTCGCCGCCGTCCGCGACGCGGGCTACGAGGGGCCGTGGGGCGTCGAGGTGCTCTCTCAGAAGCTGCGGGCGCTGCCGATCGAGGAGATCTTCGACCGCGCCGCCGAGACCACCCGGGCGCAGCTGGCCTAGGCCTTGGTCGCGCGGTAGGACTCGCGGACGACCGCGACGTAGGGCACAGGGCTGACCGTCGCCCGGATCTCGGTCTGGACGTGCGGTTCGACCGTCGGCTTCGCCGAGCCGCCGCCCTCTTCGCCCCAGACGAGGGTGACCTCGGTTCCGGGCTCGGCGTACTCGGGCTCGACGATCGCCAGCGTCAGCATCTTCCCCTCGTTGGCGCTGTAGCCGATCCAGGTCGAGAGCCCGACCGTCTCGCCGTCGACGGTGACCGC
>JBKPRD010000230.1:0-15343 GCA_046734415.1 Actinomycetota bacterium | reverse complement strand
CGGCGTGAACGAGTCGCGGACGTGCGCGATGAACAACTGCATGACCGGGATCTTCAACTCGATCGACCCGGACATCCCGCACAACGCCGGAACCTTCCGCCGCGTGGGGGTGAAGCTGCGCGAGAACTGCGTGGTCGGCATCCCGCGCTTCCCGCACTCCTGCTCCGTGGCGACGACGAACGTGGGCGAGCGGCTCGTGGTGACGACCCAGCGCACGATCGCGGACGCCTGGAAGGGCTACGGGCTCGCGGAGGGCGCGTGCGGGATCGGCCCCGGGTTCGCGGTCGTCTCGGGCGACGACTGGCGCAAGGACGGCAGCGCGTACGTGAACCAGAAGTTCCTCGGGTCGCAGGGCGGCCCGGCGGGACCGGAGCACGACGGCTGGGTCACGTACGGCAACTCGGTCACGAACGGGCTGATGTTCCGCGACAGCGTCGAGATCGACGAGCAGAAGTACCCGATCCGGATCCGCGAAATCCGGGTCAGGACCGACTCCGAGGGGGCAGGGCGGCGGCGGGGGGCGCCGGGGACGACGGTCGCCTATGGACCGAAGCGCGACCCGATGACGGCCGCCTATGTCACCGACGGCTACCACCATCCGCCGCGGGGCACGCAGGGCGGCGGCACTGCCGCGCCCTCGATCGCGTTCAAGGTGCGGGCGGACGGAAACGAGGAGGAGCTGCATCCGATCGCTCAGGTCGAGCTCCAGCCCGGCGAGCTGCTCGGGCACCTCCTGAGTGGAGGCGGCGGCTACGGCGACCCACGCGAGCGCGAGCCGGCGCGGGTGCGCGAGGACGTGCTCGCGCGGTTCGTCGGCTTCGCGCGCGCACGGGACGTTTACGGCGTCGTCTTCGAGCGCGAAGTCCTCGACGATTCGCTGGCGGTCGACGAGGAGGAGACGCGTCGTCTGAGGAGCTCGAGATGAGCCGCTTCCCCTCGGCGAGGCTCGACGGCAAGGTGGCCGTGATCACGGGCGCGAGCTCCGGCATCGGCTTCGCGTGTGCCGAGGCGATGTCCGAGGCGGGGGCGAAGGTCGTCCTCGTCGGACGCGACGCAGAGCGGCTGGCGCACTGCGCATCACGCTGCGGAGAGCACCACGTCGTGGCGGTCGACCTCGTCGACGAGGACGCCCCGCGGCAGATCGTCGAGGAGACACTCGGCGCGTTCGGCGCGATCACCTCGCTCCTGCACATGGCCGGCATCTTCCTTCCCAGCCCGCTTGCGGAGGCGCCGCTCGAGGAGTTCGACCTGCAGTGGCGCGTGAACGTCCTGGCGCCCTACGCGCTGACGAAGGCGGCGCTGCCGCATCTCGCTCGCGATTCGTCGGTGACGTTCGTCTCGTCGATCGCCGGCCAGGTCGCGTTCCCGAACTCGGCTGCGTATTGCGCGACGAAGGGAGCGATCGAGCAGCTGACGAAGGCACTCGCCGTCGAGCTCGCGCCCGCCGGCATCCGCGTGAACGCGATCGCCCCCGGCAACATCCGGACGCCGATGAACGAGGAGCTGCTCAGGGACCCCGACTACGAGCAGATGTACCTCGACGGCACGCCGTACGGGCGGGTCGGGATCGTCGAGGACATCGCGCCGCTCGCGGTGTTCCTCGCCTCCGACGCGGCCGCGTACATCCACGGGGAAAGCATCCTCGTCGACGGCGCCTGGGCGGCGCGCTGACGCCTGGCGGGGAAGAAGCGGAGGCGTTTGTATACAGACGCGGATTCTCTTAGCATCGCCACACCGTGAGCGACGGCCGCACCCTGCGGCTCGAAGGGAGGAAGAATGAGGAAGCGACTCGCCCTGCTCGGCGCCGTCCTGGCGCTCGGGGCGCTCGTCACGGGCCTGACGGTGGGGACCGCGTCAGGCAGCCGCGATCAGGGCGGACCGATCCTGATCGGCATTTCGGCTGCGAAGACCGGCATCCTCGCCCCGTACGACCTGCAGGCCGGCCAGCTGTTCCAGATGCGGATCGCGCAGATCAACCGGTCCGGCGGCGTGCTCGGCAGGAAGATCAACGTCCAGTGGATCGACACGAAGTCGGACAAGCCGACGGCGGCGACGAACGCGGAGGAGCTGATCTCGAAGGGCGCGGTCGCGATCATCGCCACCTGTGACTTCGACTTCTCGTTCCCGGCGATCAACGCGGCGAAGAACCACAAGGTGCCGGGCATCGCGCTCTGCGCGTCGTCCCCGAAGGTCGCGACGCCGGCGATCGTCGGCGACTACGGCGGGTCGATGGGCCTCGGCTCCGACGCCGAGGGCGTGACCGGAGCCGAGTGGTTCCGCAAGAACCGGCCGAGCCTGAAGCGGGCTTACATCTTCAAGGACACCTCGCTCGAGTACTCGAAGGCGACGGCGGACTACTTCAAGGCCCGCTGGACGCAGCTCGGGGGCACGGTCTGCGGCGAGGACACCTTCGTCGGCGGCCCGAACCTCGACCTCTCCTCGCAGATCACCCGTCTGCGCGGCAAGGTCAAGGGCTGTGACGTGATCTACGACGGGTCGTGGCAGCCGTTCGGCTCGCAGCTGATCCGGGCGATCCGCTCCGCCGGCGTCAGGACTGCCATCCTGACGAACGCGTCGGTGAACGGGACGCTCGTCCGCCAGGTGGGCGGCAAGGTGTCGAACTTCTACGCGCTCGGCTTCGCCTGCCTGCCGACATACTGCAACGGCACGCAGACGCCGCAGGTGCGGACGATCGCGCGGCAGTTCAGGGCGCTGTACAGGACACCGCTCGGCAACCACTACGCGCTCCCCGGCTTCGCGCTCGCGGACGCGGTGGTCGCGGCGATCAAGGCCGCCGGAGGCACGGACGGCACGAAGATGGCGAAGGCGCTGTTCGGCGGTCCGGTGAGGGTGAACTACTTCGGGCACCCGATGAAGTTCACCGCGAAGTGCCACCGGCCGCAGCCGGCCGCGTACTCGATCGAGCTGTGGACGAACGGCGTCGACAAGCAGATCGGGACGCACTCTCTGCAGTCGGTCCCGAACATCGGCGACGGCAGCCCGTGCGGCGGCAAGCCTCCGCCGGTCAAGTGACGATCGGTCCGGAGTAAAGGATGGTGGAACACGCCGTCGACGGCCCCGCGCCCGCGAAGCTGGTCGCGGAGGGCATCCGCGTCCACTTCGAGGGCGTCAGGGCCGTCGACGGCGTCGACCTGATCCTCGAGCAGGGTCAGATCATGGGCCTGATCGGTCCGAACGGCGCCGGCAAGACGACGTTCATGAACGCCGTCAGCGGCTTCGTGCCGCTGACCGGCGGGACGGTGACCTTGGACGGCGCCGACATGACCCACTCGCCGGCCCACCGACTCGTCGCAAGCGGCATCGTCCGGACCTTCCAGGACGTCGCGACATTCCCGGAGCTGTCGGTGTTCGAGAACGTCGAGCTCGGCGCGCTCGGTGCCGGGCTCAACCGCCGGGCTGCGAGGCGGCGGGCGCGGGAGCTGATCGAGGGACTCGGCCTGCAGCACGTCGCTCGCCTGCCCGCGAGCGCGCTCCCGCACGGCGACGAGCGGCGGGTCGGGATCGCCCGGGCGGTTGCGGTCGCGCCACGGTTCCTGCTGCTGGACGAGCCGGCTGCCGGGCTGGACGATGCCGAGAGCCGCGCCTTGACGACCTCGATCGCGACGTTGCGCGACGAGCTCGGCTGCGGCGTGCTCCTCGTCGAGCACGACATGCGGATCATCTTCCGGGTGTGCGAGCGCATCCAGGTGCTCGACTACGGGAAGACGATCGCCGTCGGCACGCCGGAGGAGATCAGAACGGACAGGCGCGTCGTGGTCGCCTACCTCGGCGAGAAGGGAGCGAAGCTTGCTGCGTCTCACTGATGTTTCGGTCCACTACGGCCGGGTCGCGGCCGTCAACGACCTCTCGCTCGAGGTCAACCAAGGCGAGCTCGTCGGCCTCGTCGGGCACAACGGCGCCGGCAAGTCGACCACGCTCTGGACGATCACCGGCGTGCTGAAGCCCTCCCGCGGCGCGATCACGTTCGAGGGCAGCTCGATCGTCGGCATCGCGCCCGACGGGATCGTGCGCCGGGGGATCGCGCTCGTCCCGGAGAACCGCCGCATCTTCAGCCGGCTCTCCGTGGGGGAGAACCTCCACATCGGCACGTCCGCCAGGCGGGACCGGCGCGCGGCCCAGGCCGACATCAAGAAGATCTGCGAGCGCTTTCCAGTGCTCGGCTCGTTCTACGACCGCCCGGGCGCGAAGCTGTCGGGCGGCGAGCAGCAGCAGCTCGCGATCGCGCGCGCCCTGCTGGCGCGGCCCCGGCTCCTTCTGCTCGACGAGCCGACGCTCGGTCTCGCCCCTCTGATCGTCGACCAGGTCTTCGAGATCCTGCAGGAGCTGAAGCAGGAAGGCGTGACGATCCTGCTCGTCGAGCAGAACGCGGCGCGGACGATCGAGGTCGCCGACCGGACCTACGTGATGCGCGCCGGCGGCCGGATCCAATTCCACGGAACGACGGAGGAGCTGGCCCGCATGGGTGACTTCGAGACCGCCTACATCGGGCTCGGGGAGACCGCCTGATGGCCCGGACTCCACCGCGCTACGCAGTCGTCTCGGGCGGGTTCGTCGCCACCGTCCTCCTGGTCGTCCTCGTGCTGTCCCTCATCGTCGGGGCGGCCGAGGGCATCCAGTACACCCTCGACTCGCTCGCCTACGGGAGCCTCTTCGCCGTCATGGCGCTGGGGCTCGCACTCCTCTTCAACGTCATGGGCCTGATGAACTTCGCCTACGGCGAGCTGATCATGGCCGGGGCGTACACGATGTACTTCACGCGGAGCTGGGGCTGGCTCGGGATGATCCTGATGACCGTCCTGATCGTGACGATCCTCTCCCTGCTGATGGAGTTGTTCGCTTTTCGGCCGGTGCGGAACGCCTCTCCGGTGGTGCTGCTCGTCACCTCGTTCGCGGTCAGCTACGGCATCCAGCAGCTCGCCTGGACGGACGTCTTCGGTCTCGCCCACCGCTTCGACTCGACGATCGGGACGGGGCCGCAGAAGGGAGTCGAGCCGTACCCGTGGCTGACGAACCAGTTCGACGTGGGGGGTGTGCTTTTCTCGCGGCTGGAGATCGCTACCTGGATCGTCACGGGCGCCCTGCTCGTCGGAATGACCCTGCTGCTCAAGAAGACGACGCTCGGCATCCAGCTGCGCGCGTCTTCGGAGGACTTCCGGATGGCGCAGCTGACCGGCGTGAGAGCGAACTGGGTGATCTCCGCCGCCTTCGGCATCACCGGCGTCCTCGCCGCCGCAGTCGCCATCCTGTACGTCCTGGGCACCGGCGCCGTCGCGCCCGACATCGGGCAGGGGCCGCTCTTCGTCGCCTTCGTCGGCGGGGTGATCGGCGGCTTGGGGAGCCTTCCCGGCGCTGCTCTTGGCGGCTTCGTCCTCGGCACGATCATCAACGCGCTCCAGGCGACGCTGCCGATCACGCTCAAGAGTCACACGCAGCTCTTCGCGTTCCTCGTCGTCATCGCCATCCTCGTCCTGATCCCGAACGGCCTCGTCTCGATCCGCGGCGGGGCGGTCAGCCGCCTCTGGCGGCGCGTGCGTCGCGCTCCCGCGCCCGCCGAGGGAGCGGCGTGACGGCACTGCGACGAATCGAGCCGGCGGGACGAGTCGTCTGGCCGCCACTGGCGCTCAGCGCGTTCCTCGTCGTCACCTGGGCGCTCGTCGACGGCTTCGGCGACGTCGTCTACAAGGACACCGCAGTCCGGCTGTTCCTGACGCTGATCATCGTCCTCGGTCTTCAGATCTTCAGCGGCAACTCGGGCGTCCTGTCGTTCGGCCACATCGCGTTCATGGCGATCGGCGCCTATATGTCTGCGCTTCTGACGATCCCGCCCGAGATCAAGAAGTTCACGTACCTCTCCATGCCCAGCTGGCTCGGCTCCTGGATCCTCCCCGCGAAGCTGAGTCCGCTCGAGGCGACGCTCGCCGGAGCGGGGGCCGCGACGCTCTTCGCCCTGATCACGGCGCCGCCGATCGTCCGGCTGGCCGGGGTCGAGGCGGGGATCGGGACGCTCGCGCTGCTCATCATCGTCTACGTCTTCGACGTCCAGACGTCCGCGATCACGCGCGGGACGAGCACGCAGATCGGCGTCCCGAAGACGACGACATTCGTCGCCGTGCTCGCGTGGGCGCTGATCTTCGTCGCCGTCGCGTTCGCCTTCAAGGAGTCACGCCGCGGGCTGCGGCTTCGCGCCTCGCGCGAGAATGTGCGTGCCGCCAGATCGGTCGGCGTTCGCGTCCCGATCGAGCGCGCGATCGCGTGGGTTCTCTCCGGCTTCGTCGTCGGAGTTGCAGGCGCGCTGTACGGCCACTATTTCGTCACGTTCAGCCCCGACGACTTCTTCTTCAACCAGGGCTTCAACATCGTCCTGTTGACGATCGTGATGCTCGTCGTCGGCGGCATGACGAGCGTCACCGGGGCTGTCGTGGGCTGCTACTTCATCACCGTGATCTACGAGGCCTTCCGGCGCTGGGAGGTGAACGGACTCGAGGGCGTCACGCCTCCGTCGGGCACGGCCAACTTCGTGCTCGCCGTGATCCTGGTGGTGACGCTCGTCCTCCGCCCGAAGGGGATCACGGGGGGGAAGGAGATCCCGTGGCCCGGCGACTGGTCGTTTCGCTCGTTCCGCCGACTCGCGCGCAGGGCGCGCCTGCGCGGCGGCCGGGACCCTGTCGCCGCCGAGTCCCCGAAGTGACGAGCGTCATGCGCGCCACGATCTGGCGCCAGCCCGAAGACCTGAGGACGCTGCTCGCCGACCGTGGGCATGTGGAGACGGTGGCGGAGCGGCTTAGCGGCCGCCGCATCGTCGCCGTCGGCACCGGCACGAGCTGGCATGCGGCGAACCACGCGGTCTGGCTGTTCCGCGAGGCGGGCATCGAGGCCACGGCCGTCCAGGCGATGGACGCGGCGCAGTACGGCCTGCCAGTCGGCGAGGAGGACGCGGTCCTGGTCATGAGCCACCGGAACACGAAGCGCTTCTCGACCGAGGTGCTGGACCGGGAGCTCGGGGCTGGTGCCGTGCCGGTCGTGGCCATCGGGGGCCGCGGCTCGCCCGGCGTCGACATCGAGACGGTCGAGCAGGAGCGGTGCGCTGCCTTCACGGCGAGCCACCTCGGCGCTCTGATGCGGCTCGCGCAGCTCGCCGTCGCGCTCGGTGCGTCGCTCGAGGGACTGGACGACGTCCCGGACGCGGTCGAGGCAGCGCTGGCGCGCGACCTCGGCGTCGAGCCACCGCCCCGGCTGCTCGAGCTGATCGGCGCCGGGCCCAATCAGTGGACGGCCGCCGAGGGAGCGCTGAAGGTTCGTGAGACATCGCGGATCGCGACAGAGGGGCTGTCGGTGGAGCAGTTCTTCCACGGCCCGTCGGTCGCCGTCGACGAGCGCGACACGCTCGTGTGCCTCGACGGGGGCGGGCCGGGGCAGGAACGGCTGCTCGCGGTCGCCGCCGCCGCCGGCCAGTGCGGCGCGCGCGTCCACGTGCTGTCCGAGACTGCCCTCCCCGAGCCGCTCTCGATCTTTCCGCTGACGGTGCTCGTGCAACGAATCGCGCTCGAGCTGGCGGAGCAGGTCGGGTCCGACCCGGACGTGTTCGGCTACGACGTTCCGGGCCGCAAGGAGGCCTGGACCGCCTTGACTCTCTAACCGAGCCAGACGACCAGGTTCGCGGCCTCGTCGACCTCGAGCGTCTGGCCGGGGTGGACGAGCGCCGTCGTCGTCTCGTCCTCGACCACCGCCGGCCCACGCACTTCGAAGCCGACCGGCAGGGCCCGGCGGTCGAACACGGCCGCCTCGTGCATTCCGTCGGCGTCGAAGTCGACAATGCGGTGGCCCTTCGCAACCGCGGTGGTCGTGGCGACAGGCGGCGGCGGGGGCGGCACGGGCGTCCGGCCGCCGAAGCCGGAGACGTGGCAGGTGACGATCTCGACCGGATCGCCCTCGAGATCGAACGTGTACTTCTGCCGGTGGAGGACGTGGAAGTCCGCCTCGACCGTCCCGACCGAGACGGGCCCCGAAGCGATTGCCACCCGCACAGCGTGTTCCTGCCCGCCGTAGCGCATGTCGGCCGATCGCTCGCAGCGGACGGAGCCGGCGTCCGCGCCCTGGGCGACGAGCGCCGCCGTCACCTCCCGTTCGAGCTCGCCGAAGACCGCGTCGAGCTCGGGAGCGGTCGAGGTCGAGGCTGGAAGCACGCGCGTCCTGGCGGCGTCCGCCCGCGCCTCGGCGAGGCCCATCCCCCAGGCGGAGAAGACGCCGGAGTGGGGCGGGACGACGACGCGCTTGACCTGGAGCTCGGCTCCGAGCGCGGCAGCGTGCATCGCGCCCCCGCCGCCTGCGGCGACCAGCACGAAGTCGCGCGGGTCATGGCCTCTCCGGACGGAGACGAGCTTCAGCGCGCTGATCATGTTCGCGTTCACGAGCCTAATGATCCCGTTCGCCAGCTCCGCCGGCGCCAGGCCGAGTCCGCTGCCGAGCCGGCGCAGCGCGCCCTCCGCCAGCTCCGGGTGGAGCTGGAGCAGCCCGCCCAGGAAGTAGTCGGGGTCGAGGACGCCGGCCGCGAGCTTCGCGTCGGTGACGGTCGGACTCTCGCCCCCGCGGCCGTAGCACGCGGGCCCGGGCTCGGCTCCCGCGCTCCGCGGGCCGACGCGTACGGAGCCGCCGTCGTCGACCCACGCAATCGATCCGCCGCCGGCGCCGATCTCGACGATGTCGACGACGGGCACCATGATCGGGTAGCCGGCATAGTCGGGGCGCCACTCGATCCTGTACTCCGTGGTCGTTTTCGGCTCGCCGTCCTCGATCAGCGAGCACTTCGCAGTCGTCCCGCCGATGTCGAGGTAGAGGACGTTCGGTTCCCCGAGCCGCTCGCCGAGCCGAGCCGCGCCGATGACCCCGGCCGCCGGGCCCGACTCGACGAGCCGGATCGGCGTCCTCCGCGCCGCCTGAAGCGACGTCGTGCCGCCGTTGGACTGCACGATCTGGAGGCGAGCGCGGAGACCGGACTCGCTCAGCCGCCGCTCGAGCCCGCCGAGATAGCGGTCGACGGTGGGCTGGACGTACGAGCTCAGCACCGCCGTGCTCGAGCGCTCGTACTCGCGCCACTCCCGGGTGATGTCGGACGAGATCGTCACCGGGACCTCCGGGAGGGCGCCGACGAGCGCGTCGCGGACGTCGTGCTCGTGCGCCGGATGCGCGTACGAGTGGAGGAGACAGACGGCGATCGCCTCGATGCCGTCGCGCCTGCACGCAGCGACCACCGGCTCGAGGTCGTCGAGCTCGAGCGGGCGGAGCACGACCCCGTGGCGGTCGACACGCTCGCGCACCTCGAAGCGGTGCCGTCGGGGCACGAACGGCGGCGGCTTTCGCGACACGAGGTTGTACATGTCCGGCCGGTTCCCGCGGCCGATCTCGAGGACGTCGCGGAAGCCGTGCGACGTCACGAGCGCCGTGCGCGCCCCGCGCCGTTCGGTCAGCGCGTTGATCACGACGGTCGTGCCGTGCACGAACTCGGCCACGTCCACCAGCGAGACGCCTGCGGCGGCGACAGCGTCGAGTACGCCCTGCGGCAGGTCGTCCGGCGTCGTCGAGGCCTTCCCGATCGTGAGTGCACCGGTCTGCTCGTCGAAGCCGACGAGGTCGGTGAAGGTGCCGCCGATGTCGGTCGCGAGCCGGACCGTCATCCGGTCCGCAGCGCTGCGGTCTCGACGGCGTCGACTTCGAGCGTCTCCGGGTCGAGAGCGACGCCGTAGACCTCGCGCGCGCACTCGAGCGTGACGTAGCCGTCGAGAACGTCCTCCTGGACCCGCTCCGGCTCGCGCTCGCGCGGATCGCCGAAACCGCCGCCGGTCCCTGTCACCGAGCGGACGAGCTGCCCGTCGTCGAGCGGGACGCGCGCGACCCGTCCGTGGCGCTCGACGGCCCCGTCGCGTACGTACTCGAGGTAGTTCGTCGTTCCCTCGCGGCCCCCGGCGAGCCCCCACGGCCGCCGCTCCGAGCCGCCGATCGAGCCGTACCCGTAGGTGTCGAGGCCCCCATGCAGCCGGTACTCGCGGACGACGCCGAAGCCGCCGCGGTTCCTGCCGGCGCCGCCCTGCGCGGCCACGTTCAGCTCGTAGCGCTCGACGAGGACGGGAAACCGGGCCTCCACGACCTCGGCCGGGAAGTTGTAGGTGTCGCCGTCCGTCGTCGCGATCAGGGCGCTCTCCCCGTCTTCGAGCGCGCTGCCTCCCCAGCCGCCCACGTTCGGCTCCGCGAGCACGAACAGATCGTTCGTCGCTGTGTCGCGGCCGACGACGTACGAGCAGCAGAGGCTCGTGTAGGAGCCGGCGCCGAGGCGGTCGGGGCACGCCGGGGCGAGCGCCTTCCAGAAGAGGTCGTTCGCGAACGCGGCGCCCTCGTAGTACCAGCCGGTCGGGGCAGGCAGTTCCGCGCTGAAGACGGTTCCGGACGGGATCGTCAGCGAGAACGGCGCGAAGAACCCATCGTTCGACCGTGCGCCGGGCGCCGTGATCGCCCGGACGACGGTCTTGCAGGCCGAGAGGAGGGCGCCGGTCGAGCAGTTGACCGGACCAGCCGCCTGCGGCGCGCACCCCGTGAAGTCGGCGTGCAGCCAGTCGTCGCCGACCGTGACCGCGACCGCGATCAGGAGGTGGGCGTCGGAGACCCCGTCTCCGTCGATGACCCCCTCCGCCCGGTAGAGGCCGTTCGGGATACGCCGGAGCGCCGCCCGTGCGGTCTGCTCGCCATGCTCGAGCACGCGCTCGAACGACGCGAGCACGAGGTCGAGCCCGTACCGTTCGCACGCCTCGAGGACGCGTCGCTCGCCGATCGCGACCGCAGCGACGCCGGCGTTCAGGTCGCCGAGGCCGGTGCGCGGGAGGCGGATGTTCGCCGCAATCAGCTCGACGATCCCGTCGTTGCGCCTGCCGGCGTCGTAGACGCGAACGCCCGGAAGCTGGAGTCCCTCCTGGTGGATCTCGGTCGCGTCCGGCGGGATGCTTCCCGGTACTGCTCCGCCGATGTCGATCCAGTGGGTGATCGAGACCGCGAAGGCGATCACCGATCCGCCGGCGAAGATCGGCTTGACCAGGCTGACGTCGCAGGTGTGCGTGCCGCCGCGGTACGGGACGTTCGTCGCGTAAACGTCCCCCGGTTGCATGTCGTCGATGCCGTAGTCGGCGATCAGGCTCTCCACCTGGGGCCCGAACGTCCCCGTGAACAGCGTCAGCCCGTTCGTCTGCGCGATGACCCGTGCGCGCGAGTCGGTGAGGCCGCACGCGTAGTCGAGGACCTCGTAGACGATCGGGCTCATGCTCGTGCGGGCGAGGACGACTCCCATCTCGTCGGCCGCGGCGGCGAGCTTGTCCTTCAGGATCTCGACCGCAAACGGGTCGAAGCGCTCGTTCACGCGGCAACTCTACGCACCGTCGCCGATGATCCACGGCGAGTCGTCGACGACAAGGAGGTCGGCATGGCCAAGCAACTCGTGCTGCTCACGTACACGCCTCGGGAGCTGAGCGAGGACGAGTACGCGAAGTTCATCCGCGAGATCGACTACCCCGCGTTCCGGCAGAACCCACACATCATCGACTACTCATGCTGGCGCGTGGCCGAGAGCGTCCAGGGCGGTGAGCAGTTCACGCACTTCGACCTGATGGCGGTCGACGACCTCGCGAATTGGCAGGCGATCGTCTCCGACCCGGTCGTTGCCGGAAACGTCGAGCGCTGGACGAAAGACTGGTCGCGGCACGGCCCCGACCATGCGGACCAGTCCGAGAACCTGAAGATCTCGTTCTGCCACCGCTACCGGGGGTAGCCGAGCGCTCTACGGTTGGCGGAGGCTGGCCCCCGCTAACGTAATCCGGCCGCGCTAGCTCGTGGGATCGGCGACCCCGGCATCGATCGCAGCCAGGATGTCGCACGGCCGCAGCGGGGTGTGATCGATCGAGACTCCGAACGGCGAGAGTGCATCCGCAATTGCGTTCACGATCGCCGCCGGCGCGCCGATCAGGCCGCCCTCGCCCATCCCCTTGATCCCGCCCTCGGTGACGGGGGACGGCGTGACGAGGTGGTCGACCTCGACGTCGGGGAGCTCGGGCGCCGTCGGATACAGGAATTCGCCGAGGCTCCCTGCGAGGAACTGGCCGTCCTCCGCGTAGGGGAGGCCTTCGTACAGGACTGCCCCAACGCCCTGTGCGATCGCGCCGGCCACCTGCCCGTCGACGAGGAGCGGGTTGAGGACGGTGCCGCAGTCCTCGACGACGACGATGCGCTGGATCGTCACGCGGCCGGTATCCGCGTCGACCTCGATGATGCAGGCGATGCAGGCGTTGGAGTAGGTCGCCGGCGGGTCGTAGCTGCGCGTCGCGGTCAGGGTCGGGTCGACGCCGGCCGGTGCGCGCGCGGCGTACGCCGCCGCCGCCACCTTGGCCACGGACAGCGTCCTGTTCGGGGAACCGCGGACGCTGACGACCGCGTCCTCGAGCTCGAGGTCCTCCTCGCTGGCCTCCAGCTCGTTCGCGGCGATCTGGAGCAGCTTCCGGCGGACGTCGGCCGTGGCGCGCAGCACGGCGCCGCCGGCGATCACCGCGGTGCGGCTGCCCCAGCTGCCGGTCGAGTACGCCGTCGTCGCCGTGTCGCCCTGCACGACGCGCACGTCCTCCGGCCGCACTCCGAGCCCGTCCGCGGCCAGCTGGGCGAGGACGGTCGCGTGTCCCTGGCCGTTCGACTGGAGCCCCGTCGTCAGGGTGACCGATCCGTCCGGCTCGACGGTCACGGCGACCGAGTCGAGGTAGCCGGCGTCCGGAAACCCCATGTCGTCGGCGATCTGAGATGCCCACCCGCCCTGCTCGACGAACGGGCTGAAGCCGACACCGACGTAGATGCCCTCGGCACGAAGCCGGAGCTGGCGCTCGCGGAACGCGTCGTAGTCCACGAGCTCCCGGGCGCGGCGGATCGACTCGGCGTAGCTGCCGCCGTCGTAGCGGCAGCCCGTCGCGGATACGGACGGCTCGCCGTCGGGCAGGCAGTTCCGGAGCCTCAGCTCGAGGGGGTCGACGTCGAGCAGCCGCGCCGCGTCGTCGATCAGCGCCTCGCGGGCGGTGTGACCGGACGTCCAGCCGACGCCGCGGTACGCGGTGCTCGGGCACTTGTTCGTCGCCGCGGCGTCGAGCTCGTACCGCACTGCGGGAATCGAGTAGATGCCGGGCAGCATCGACGCTGCACAGAGCGGGTCGATCAGGCTCGTCCAGGGATGGCCCTGGTGGGCGCCGCCGTCCCCGACGAGCCGTCCGCGTAGGCCGAGGAACGTGCCGTCCTCGCCCAGCGCGAGCTCGAGCGCGCACACGACCTCCTTCGAGTGGCCGCTCGCCGCGAGGTGCTCGTAGCGGTCCTCGGCCCATTTGACCGGGGCGCCGGCAAGCCGGGAGAGGAGAGGAAGGATCGCCTCCTCCACGTACAGGTGCACCTTCAATCCGAAGCCGCCGCCGACCGCCGGCACGAGCACGCGGACCCGCATCTCCGGCACGCCGTAGAGCCCGGCGAGCATCGACCGGACGAGGAAGGGCATCTGGGTGGACGACCAGAACGTCAGGTCGCGCGACCAGTCGGCGATGCCGCCGCGGCCTTCCAGCGGCGCCGCGTGTGTGCGTCCGAAATGGAAGCGCTTCGCGACGACGTGCGCGGCGCGCGCGAAAGCGTCGTCCACGGCGCCGTGCTCGAACTCGATGTGCGCGAAGGTGTTCGAGCCAGCCTGCTCGTGGAGGAGCGGGGCGCCGGCCACGAGCGCCTGCTCGGGGTCGATGACGGCATCCAGCGGCTCGTAGTCGACCTCGACGAGTTCGCAGGCATCCTCGGCGGCGTAGCGCGACGAGGCGACGACGGCTGCGACCGGCTCGCCCACGTAGCGGACGCGGTCGTGGGGGAGGAGCGGCCGGCGCCAGGTTCCTGCCTCGGGACGGGGCGAGCCGGTGACGATCTCCGGCGCGTCGCCGAGGTCGGCGCTCGTCAGCACGAGCGCGACGCCGTCTTGAGCGCGCGCTGCGTCGGCGCGGACGCCGCGCAGGCGGGCGTGGGCATACGGGCTGCGCACGAACGCCACCTCCAGCATCCCCGGAAGCCGGACGTCGTCCAGGTACCGGGCGTGCCCCGAGAGGAGCTCCGGGTCCTCGACCCTGGGGACGCTGCGGCCCACGTACCGGAACGGTCGGCTCATGCGCGCTCGTCCCCGAGCAGGCGGGCGGCTTCCCGCACCGACGCCACGATGCCCGCGTACCCGGTGCAGCGGCAGACGTTGCCCGACAGGTGGTCCCGGATCTCCGCGTCGGTCGGGTCCGGCGTCTGCTCGAGCAGCACCTGCGCCGTCAGCAACATCCCCGGCGTGCAGAAGCCGCACTGGAGTCCGTGACACGCTTGGAATGCCCGTTGGATCGGATGCAGCTCGCCGTCGCGGCTGAGCCCCGCGACCGTGTCGATCGTGGAGCCGTCCGCCTGCACGGCGAGCGTCAGGCAGGAGAGGGCGAGCCGGCCGTCGAGCAGGATCGTGCAAGCTCCGCAGCCGCCCTGCTCGCACCCCACGTGCACGCTGGTCAGGCCGAGCTCGTGCCGGAGGAAGTCGCTGAGCAGGAGCCTCGGCTCCGCGAGCGCCGTCCTGGGGCGACCGTCGACGATGACCTTCACGCGCCTGGCGTCAGCCACCGGAACCTGCCTGCTCGACCGCGCGGCGGACAAGGACCCCTGCGACTCGGCGGCGGTAGGCACCGTCGGCATGGACGTCGTCGGCCGGCCTCAGGTCTCGTGTGGCGAGGTCCGCGACCTCCGCCGCGGGCGCGCCGTCGTCCAGCGCCCGCTCTGCCTCGAGCGCGCGTTCCGGCGTCCCGCCGACGCCGAAGAGCACAACCCGGGCGGGGCGGGGGCGCACGACAGCGCCGGCAAGGGCGAAGTCGCCGTGACGCCGCGAGAGCTCGGCGAATCCGAACGGCTGCGAGACCTGGCGCGGGAAGACGATGCCGGTCAGCAGCTCGTCCGGCCGCAGCGAGGTCGTGAACGGCCCGGTGAAGAACGCATCGGCTTCGATCGTGCGCTCGCCTGCCGTGCTAAGGGCCACGACCTCGCCGTCGAGCGCGAGCAGGACTGCTGGAAGCTCGGCGGCAGGGTCCGCGTGTGCGAGGGAACCGCCGATCGTCCCGCGGCTGCGGGTGGCCGGATGCCCCACGTGCCGAAGCGCGGCGGCGAGCAGGGGTACCTCGACGGCGGCCCGCGAGTCCAGTACGTCCGCCTGCCGCGCCAGCGCGCCGATGCGGACGCTGCCGTCCACCTCCACGCGGTCGAGGTC
>JBKPRD010000229.1:0-15946 GCA_046734415.1 Actinomycetota bacterium | reverse complement strand
AACGGGACGGCGTTCGCCATTGGCGAGGCGGGCCTGCAGACGGCCCTGCACGCCGTCGGCTACACACTGACCGAGCACGACCCCGACTACGTCGTTCTCGGGGAGACTCGCACCTACAGCTTCGAGCGGATCACCCAGGGAATCCGGCTGATCGTCGCCGGAGCCCGCTTCATCGCTACAAACCCCGATCCGAGCGGCCCGACCCCCGACGGGCCGCTTCCCGCCACCGGATCGGTCGCGGCGCTGATCAGTCGCGCGACCGGTGTCGAGCCCTATTTCGTCGGCAAGCCCAACCCGTTGATGATGCGCTCGGCCCTGAACGCGATCGACGCGCACTCGGAGACGACTGCCATGGTCGGCGACCGGATGGACACTGACGTGGTCTCGGGCCTCGAGGCGGGCATGCACACCGTTCTCGTCCTGACCGGGTCGACCACCCGCGAGCAGGCCGAAGGGTTCCCCTACCGCCCGTCGCGCATCGTCGACAGCATCGCTGATCTCGTGAGCGAGCTCACCTAGATGACGTGCCTACAGAGGTTGTGAACGGCTGAGGGGTTCTATCCGGCCCTCCAGGTACGCGAGCGCTGGAGGAGGAATCGCTCACCCTCGAGCCATTCGAACTCGGCGGTGCCGTAGACGGCCGTGGACGGGAACATCGGATGGGTCGCTTCGATCTCCCACGTTCCGACGAGGGTGTTGAACGGCTCGAGTTTCGCGTCGATCGGCATCTTCGTTTGCAAAAGGTACGGCAGTAACGCGCGGGGATGAGGCCGTTCCCCTACATGGACATAGGGATCGTCAGCCATGGAATCTGGTCCGGCAGCAACATGATCGCCACGCCCAGCAGCGCGAGCGCAGCGGCGGACACACCGGTCGTGATCGCCCTCCAGGGCAGCAGCTTCTCGATCGCGATCAGGGCCGCGATCAGGAGCATCCAGGCGATGCTCATCACCCCGAGCGCGAACAGGGCGGCCATCAGGGCGCCGCTGCAGCCGATACAGAATCCGCCCTGCTCCACTCCCATGACCAAGGCGCCGGTGGCGCCCGGCCGTTGGCGGACGAGGCGGGAGTCGCGACAGTGCCGCAGACATCTCCCCTTGGCCGATGTCAGCTCGTAGAGAGCCGCACCCAGGATCACTCCGCCGGCGACGTACCGGCCCGCCCGGTCCCACGCGAGGACACCAAGATCCAGCGAGCGTGCCCCCTCGACCAGCTCGTAGGCGAGCACGCCGAACGCCGACCAGGGCAGCAGGTATCCGGTGGCAAGCGCGACGGTTCCGGCGACCCACGGGGCCTGCCGCCTGCCGGCGGCGCGCGCGTAGGCGACGGCCATGGGCGAGAGCGAGGGGAGCATCATCGCGGCCATCATCGTCACCCAGACGACGGCGAACCAGCTCAGGTCGCCGAGGTCCGTCCCGGGGCCCATGTCCATTCCCTTCATCCGCTCGACCGTCACTGCCCAGGAGATGCCGGCGACAGCGACCAGGAACAAGACCGGCCAGACCGCGGAGGCCTTCGACGGTGCCAGCGGACGGCTCTCGCCGGCTGCAGTGCTCATCCGGCCAGCAGACGTTCGAGGTTGTCGTAGCACACGTGCCACCCGCGTTCCTGATCCTCGAGACGCCCGTCGGTGGGGATTGCGCTGTTCGTCATCTGCACGACCGTCCTGCCCTCGTGCTCCGTGAACTCCAGCTCGATCAGCTGGGGATTGTCGGGGTCGTGGTCCCAGACCCAGGTGAAGACGAGCCTGCGGGGTGGCTCCACCACCCTGTACTCGCCGGTCGCACCGGCTTTGGTCCCGTCGGAGGGGTCGCGCATGACGATGCGGATCCTGCCCCCGACGCGAAGGTCGACCTCGGCGGTCGGCGTCTCCCAGCCGGGCATGCCGTGGAGCCAGCGCCGCAGCACCTCCTCGCTCGTCCAGGCCTCGAAGACGCGCTCCAGAGGCGCTTCGAACGTCCGCTCGATTCGCAACACACGTGCGCGATGCTCGGTCATCTCCGCTCCTCGAGATATTCCCCGACCACGTCGAAGAGACGCTCCCAGCGCGTCCGCTGACTCTCGATCCACTCGGACGCATCGGCGAGCGTTTCGGGCCGGAGGCCCAGCCTATGGGTGCGCCCGTCGACCACGCGAGTAACCACTCCGGCCTCCTCGAGCAGCTTCAGATGGCGGGAGATGGTCGGCTTGGACACGCCGAGGTCCCGGGTCGCCTCGCCGACGGTGGCGACCCCGCTGCTGAGCCGCTCGACGATCTCGCGGCGGATCGGGTGGGCGAGCGCCGTGAAGGTATCGTTAGCCATTAGGCTAACTATAGTGTAACGTCCGGCCGACGACGAAAGGAGAACACCTGATGTCCGTGCACGCGGTCGGAACGCGAGAGCGATGGCTGTCCGCCCGGAAGGAACTGCTCGACGCCGAGAAGGAGCATTTGCGCCGGGGCGACGAGCTCGCCCGCCGGCGCCGGGAGCTGCCCTGGGTGCCGGTCGAGAAGGACTACACCTTCGAGACCGTCCAGGGAAGGAAGACCCTCGCCGAGCTCTTCGACGGCCGCTCGCAGCTGCTCGTCTACCACTTCATGTTCGGCTTCGGCTTCCGTGTCGACGAGCAGAACCCGGGCTGCACCGGCTGCTCGTTCGTCGCCCACCACTTCGACGGCATCCTTCCGCACCTCAACGGTCACGACGTCACCCTGGTCAGCGAGTCGACCGCCCCCCTGGAGCGGCTGCAGGCATACGCGGCACGGATGGGCTGGACATTTCCCTGGGTGTCGTCCCTCGGCAGCGACTTCAGATACGACTTCGGAGCCGCGTTCACCGAGGAACAGCAGACGAACGGCGCCGACTACAACTTCAAGCACGTCGACGAGGTGGCGCCCCAACGCGAGGGGATGAGCGCCTTCGTCCTCCAGGACGGAATCGTCCATCACACCTACTCGACCTACGCGCGCGGCGTCGAGCAGCTGATGGGCAGCTTCGGGTACCTCGACGTCGCGCCGCTCGGCCGCAACGAGGACCCGCACGACCCCGCGGCCTGGTGGCATCGTCACGACGAGTACGAGACCGAGGAGGCAGTGCGTCAATGACCGAGCACAGGATCGGAACCCAGGAGGAGTGGCAGGCCGAGCGCGACGCGCTCCTCAAGGAGGAGAAGAAGCTCACGCGCCGCAACGACGAGCTCGCCCGCAAGCGGCGGGAGCTCCCGTGGGTGCCCGTCGTGAAGGACTACCGCTTCGAGACCGAGCAGGGAACCAAGTCACTCGCCGAGCTCTTCGACGGCCGCTCGCAGCTGCTCGTCTACCACTTCATGTTCGGGCCTCACTACACGGCGGGCTGCCCGGTCTGCTCGTCGATCGCCGACACGCTCGCCCCGCAGGTCGTGCACCTGAAGGCGAGGGACACGACCCTGCTGCTCGCCTCCCGCGCGCCGCTCGAGAAGCTCCTCGGCTATCGCGATCGGATGGGCTGGGCGATCGACTGGGTCTCGAGCGGCGGCAGCGACTTCAACCGCGACCTCGGCTTCCTCTCCACCAAGGAGGAGCTCAAACCGTTCCTGGACGGTGAGATCCCCCCGGCTGTCGAGCAGATGGCCGAGGCCACCGGTACCGACGTCGCCGGCTACGTCTCGGAAGGCCCGGGCCTGAGCGCCTACGCCCTCTCAAACGGAACCGTCTACAGGACCTACGTCACCACCGCGCGCGGCCTCGAGCCGGCGATGGCCTACTACGGGCTGCTCGACCGCACGCCCCGGGGACGCCACGAGGAAGGAGAGCTCGAGCACTGGCTCCGCCGCCACGACGAGTACGAGGCGAGGTGAGGGTTAATGGCTCGAGGGTTTGGCGGCGACCCTCCACGCAAGGATCGCAAACACCCGCTCGGCGTTGCCAAGCTCGACAGCGACGAAGTACCCGTCCTCTTCGCCCCCGATCAGCTCGGGCTGGAACGAGGCCGGCACGTCGCCGCGCCAGCACGCGGCGTTCTCGGGGCCTAGCGCCGCCTCGCGGCGTAGTACACCGCGAGCGTTGCAGGATGCCTCCGGCGCGTAAGACGGATGTGCCGGCGAACGAGTGTGTTACAAGGCGCATGTGTCTGAGGACGCAGTGACCGCGAAGCCAAAGCCGCCGCTGCCGTGCAAGTTCCACGGGCCGAAGACCTACCCCGGCGACAGCGCCTCGATGCAGGCGATTGCGCAGTGGATGGCCGAGGGTGCGTTGAAGGCCAAGCTGCCGGTCGAGCTGCCGGTGATGGGCGCGCTCGTGGCATCGGGCCTGCGGAACTTGCCTTCTGGCGATGCCGATTCGGTCGGGTTCTTTCAGATGCGCGTGGGCATCTGGGACAGCGGTCCCTACGCTGGGTTTCCGCAGCGTCCCGACTTGCAGCTGCAGTGGTTCATCGACCAGGCGCTGCTTGTCGAGCAGCAGCGCTGGACACAAGGGACCTCGCGCGACGAGCTGCTGCGCAACGATCGGGGCTACGGTGATTGGGTCGCGGACGTCCTGCGCCCGGCCGAGCAGTTCCGTGGCCGGTACCAGCTGCGTCTGGACGAGGCACGCTCCCTGATCTGCTCGTAACCGACCAGTCGACCCGAGCGTCGCCGCCGCTGTTCAGCTACACGCGGACGGCATGGAGCACGTACGCGTCGACCAAGACGTTCTTGCCCTTCAGGCGGAGTCCCGAGCGTTCTTCGACCACCGTTCCCGGCGGAAGTTGCTCGTACGTCTCGGGCCCGATCAACACGCCGCCGGCAGGCGCCAGGCTCTCCAGCCGAGCACCCGTGTTGACCGCGTCGCCGACGGACGCATAGGCGACGTAGCCGTCGCCTCCGATCTCGCGAACCAGCACCCTGCCGCTGTTGACGCCGATCCGCATGAGCGGCCAATCGTCGTGTTGTGCCACCAGCGCGGCAACCTCGCGCTGCAGCGCAAGAGCGGCGCACGCTGCTCGCTTCGCGTGATCGGGCTGATCTCCCCTGATGTTGAACCTGGCCATGATCCCGTCGCCGATGAACTTCTCCACCTCGCCACCGCGACCAGTGATCAACGGAGCCGCAATACCCCAGTAGGCGTCCAGCACCGCCGCAACCTTGGCCGGGGACGACCGCTCCGCGAACCCCGTGAACCCGACCAGATCGGCGAAGAGGACGCTGATGTGCTCGTAGCGTTCACGCGTCGTGGGCAGGTACAGGCGGCGGAAGCGCTCGTCTCCCCACTCGCGCCGAGCAGCCAGGCCGACCCCGACATAGGCGATGAGGATCAGGCCGTGCCATTCCCACCAGCTCGCGTGCCACTTCCGCTCGCCCGTGACGGCGACGCCGATCATGGCCTGGGAAAGCAGGATGAAGCACGCCACCACCGCGGCCGCGAGCAGGCTCCGACGATTGCGGAAAAGGCGCCAGTAGCGAACCGCGGCAATCGCATAGGCGACGGTGCCGAGAACCGCGAAGAGCGTGAGCAGGAGGTTCGTGGCAGCCTCGGTGTCGGGCCCGCTGAGCGGCGGCAGACTGGCGACCGTCCAGGCAAACCAGACGCCCATCACGCCTAACACCCCCAACCGCAGGAGAGTCCGGCGGCGAATCAGCGCCTCGGCGAAATGGGGACGAACGTCGACGAACGCCGACCCAAGCGCAAAGACTGCGCTCACCAGGAGCCCCACCGGGATCGCGACCTGGAAGCCGGCGTGCTCCTCCGAGAACAGGACGCTGGGCGTGCCGATGGCGTGGATGAAGAGGAAGCCGCCCGTCGCCATGAACGCCAGCGATAGGAGCAGGACGCGAGCGTCTCCGCGACGGTTGGCCGCCTCGCCTGCCGCGTAGCCGAGCCCGAACGCGACGGCACCGACGAGGCCGAACACGACGAAGTGGAGCGGGTAATTCTCGATGTGGGGGTCGAGTTGTGACCGCAGCAGCAGCGAGAGGAGCCCGACCATCGGCAGCGCGCCTGCGGTCAGCCCCACCGCGACGACTGCGCCCGTGCGCACCCGCCCGGGAGCGTGGATCCAAGCCGCTGCCCGTGGCAGGTGCGCCTCGGCCCCCTCCATCGCCGTCGTCAGGCCCGAGCAGGCAGGGTCTCGAGCCGCCGGATCTGCGATCCGAGAGTGCCCAGCATCTTGAGCGGGATCGTCGGATCGTCCTTCGCGAGCCGGAGGAACGACTCTCGCGGCAGCCTCATCACGTGCAACGCGTCGGTCGCGACGATCGTCGCCGACCTCGGGACGCCCTCGAGGACACCCAACTCCCCGAAGTAAGCGCCGGTGCCAAGCGGGCGGGCGGCCGGTTTCCCCGTCACCTTCGCCGAACCGCTCATGACGACGAAGAGCGAGTCGCCGCGGTCGCCGCTCTGGATGACGATGTCGCCGGGCCCGTACTCGGCAAACGTCGCGCGCCGGACGAGCTCGCGCAGCCGACGTTTGGGAATTCCCTCGAACAAGGGGAACGTCGCCAGCACCTCTGCCCAGTCGGCGGGAGTCGCCTGGTCGCGGTACCCGAACCTCACGAGCGGTAGCCCTCCTTGCATCGTGTACCTCACTTTTTCGGCTTACTGGCTCTGGCTCGTATCGGATTGTCCAGGGCTCGCGGCTGAGGGGGAATCGAGCCAGCATCCGATCGCGGGTACGGCCAGCCACACCTTCCCTGCGTTGTTGAAGCGCGGTGACCGTGAGACTCGCACCGTCGGCGGCGTCTCGGAGGTTTGCGACACCAGCCGAGCCGGGGAAGGGACCATGATGGCCCAGTCCCCTCATCCGACGGCACAGAGCGTGAGGAAGGAGAACCTGCGGTTTCTGCGGAGAATGCAGCAGAGGTCGCTTCGCACGCTGGACGCGCAGAAGGCACAACGCGACCGGTAGCGCCGCCGCGGCTCCCCTACGCAGGACTCGCCGGGTTCCGCGCGAACGTCAGTCCCCGGCGGGCCGCGAGTCGCCTGCGGTCTTTTCCTCTCCCAGATCGCCGGTGGGGTATGCCGGCCCGCCACGTCTCCGTGGGTCTCACGCCACATAGCTTTGTCCTGCTAACTTAGCATGTTAAGATCGCGGGTGCCGTGTGATCTGAGCCGCCGCCCTTCACGCTCACCACGCGCCTCGACCGTGCTGCCGATGTGGGAGCAGATCCGGCCGCTGCTCGAGACGACCAGCGCCGAGCACGAGCAGGTCGCACGGCTCCACGACGGGAAGGTCGATCGCTACTCGACGACCCCCTTCCTTCCGGCAGACTGCGATCTACTGGGTCGTGAGCGCCAAGCGCGCGGAAACACAGGAGGGGCGGCTGACCAGACTGATCGAGGACTCCGCCGCAGGGCGACGGCTCGCGCAGCTGACACCGCCCGAGAGGAGGCAGTCACGATGACGAGCATCCAGCCCGAGCTCTGGGTCGACAGTCCGGGCGACGCGATCCGTTTCTACGAAGCCGCATTCGGCGCAACCGTCCTCCACCGCGTCGGCGAGGGCGACGACAGCGTCGCGCAGCTCGGGGTAGGTGACGCAGCGTTCTGGGTGGCGGGAACCTCGGCGACGTTGAAGCGGCTCAGCCCCCGGGCGATCGACGGCGCGACCAGCCGGACGCTGCTGGTGGTCGAGGACCCCGCCAGCGTCGTCCGACAGTCGGTTGCCGCCGGCGCGCGCGAGTCGTCGCCCGTCGGCGACGAGCACGGTTGGCGGCTCGGCCGGATCGTCGACCCGTTCGGCCACGAGTGGGAGATCGGCTCGCCACTCGGAGCATGGCCGCCCTGACCGCCGACGGAGATGGGGTCTAGCCTTACCGCCGTGCGGGCACCGCTGACGATCGCTGCCGCTCAACCGCGCTGCACCGCGAAGGACGTGCGCGCGAACGCGTTCGAGCACGCCCGCGTCGTCCGTGCAGCCGCCGCACGGCTCGTCGTCTTCCCCGAGCTGTCCTTGACCGGATACGAACTGGACGCCGACGCCGTGTCACCGGACGACGAGAGGCTCGACGAGCTCGTCGGCGCGTGTACCGCGACGGGGACACTCGCGCTCGCCGGCGCTCCCGTCGAGGGCGAGGCCGGCAGGTCTCACATCGCCATGTTGCTCGTGAGCGCCGCGGGCGTCGGGATCGCCTACCGCAAGTCGTACCTGGGAGGTGACGAGCCGGCGCGCTTCGCGCCCGGCGGCGGACCTGTCGCAATCGACCTGGACGGCTGGCGCATCGGATTGGGGATCTGCAAGGACACGGGCGTCGAGCAGCACGTCGCAGACATGGCGGCGCTCGATCCCGATCTCTACGTCGCGGGGCTGGTGCACCGCCCGGATGAGCTCGAGCTGCAGGAGGAGCGCGGGCTCCGCATCGCGCGCGCCTGCCAGGCATACGTGGCCTTCGCCAGCTTCGCGGGCCCGACCGGCGGCGGCTTCGATCGGACCGCAGGGACGTCCTCGATCTGGGCCCCCGACGGCACGCCCCTTGCACGCGCAGGAGTCCAACCGGGCGAATTCTCCCGCGCACTGCTGACATCGACGAACGCGCCGCCCCCGAAGGTTCGGTCGGCATTGCCGGAATGAGAGCGCCGCAGAGCGGGATCTTCGCCCTCGGGACGGCGTCGCACGCCTACCTCGAGTTCCACCTCTCCGCCGCGAGCGCCGGCACCGACCTCGTGCGCTCGATCGCCGCTCTGCGCGAGCCGCGCACGACCATGGGCGGGATCAACCTCGTCGCCGGTTTCAGGCCGGAGCTGTGGCGGGCCGTCGCACCGGACGACGCCGTCGCCGGCCTCCACGGGTTCGACGAGGAGGTGCGCGGAGCCGAGGGCTTCACGATGCCCGCCACGCAGCACGACGCCGTGCTCTGGCTGTCGGGGAGCGCTTACGACGTCGTCTTCGAGGCCTCGCGCGGCGCGATCGGCGAGCTGCGGGGGCTGGCGACGGTGGCCGAGGAGACGTCGAGCTGGTCCTACCGGCACGACCGCGACCTGACCGGCTTCATCGACGGGACCGAGAACCCGACGCTGATCGAGGCGCCCGGGGTCGCCCTCATCCCCGAGGGACGGCCGGGAGCGGGAGGGACGATCCTGCTCCTCCAGAAGTGGGCTCACGACGCGCCGATGTGGGAGTCGCTCGCGGACGGTGATCAGGAGCAGGTGATCGGACGGACGAAGCCGGACAGCGTCGAGCTCGAGAACCGGCCCGAGGACTCCCATGTCGCCCGGACCGACCAGGAGGACTTCGGGCACATCTTCAGGCGGAACATGCCGTACGGGACGGTGACCGACCACGGCACCATGTTCGTCGGCTTCTGCGCCGAGCAGCGCCCGCTCGAGGCGATGCTCGAGAGCATGGCCGGCCTGACGACCGGCACGCGCGATGCCCTGACGCGCTACACGCGGGCGCTCACCGGCGCCTACTACTTCATCCCGTCGACCGAGGCCCTCCAGGGCCTGACCGCGGGCCCCGAGCCGGCGTAGCCGACGGCGCCGCCTCAGCCGCCCCTCGCCCGCTCCTCGTCCACGGTCAGCTCCGCCGTCGGGATCGCCTCCAGCCGCCCGTCGGGTATCGGGAGGCCGCTCTCGATCGAGAGCCCGTAGGTGCCTGCTGCGAGCCGCTCCTCCGCCCGCTCGACGGCCGCGAGCTGCTCGCGCAGGTCCCGCCCGCGCGTTTCGTCGAGCTCGTCCTGGTAGAGGTCGCTCGCCCGGTCTCCTGCGTCCAGGTCTTCGTCGTACGGGTCGGCGCTGCCCCGGAGCCCGGCGAGCCCTTCTTCGATCCGGCGGCGCTCGGCGGCCAGCAGCTCGCGTGCGCGGTCGGGATCCACCCCCGCACCCTATCCGCGCACGACGAGCATCGCCCAGGAAGAATTCGACCGTGGCAAGCGCGATCGTGCCGCGATGGGAGTGGCGGACTTTCGGTCGGTCCTTCGGGGCGGCCGAGGAGCGATTCGCCGCGCTGTCGCCCGAACGCGTGCAGGAGAGCGACGAGTTGTACGTCGTCTCGCGCTCGTCCGACGAAAACGTCAAGGTCCGCGACGACCTCCTGGACGTCAAGCAGCTCGAGCACGTCGACTCGAACGGGCTCGAGCAGTGGGTGCCGGTGTCGAAAACGGCGTTTCCGGTTCCCGCCGACGACGTGAAGGCGGTGCTCGGCACGCTTTCGCCCGACCCTGCACCCTTGGCACGCGATGCGTACACGCTCGACCAGCTGATCGCCGAGCTCGTGGCCCCGGATCCGGATCTGCTCGCGGTCCACGTGCACAAGCGCCGGCGGCGCTACACGATCGGCGGGTGCATGACCGAGCTGACCGACCTGCGCACCGACGTCGGAGAGACCAGGACGGTCGCCGTCGAGTCCGAGGACGTCGAGGGCGTGATCGCGACCGTTCGCGAACTCGGGCTGGATTCGTTCTCGAACATCAGCTTCCCCCGCGGGCTCAAGGCGCTCGCCGGCATCGGCGGACACCGCTATGCGGTGATCGACGTCGGCACCAACTCGGTCAAGTTCCACGTCGGCGAGCGGACCGCCGCAGGGACCTGGCAGACGGTGGTCGACCGCGCGGAGGTGACGCGGCTCGGCGAGGGGCTGGACGAAAACGGCCGGCTCGGGGCCGAGCCGATCGGTCGAACGGCCGAGGCGATCGCCGCGATGGTGAGCGAGGCCCGCGACAGCGGTGTCGAGGGAATCGCTGCGGTCGGCACGGCCGGTCTTCGAATCGCGCCGAACAGCGCGGAGCTGATCGACACGGTGCGCGACCAGACCGGGGTCGAGATCGAGGTCATCCCGGGCGAGGAAGAGGCGCGGCTCGCCTACCTCGCGGTGAAGGCGGGCCTCGGCCCGACGAGCGGCTCGCTCGTCGTCTTCGACACGGGAGGCGGCAGCTCGCAGTTCACGTTCGGCCACGACGACCAGGTCGACGAGCGGTTCAGCGTGAACGTCGGCGCCGTGCGGTTCACCGAGCGGTACGGCCTCGACGGGGCGGTGGGCGCCGACGTGGTCTCTCGGGCGCTCGCGGGCATCGCCGCCGACCTCGATCGGCTCCAGGGGCGGCCTTCGCCCGACCGGCTGGTCGGAATGGGCGGCGGGGTCACCAACATCGCAGCCGTGAAGCACGAGCTGGCGGAGTACGACGCGGACGTCGTGCAGGGCACGGTGCTGGACACCGCCGAGATCGACCGGCAGATCGAGCTCTACCGCGCGCGCAGCGCGGACGAGCGGCGGGAGATCGTCGGGCTGCAACCCAAGCGCGCAGAGGTGATACTGGCAGGAACGTGCATCGTCCGGACGGTGATGTCCATGCTCGGGAGCGACTCGCTGACGGTGAGCGACCGCGGCCTACGGCACGGCGTACTCGTCGAGCGATTCGGAGGAGGGAGCTGAGATGACGAGTGGTACCCAGAAGAGGTTGAGGGACCTCTCGAACGAGAAGATGGCAGAGCTGTTCGGGCTGATCCAGAGCGCCGACAGCGTCGAACTCAAGGTCACCCTGCCCGAGAGCGAGCACCTCTCGGCGGCCAGGGCTCTCGGCCTCGACCCGCTCGAGGCGCAGATCAGGCAGATCTTCTTCTTCGACACCCCTGACCTGCAACTGCAGCAAGCCGGTCTCGCTGTGCGGGCGCGGCGGATCCAGGGCCGAAGCGGAGACTCGGTCGTGAAGCTTCGCCCCGTTGTCCCGGACGAGCTTCCGGAGGACATCCGCAGATCGGCGTCGATGAACGTCGAGGTCGACGCGATGCCGGGCGGCTTCGTCTGCTCGGCCTCGATGAAGGGGAAGGTCCCGAACGACGACGTGTTCGATGCCGTCCGCGGGGACCGCCCGCTGCGCAAGGTTTTCTCGAAGGAGCAGCGGTCGTTCTTCGCCGCACATGCGCCCGAGGGGCTGGTGCTGGACGATCTTCGCACCCTCGGCCCCGTGTTCGTCCTGAAGCTCGTGCACACGCCGCCCGAGCTGGGGCGCAGGCTGGTCGCGGAGGTGTGGCTGCTCCCGGACGGATCGAGGATCCTCGAGCTCTCGACGAAGTGCCCGCCCTCTGAGGCGTTCCAGTCGGCGGTCGAGACGCGCCTGTATCTCGAGGGCCTGGGTCTCGACCTGTCGGCCGACGCGGAGACGAAGACCAGGGCGGCGCTCGAGTTCTTCGCCGGTAGTCTGCGGGACGAGGCCGTGGCCGCCACCTGAGCGCGCGGCGAGCCTGGGATCACTGTCGACGTACACGTCTCCTGGTTCCGCTTGAAATCGGCCGCTTTCGGGTACAGCAGGTCTCGGCATGGCCCCGAGCGTGGTCGACCATTCGTGCGGGTTCGCGCACGAGGCGCTGCTTTATGCCGCGATGGACGAGTTCGTCGCCGGCACGGCCCCGTTCGTCCGTGAGGGGGTCGAGGCCGGCGAGCCCGTTCTCGTAGCCGTCTCGGCCGAGAAGATCGACCGGCTGCGGGCGGAGCTGAACGGCCACGGCGCGCAGGTCCTGTTCGTGGACATGGCCGAGCTCGGCGCGAACCCGGCGAGGATCATCCCGGCCTGGCAGGAGTTCGCCGGCGAGCACCTGCGCCCGGACCGGCCGGTGCGCGGGATCGGCGAGCCGATCTGGCCGGAGCGGACCCAGGACGAGCTGGTCGAATGCCAGCGGCACGAGTCGCTGCTCAACGTCGCTCGCCAGCGACCGGTACCGGGGCCTGCAGGAGATCCTGCGGCCGTTCGCGACCCGCCCGGCGGGACGCCGGAGTACGCCGTCGACGGCGACCATCTCGCGGGCAGCCGGCAGCTCCTCGCCCGGCGTGCAGCCGACGCCGGGCTTCCCTCGTCACGCGTCTACGACCTCGTGCTCGCCGCCAACGAGGCCCTGACGAACAGCATCCGCCACGGCGGAGGCACCGCGTCCTGCGGATCTGGGAGGACGACGGCCGCGTCGTCTGCGAGGTGCAGGACCGCGGACGGATGGCGGACCCGCTCGCCGACCGCCGCCGCCCCGGCACGGAGCAGCCCGGCGGTCGCGGGCTCTGGATGGCGAACCAGCTCTGTGACCTCGTGCAGCTCCGCTCACGGGCGGGGGGCACGGTCGTGCGGCTGCACGTGAAGCGCTAGCTCGGCAGCCGCTCCCAGGCCTCCGGCGCGCCCGTCGACCAGCGCACCCGCTCGGTGACGCCGCCGTCGAAGACAGTGCCGTCGACGATCAGCGCGGCGCCGGAGCTCTGCAGCGACTGCGCGATCAGCATCCCGGGCGGCTCGGGCAGGTCCTGCCACTCGTTCTGACGGCCGGCTCGCGAGACGACGATCGACGCCGCGCGCCCGGAGGTCCCCTTGACGAGCCCCGCGACGCCGCCCGGCACGAGCGCGAAGGAGACGATCCTCCCGGCGTCGACGGCGGCGACCGTCCGGGAGCGAATCGGTCCGGTGCCGGCCGGCGGCCAGGGGGTGACCTGGCGGATCTGGGCTCCGCCGGAGGCAAGCCAGTAGAGCGATCTGCCACGCCCGACGATGCCGCCGGCGATCGCCCGCGTGCGGTGCCAGCTCCGGCCGCCGTCGGTCGTCCAGAGGTCGGTCGCGCACGTGCAGCCGGGAGCGGTGGCCGCGAGCCGGACGATCCCTGCACGGACCGAGGTACGCAGGACGGCCGCTGCCGCCTGCGGGAAGATCCGCCGCCAGTGCGACCCGCCGTCGTCGGTCGCGAAGACGCCGGTCTCGCGGCTGACCCACGCGTGCTTCGCGTCGAGCCAGCTGCTGTGGCCGGGCACCGCGGGCGAGTCGGGGCCCCCCGCGACAGGCGTAGCGTCCGAGGCGGCGAAGCCCACCAGTTCGCCCGTGAAGGTGCCGACGAAGATCAGGCCGTCGAGAATGGTCGGGGCCGTGACGGTGAGACCGGGAAGCTGGACCGACGCGACCTGCGTACCGGTTTCCGCGTCGGCGGCCGCGAGTGCCAGCCGGTCCGAGCGCGCGTACCAGACCGTCCCGCCGGCGATCGTCGGCGAGCCGTTGAGCGAGCCTGTGCCGAGCGGCCGTGACCAGGCGAGCTTGGCCGAGCAGTCGGCGGCGACGTCGACCCGGACGAGGTGGGCGCCCGTGACGACGAACACGGCCCGCCGCGCGGGGTCGTAGGCGGGCTGGCTGAGCAACGGGTTGGACGGATCGAAGCGCTCGAGGTCGATCGTCCAGAGCGGCCCCGCCGCGAGGTCGCCCGCGCGCCAGCCGAAGAGCTGGGCGTTCTTGTCGTGCGCGACCACCATCTCGCCGCAGCCGGGCCTGTCGAAGACGACCGGCGACCCGGCGAAGTCGAGATCGAGCGGCTCCGAGATCGACGCCGGATGGCTCGCGCCGAGCACGTCCAGCCCGGGCGATAGCGCGACGACGCTCTCTCCGTAGCCTGCCGCCTCCGAGAAGTCGTCGCCGCTGTTCGAGGCGCCCGGAAACGCGTTGCCCGTGGCAACGAAGATCCTGTCGAGCCTCGGGCTGTAGGCGACGCCGCCCCACCCCCAGATCCCGCCGCCCCCGCCCTGCTCGGCGGGAACCGCGACCCAGCTCGAGACCTCTCTCGAGCGCGTGTCGACGGCGATCACCTTGCCCAGGAACGGCCCGGCGTCGCAGTAGGAGCCCGTTGCGGCGTAGATGCGTCCGCCCGCGAGCGCCAGCGCGCCCCAGACGAGCTCCTGCGCCGGGTCGTCGTAGAGCTGAACCGGCCAGCCCGGCCGTTCGGCGCCGCTCGCCAGCGCCAGCCCGTGCAGCCGCCCGAGCGCGTCCGCGGCGTACAGCGTTCCGGCCGCGGCGTCGATGACCGGCGTGCCGGTCACGCCGTAGCCGTCGAGCTGCGGACATGCGTTCGGCAACTCGCCGAGGTCGACCCGCCAGCGCACGTAGCCGCGCTCGGAGACGGCGTAGATCAGGCCGGCCGAGGTGGTGACGTAGAGGGTCGTCAGGCCGGCGGCCGGGACGTCGCGGGCAGCGAGCACCTGCGAGGTGACCCGTCCCCGGAGCGGCAGGACGAACTCGGGCCTGACGGGCGGCGAGACCGAGACGGCCGCGGTCCCGGCCCGACCCGGGTCGGCGCCGTAGGTCGACCACGCCGGCGGCGCAGCCGCCCGAGCGCCCGAGACCAGGATCGCGGCGAGCGCCGCCGCCGCAAGGGACCTCCCTCGCCGCCGCACGCGCCGACTCTAAACCAGCGACAGGCTGGACACCGCCCGGTTCCGGCCGAGCCTCGATGCGGCCCCCGGTAGGGTTCGCGGCCGTGGACATGCGACGCTTCCTGCCGATCCTGCTGATCGCCTTCGCGGCCCTCTTCATCCTGCCACAGCTCTTCAAGGGGGGCTCGGGGTCGAAGACGCTGTCGACGAAGGGTCGCGGGACGCTGACCCTGGATGCGATCGAGCGGATCGACCGCGCACAACAGCGGGTGTTCTCGTCGACCGGGAAGTACACGGCCGACCTCGCCGCCCTCACCGCGCGCGACAAGGTGCTCGCGTCCGAGCTGACGATTCCGTTGACCGTCGACCTCGACGTCGGCGGCAACGGCAAGAGCTACCTCGCCCGCGTGTCCAGCGACGTCGTCAGCGCGGCCTGGAGCCGGGCCGGGCCGACGGTGTTCCGCAGCTGCCGGCTGCTGAAGTCGAGGACAGGGGTGAAGTGCCCGCTCGGAACCACCGGGCCGACGACGACGGCGATCACCTCGACCATCGGCACGACCACGACGACCAGGACTACGGGCACGATCACGACCGTGACGACGAAGTGACCGGCGAGCCGCGCTGGTGGGAGCTCCGGCGCGCGCAGAACCTCAAGCCCGCCACCTACACCTGCCCGCTCTGCGGCCGGCGGCTCGCCTCGATGAGCGACCACATCCTGCTGTTCCCGGAGGGCGACCACTCGGGACGGCGGCACGCGCACACCGAGTGCGTGCGCCGGGCGCGGGAGGCGGGGCGGCTGCCGTCGCGCGCGGAGTGGAAGAGGACGGAGCCGCGCCGGCGCTGGCTCCGGCGTTAGTCGCCCGCGAGGGCCGCTGCGAGCCAATGCTCGGCTTCGCCGTACAGGGTCGGGT
>JBKPRD010000228.1:0-6542 GCA_046734415.1 Actinomycetota bacterium | reverse complement strand
GACACGCAGGTACCGGCGAGCCAGCTCGCGGCGGGCGTCGAGCGGGTCGACCTCGGGTCGCGGCACGGTCCAGACGGTCGGCGCTCGTGCTCCCTCCCAGCGGATCAGGACGGTGCCGGTCGGTGCGGCGTACCGGAACCGGTTCGGATTCTCGCGGAGCCCGTCTCCCGCTTCGCGGTCGGTCATCCGCCGGCCGCCCAGGAAGTCGTGAAGCCGGGCGGCCATGTCCTCTGCCACCCACCGGCCACGGGCGTCATCGGGCAGCCTCGCAAGCGTGAAAACCGCGCGGTCGCGCGCCGGGACGACGTACGTGCTGAAGCGCGGCCCCCAGAGCTGGACGAGCGATCGATCCTCCCAGGTAGACGCGTGAACTCCTTCGACACGCGCATGGATCGAGAGCAGCGCGGCGCGCGGCATGCTGTCCTGCAGGCCCGCCCACGCCGCACGCCGAAGGGAACGCGCGCCCGGTGGGAGCCGCTCATCGAGCGCACCGACGCGCCGTCGGAACGCGAGGATCTGCGCGCGCGTGAGATCGAGTTTGGATCTCGTCAGCTCGCACCTCTGCGCTTCAACGCTTGCTCCTGATCAGCCCGATTCTATGAGCCGCGAGCGCGGCGTCCAGATCGAAGTAGGCGTAATCTCGCGACCGATGCCGACGATGGCAATCGACCACGAGCACGGCGTCACGCCTCGAGAGCTCTTTTTCGACCTCGTCTTCGTGTTCGCGTTCACGCAGGTCGCGACGCTGCTGGCCGAAGACCCGACGTTCGCCGGGATCGGCCGCGGCGTGCTCGTGCTGGCCGCGCTCTGGTGGGCATGGTCGGCCTACGCGTGGCTGACGAACGTCGTCGACCCGGAGGAGGGCTTCCTCGGCGCAGCGCTGCTCGTCGCGCTGATCGCGATGTTCGTCGCGGCGCTCGCCGTGCCGGGCGTGTTCGACGAGGACGGCGTGCTCTTCGGCGCCGCCTTCCTCGTCGTCTGCGCGATGCACGCAGCCCTGTATGCCCTCGCCGGCCGTTCGGACCGCGACCTCTTCGCCGCCGTACTTCGCCTGGCGCCGTGGACGCTGCTCGGCGCGACGCTGATCCTCGTCGCGGGCTTCGCCGACGGTGCGCGCACCTGGCTCTGGCTCGGCGCGCTCGGGTGCGTCTACGCTGGGGCCGCGCTGACCGGGTCGACGGGCTGGCGGGTGCACGCGTCCCACCTCACCGAGCGCTACGGGCTCGTCGTGATCATCGCGCTCGGAGAGGCGTTCGTCGCGATCGGGATCGGCGCGAGGGGGGTGGGCCTCGGGCTGGGCGAGGTCGCGGCCGCGATCCTCGGGCTACTCGTCGCCACCGGGTTCTGGCTTGCCTACTTCGATTTCTTCTCGATCCGCGGCGAGCGGATTCTCCGCGACCGCGAAGGCCCGGAACGGGTGGCGCTCGCCCGCGACGTGTACGCCTACGGGCATTTCCCGATGATCGTCGGGATCGTCCTCTTCGCGTTCGCGATGAAGGCCGTCGTCGGCCACGTCGGGGGGGAACTCGACTCCGTCGCGGCCTTTGCGCTCTGCGGCGGGAGCGCGATCTATCTGCTCACGTACTCGGCGGTGCGGATCCGGATCGAGCGTCGGCTTAGCCTGAGCCGCGGCCGCTTCGTCGCCGCGCTCGTGCTCTTCCTCCTGCTCCCGCTCGCGACGATGATCCCGGCACTCGCGGCGCTGGCCCTCGTCACCGTCGTCTGGGTCGTGCTGCACACGTACGAGCTCGTGTGGTTCCGCCAGGCCCGGGCGGAGTCGCGGTCGATGCTGGCATCGTCGTAGCCGCCGTCGGACGATCAGCGTGCGAGTCCGGCTTCGCGCCTGAGCTTCTGCACCTGTCGCAGGACGCCGGTGTGGTTGATGCGCCAGCGGAAGAGCTCGACGCTGACGCCGAAGTTCTCCGCGCCAGAGTCGGCGTCGTCGGACTCGAGCATCCACGCGAGCGCACCGGCGCGTGGGACGAGCAACGCGGCGCCGAGCCAGTCGGCCTCCGCCTCCTGCCGCCCGTCCCAGTGTCGGCAGCCCCCGACACCGATCGCGGGCGCGGCCTCGTGCTCGAGGATCACGTGCGCGAGCTCGTGGGCGAGACTGCTCGCCTTCCTGGGCGACTCGTGGCGCGGGTTGTAGACGATCAGGCGTCTCGGCCCGGACACGACCGTCGCCGCCGAGAAGCGCGCTTCCGGCGACATCAGCCTGCGGATGGTCGCGTCTGACGCGCCGTCCCCGCGCAGCTCACCGATCGAGACGACAGGTATCCCCCACGCCTCGGCGAGTACGAAGCAGTCGAGCCGGTCGAGCGGCCCGAGGGCGAGCTCCCCGCGGACGTGCTCGGCCGTCCGCTCGGCCTCGCTCTTGAATCCTCGCCGGAACTCGCCGCCCACGCTGCGCCTCTCCTACGTCTCCCGCACCAGGCGCTTGTAGGCCGCGCGGAAGATCTCCTCGAGCGCATCGGCGTCCTCGGGCTCGATGTTCCGAGCCGAGCGGAGATATGACGAGATCATGGCCACGGGTTCCGCGGCGGTCGCCGCACTGTCCCCGCGGGTCGAGCGCATGAACGACTCGGCGGGCATGCCGAGCCAACGAAGGAGCGTCGCGAAGGTGTCGACGTCCGGTCGTCGTCCCTGCGCCATCCGGCTGAACGTCGACGGGCTGATCTCCAGCTCGCGTGCGACCTCGCGCCAGCTCGTCTCGTGCGTCTTCCGCTTGCTGTCGAGAGCGGCGTACAGGGCTTCTACGTCGACGGTGGTGTCAGGCATGGGCGTCGCCTGTTCGACTCTAGCAGCGATGTACGACTCTCGCCATATGCTGCTATACTCGTACGCCGTTCGATACTCGCAATACAGACCAAGGAGGAGCCGATGAGCACGACGACCGCCAAAGCAGCGCCGATCGTCCTGGTTCCCGGATTCTGGCTCGGCGCGTGGGCGTGGGACGAGGTCGCGTCCGTTCTCCGTGACGAAGGGTACGACGTCACGGCGCTGACGCTGACCGGTCTCGACTCGGTCGACACGGACCGGTCCGCGATCACGCTCTCCGACCATGTGAAAGCGATCTGTGCGGCCGTGACGGCCGCGGGAGCGCCCGTCGTCCTCGCCGTCCACAGCGGAGCCGGCGCCGCCGGCTACGCCGCGAGCGACCGCATCCCCAAGCAGATCGCCGCCATGGTCTACGTCGACTCCGGCCCGGCCACCGCGGCACTCGCCCCCGACTTCGAGGGCGCCGAGAAGCCGCTCGTGTGGGAGGAACTCGCAGAGGAGGAGAACCTCGACGGACTGAGCGAGCAGCAGCTCGAGGCGTTTCGTCAGCGAGCCGTGCCCGAGCCCGGCGGCGTCCTGCGCGACCCCCCCGAGCTGAAGAACGACGCGCGGCTCGACATCCCGACGATCGCCATCGCCACCGGCTACACGTCGGACCAGTACAAGGAGGCCGTCGAGCAGGGCCAGACGTGGCTCGGAGGCTTCGCCGAGCTGCGCAACGTGACGTGGGTCGACCTCCCGACGAGCCACTGGCCGATGTGGTCGCGGCCGCGGGAGCTGGCGGCGGTGATCGGCGACGCTGCGCGCGGTGCATCCGCGGCCTGACGAGCGGAAGGAACACACCAACCGATCCTGGAGCCCTGCCCGGACCTCTTGCTCGAGTACTAGAGCTCGGCGGGCAGGCCGAAGTCGGCGAAGAGGTCGGGCGTGACGAAGCCGGTAATGTCGGTGATGGAGGCTCCATCGAGCGTCAGAACGTCGATCGCCGAAGCCAGGTAGCGCCCGGACGCTGCATCCAGGGAGTAGTACGCGAGCGCCGGCTGCCCGTTGGCCCTCGTAGGGACTGCGCGGCTCGGCGGGCACGAGTCGGCGGCTTCCTCGAGCATCGCCGCGATCGCGCCGCACCCTCGCCACCAGCCAGGCCACGGCGGCATCGAGAAGGTCACGTCCTCGGCCAGCAACGACCGAAGCGCCTCGACGTCCCGCCTCATCCACGCATCGACATACGAATCGACCAGCTCCCTGACTCGCCTGTCGCCGAGCAGGCGGAGCCTCTCCTGCTGGCTCGGCTCGGGAAGACACCGCTCGAGCGCCTTCCGGGCACGCTGCAGCGCGCTGTTGACCGACGCGACCGGCGTCTCGAGCGCCTCGGAGACCTCCTTCGCCGAGAAACCGAGCACCTCGCGGAGGATCAGGACCGCGCGGAGGATCAGGACCGCGCGCTGCCTCGCCGGGAGGTACTGCAGTGCGGCGACGAAGGCGACCTCGACCGCCTCACGCTGCTCGTAGCGGGCGTGCGGCGCGGCGAACCCCTCGGGACCTCGCCCGGGTAGGGCTCCAGCCAGGCGACCTCCGTGAGCGGCGGGCCGAGGTCGGCCGAGGCGGCCGCGGGCGGTCCGTAGTCGCGCGGTCGACATCCTCCTCAGGGTAGACCGTTCCGCAAGCACGAACTCATCGCCGGCGTTCAGCGGTCTTTGCGCGCCCGGCTGGGGGCGACCCGCGGCGGCTCGTCCGGCTGCTTCGGATAGACCGGCGGCCAGGGCGCGTCCTGCAACCCGGCGGCTCGATCCTGCTCGTGCAACTCGAGCAGCGGCTCCAGCGACTGCGGGTGGTCGTTCATCCCTTCCCACGGATCCCCGACCGAGGCCAGCCGTTCGGGCACGCTCGCGATCGTCAGCTCGTCGGGGTGAAGCGTGCCGATCTCGTCCCAGCCCAGGGGCGCCGACACCTGGGCGCCCGGGCGGGCTCGGACCGACCACGGGCCGAAGACGGTCTTGTGCGGCGCGTTCTGGTTGAAGTCTACGAACACCCGGCGGCCCCGCTCCTCCTTCCACCACGCTGCGGTGATCAACTCGGGTCGGCGGCGTTCGAGCTCCCGCGCGACGGCGACCGCCGCGGCCCGCACCTGGTACGAGTCCCAGCGCGGCTCGAGCCGGACGTACACGTGGAGGCCACGGTTCCCGGTCGTCTTCGGATAGCCGACGATCCCGAGCTCGTCGAGCAAGACGCGGAGCTCGGATGCCGCTTCCGTGACCTCGTCGAAGTCGACGCCCGGCTGCGGGTCGAGGTCGAGGCGCAGCTCGTCCGCGACCTCGGGACGATCGGAGAGATACGGCCACACGTGGAAGCCGAGGCAGGCCAGGTTGACGGCCCAGACGACGTGCGCCATGTCGGCGAGGACGAGCGCGCGGGAGGTCGTGCCGTTCGGCGTGCTGACGATCGTCGTCTGCAGCCACTCCGGCGCAGACGCGGGCACGCGCTTCTGGAAGAAGGAGCTTCCCTCCGCCCCGTGCGGGAAGCGCTGCATCAGGGTCGGCCGCCCGCCCGCGGCACGCAGGAACGGCTCCTCGACCGCGAGGTAGTAGCGCACCAGGTCGAGCTTCGTCTCGCCACGCTCCGAGAAGAAGACCTTGTCCGGGCTGCTGAGCGTGATCGCCCGTCCCGCGACCTCGACCACCTGCTCCTCCGACACCGCGCAAACGGTATCGGGAGCGAGAAGCGCGCCGGACGTCCTCAGGTATCCGCTCTCCCTCAGAGCCAGCCCACCTCGCCTCGGGACGGTCCCTGTGGCGCCACGGGCGACCCCGCGAGAGGCAGTGGAGGAGGGCCGTGGGACCCTCCTCCACCGTGCTGCCTACTTGCCGTTCTTCGGGAACTTGCCCGGAGGCACGTGCATGGCGAGCAGCTGGCCGCCCTCGACGAGCTCCGCGTCGTTGTAGGGCGCGAAGTTCCTGGGCAGCGTGCCGGCGGTCGACGACCACGGGTTGTGGGCCTGGACGTCGAGCAGGTACATGCCCTCTCCGAGGAAGGGAGCCTGGATGATCCCCGACGACTCCTCGTCCTCGGTGATGAAGCTCGCCGCGCCGTTCGAGAACCGGTCGGGATCGTGGGCGGCGATCTCGGTCAGCGTGTCCGTCGGCGGGTCGTAGAGCCAGAGCTTGCCGACGCGGGCGTTCTCGCCCACGTCCTCCTGCGCCAGCACCTGGCCGCGGTCGTTGACCGTGATGTTGTCCAGCATCTCCTGTCCCTCGGTCCCGTCGAGCAGCATCTCGATCGTGCCGCCTGCGGTCGGCTCGGTCACGTCCGAGAACGTCAGCCGCCAGAGCCGGCTCCGACCGTCCTGCCCGGGCGCGTTCGGCCGGTCGGTCGTCACGAAGTAGTACACGGACGGATCGTTCGGATCCCAGGAGCCGTCCTCGGGGCGCAGGAACTTCGTGATGTTCCCGTCGGA
Organism: Actinomycetota bacterium; assembly: GCA_046734415.1. Taxonomy (GTDB): domain Bacteria; phylum Actinomycetota; class Thermoleophilia; order Gaiellales; family Gaiellaceae; genus DATBLE01. The sequence continues at coordinate 313 of JBKPRD010000228.1, read as the reverse complement.
CGCCGTCTGCAGCTGCGCGCCCGTCCAGTTCTCCACGTTGCCGAACGAGTACAGGCTGAAGTGCGCCGTGGCGGCGCCGAAGCCGGTCGCGCGCGACTCGGCGAGCGAGTCGTCGACCTTGATGCCGTAAAGGCTGCCGTTCGTGAGCCCCGCCTTCTCGATCGGCGTGCCGCTCGACTGCTTGGTGCCGATGTAGACGTAGACCTCGCCGTTGGCGGCGCCGCCGGTGCCGCTCGTGTCGTCCTGGCTGACGACGACGGTCTTCGCGAAGCCGCCCGGCCGCGCGACGGCGTTCTCGAACGCGAGCTTGCCG
>JBKPRD010000227.1:0-8246 GCA_046734415.1 Actinomycetota bacterium | reverse complement strand
CGCAATGCCAGCGAGATACACGCAGCGTTCCAAGAGGCGCTCGACAGTGGTTCGCTCAGTCCGGCGCAGGCGCTGTACGCCAAGAACTCCCTCCAAGCGGAACGGCGGCTCGTCGACGTGGCCGACGAGTACATTTGATCGCCAACGGGCGCTAGGGCTAGGCAGCCGACCGGCCCATCTGGAGGGCTGTTGGCGGCGCGGGTGCATCCTCGAGCGATCTTCAAAGGGCAGTCGAGCGCGGCAACGTCGTGATCGCAGAGATGGCAGCACGAGAAGTCGGCAAAGGTTTGACTGATCGCACCCAATCATGGCGTCGTCCGTCTAGAACCGCGGGCGGGCACTCGCCAGCTGCCAAGCGCAGCCGCATCCCACATCGTCAAGCGGCTCACCGTCGCGTGTCGCTGAAGCGCAGTTCGGCAAGAATGCGCGCGTGCCCGCCTATACGGTGAACCAAGACGCAATCAGGCACGCGAAGCAGTTGATCGACGCACGCCAGTACGTGCTCCGCTCGCGCTGGCAGGACGTGCAGCCGCGCGCGCGGGACCAGAATGCGTTCCTGAAGACGCATTCCTGGCAGGAGTACGCCGACTGGCATCTCGGCCTCACCGTGGGCGCAGCCGAGGAGACGAAGGGGCGCTACGCGTTTGTCTACGGTGACTTCCGCCGTCTGCACCGGATGGGGCTGATCGCCTGCCACTACCGTGCTGCGGAGTGGCGGCACAAGGAGATCGAGCTCGCAGCCCACGAGCTCCTCCAGTACCTCGACCGAAAGAGCGCCTCACAACGCGGCGGCGCCGCGTGATGCGGTGGGCTGAGCTTCGAGCAGGCTAATCCTGCCGTGCCCGCCGGGATCTGTCGCCACCGGCTGGACGCCGACGCTCGCAGGATCGCACACTTGAACCCTGTGAGCCATGGCACGATGAGCAGATCGTCTGCGCCGAGTGCGTCCGCCGCGCGGCAACGAGAACGGTGCCGAGGAGCGGCGGGCGTACCTCGATATCAACGACGAGTCCGTCTCCAGCGCTCTCAGCCGCGCGACCAGGAAACCGCGAACTCGGCCTCCGGCGAGAGCCCGTTGCCGGCCGACCAGTCGATCTCGAAGCGGGGCTCGAGCCTGAAGTTGGTCGAGACGTAAGAGCAGTAGGCGAGGATCCGCGGCTTCGTGCACTTCCAGCCTCCGCGGTGGAAGCCGCTCGTGTCCGCGAAGAGCATCGTCCCGGCCGGCCCCGTCGCGGTGAGGATGTCCTCGGCCGGCGCCTTCTGCTCGAACTCGTCCTGCGGGGGGTAGAGACCGTGCTTGCCGTAGACGTCGTCGCCTTCCCACGGCCACAGGTGCGAGTTGCGCCCGCCGGCCGGCGTCCCGCGCAGGTACTCGAAGGGCCCGTCGTCCTCGTCGACGTCCGAGAAGTAGGTGAAGACCTTGACGATGTGGTTGTCCCACGGGTCGCGGTGCCAGCGCTGCGACGCGATCCGGTCCTCGCCCTCCGAGTCGGGGATCGTGTACCAGTTGTCGACGTCGACCAGCAGCGTGCGCTCGCCGCGGTAGGCGTTGACGACGTCCAGGATCCGGCTCGACAGGCCGAGCCGAAGCCATGGGTCGTCGAGCGCGAACGGCCGCCCGCTCTTCAGGAAGCGCCTGATCAGGTACGACTTCTTCTTCTGCTGCGCCTGCAGCTCCGCGAGATTCGCCTCGGTGTGGGCCGTGAACTCGCCGATGTCGCGCCGGAGCTCGTCCCACGTCCGCTCGTCGCCGAAGAGCTCGTGGAAGGAGACGAGCGCGATCCCTTCCGCCCGCATCGAGTCGAGCACTCGCTGCTGGACCTCGTCGAGCACGGCGTCTCGCCTCCTAATCAGGGAAGAACCGCTCGAGGTGGGCGCGAACGTAGCTGCGAGGCTGCGGAGGACGGCAGGCCTCGTTGACGATCACCGCCTCGTCGTCGGGGTTGATCGTCTCGACTTCACTTGCCGGGATGAGCAAGAGGCGCTGGTTGAAGCGGCCGCTGCGAACCTCGAGTGCGTCCGGGCGATCGGTGCGGGAGTGGTAGCGGACGCCTTCGACTACCCCGAGTGGGTGCGTACCCGCGAAGACGGCGAACCCGTGGGAGCGGGCGAGTCGATAGTCGCGCTCGCGCGGCAGCAGCACGCGCGGGAGATCGACCAGACGCGTTTCTCGGCCCTCTTTGGGGACTGCGTCCGGGCCGCCGAGATGCCGCCGTAGTGACCACAGCTCCTCCTCGAGCGAGTCGAGCTTTGCTCGCAGCGCTGCGAGCTCGGCCTCGAGCTCGGCGACGGGCACTGCCTGTCCAACCTGGAAGATGCGGGCGAGGCGCTCACTGTCCCTCGCGTTGCGGCCCAACCACGTCTGGGCGGCCTCCTCGCGCTTCGACGGGCTTCCGTCGTCGGGGGTTCGGATGGTGGCCATCGGCGATTACACCCGCCGGATGCCACTCTTGCCGACGATGACGTTCAGCGGCCCATAGCCGGCGAGAGGCCCGAGCCGCCGCCCGTTGAGGGTGAGGACGAGGTTGCCGGGTGCGCCGACGCGAACCCAGAGCGGCAGGCGCACGAACGAGACCGACTCGCCAGGTTGGAGCAGGTTCTCGTACAGGAGGGATCCGCCTCCCGAGCCGAGCCGGACGGCGATCCAGCAGTCGCCCTTCGAGGCGTGAAGCACGACGCGTGGGCGCCGTTCGAGCCGGCTGGGATGCTGGGGGCGCTTTCGAATCACTGAGGCGACGGGGGGTCGAGGCGGTGGTGGGCTGACCGCCGGTGGTGCCGATGTCCTCCTGCCGGAGTTGAACTGGCCGGCGACCAGCAGGGCGAGCAGCGCGACGACACCGGCAAGCAGGAAGACGGTGGCCCGGGGAGCCGCCCATTGGTGCCAGCGGCGGGGCTGCCGGCGGGCGCGGACCGGGGGCGCGGGCGGGAACTGCGCGTCGTGCTCGTCGACGAGCCGCTGTGCGTCCAAGCCGAGGTACATCGCGTAGCTGCGCAGGAACGCCCTGGCGTAGCCGTCCGGAAGCTGGTCGAAGCGCTCCTGCTCGAGCGCCACGAGGTAGCAGGCGCGGATCCTGGTTGCCTCCTCGACGTCGGCCAGCTCCAAGCCACGTCCCTCACGGGCCCGTTCGAGGCTGCTCCCGATCTCGAACACGCCGAGCCAGCTCCTTCGTACGTCGAGGACACAGTATGCGCAATTTGCGGATTTCTCGTCGTTACGAGATCAATCCGCGTTGCTCACTGATAGCCGTCTCTCTCGCGAGCCTTGGCGAACCGTCCGACTGACCACAGGACTCCAGGCCCGGGAGAGACTCATTGGTCGCGGGGGTGGGCGGCGGCATCGCCGGCCGTACTCACCACTCGCTCACCACGCGTTTGGTCTGCGACCCCTACTGAGTGTCCGGGAGGTCGCTGGGGGGCGATCCGGACGCCCTACTCGTCGTAGCTCAGTTGCTCATCCCAGACGACAGGCCGGCCTTCTGGGGTGAGGTCGAGAAGGTTCCAAGACGGTTCAAGCGTTCCGACGTGGCGCGGGTCCTGGTCGGGTTCAGGCGGCGCATAGAACAGCTCGGAGCCCCAGAAGTGGCGAATGCTGTCGCCCTCACGGCGGAACACGTTGAGCATCGGCCGCTGATGCCCTTCCTGCGTCTCGGCGAAGTAGTCACGGTTGTACGAGTTGCTCGCCGAGGACAGAAGACGCAGGTGGCGCCAGCCGCGCTCGTCAGCGAATGCGAGGACGCGCGCCAGCGGCGCCTTCGCAACGACCGCAAAGCTCATCAGCGGACGTACATGCGGGACGGCGCCATCGAGCTGATCGAGCAGAGCAACACACGACGGACACGGGCCCTCGAAAAGCGGCAGATGCGCCGTCTGCCCGTCCTTCGGCCCCGGGCGGTTGTCTCCGGGGTCGCGCGGGAACATAAAGCTGTAGATGGCGAGCGAATTCGTGCCGGGCGTGAACAGCTCTGAGAGCCTCACCATCGTCGGTGCGTTGTCGGAAGCGGCCCCCTCGAAGACGTAGTTCTCCGGGACCATTCCGCCCGGAGGCAGCTTGCGGCGCGCCTCCGCGAGAGCTTCCGTCGAACGCCGCAGCTCGATCTCCTGCTGCAGGAGCTGATCCCGCGCCCTCCTGTACTCGGCTGACTCTCCTGGAAAGCGGATACTCACGGTCCTCCTCCTGTTCTGCTGGCCTGACGGTTACGAGATGGAGACTGATCGAGGCTCGAAGAGTCATCGTTCCGCAGCAGGACAGAGTGACCTACACAGGCACATTTGACGCAAATTGACTAGACCATTGCGTGTTCGGGGCACGTCGACCCCCTCGCGCAGGCTCGCGCCGACTAGATCACGGGTTCGCCCAACCTGGGCTTTGAGGAGGCGAACCAGTCTCCCTAACTGAAAGCCGGTCGTGCTGATTCGGCGCAACGAGGCGAAACCCACGCGACCGGCCTCTCCCCATCTACCGGCCTGGGATCTGCGAACTCTGCGAAGTGGCCGCATCGGACGCGCTTGACTTGCGATCAACAGGCGCGGAGACTCGCGCCATAGCACTCGCACAAAGCTGCGTCGCTACCGACACGGGTGAGGGAAAGTGATGACGAAGGGACGCACCCTGGCACTGGGACTGGCGGTTGTCGTCGCCCTTACTGGCGCGCTCGGCGCGACAGCGACACCGCCAGGTCGGAACGGTCTGATCGCGTACGCAAAGGAGCTTCGTCCTGGGCACTTCCAGCTCTTCACGATCCGTCCCGATGGATCAGGGGCGAAGCAGGTCACTCATTTTGTCAGCGCCCAGAATCCCGATTGGTCTCCCAACGGCAAGACGATTGTTGCCGAGGTCGAAAGCAAGAGTGGCGCTGGCATCACGCTCTTGTCCCCTACGGGAACCGTCATTCGCAACCTGACGCCGAAGGGGGAGCAGGGACAGCCGTCCTTTTCGCCGGACGGCAAGTGGATCGTCTACGAGCGCGACATCGCCCCCGGCAACAACGGCGTCTGGTTGATGCGCTGGGACGGCACCGGCCTCCGCCGTGTGACCCGGAACCCGTTCCGCGGAGGCGACTGCGGCTGCGACACCGACCCGAACTTCTCGCCCGACGGCAAGCTAATCTCGTTCGTCCGCATCAAGCAGGATGAGCGCCAGCAGGCGCTCTTCGTCGTCCGGCCGAACGGCACCGGCCTGCGGCAGGTGACGCCGTACTCGTGGGAGGTTGCGACCAAGCACGACTGGTCACCGGACGGGAAGCTGATCCTGCTGACGACCAACGCCGACTTCGTCATACCTGGGGCGTCGGCGAATCTCGCGGCGATCAAGCCGAATGGAACCGGAAAGACCAACCTCACGAAGTTCAGCGGTGGATCGAAGAACGCTTTCGCAGGCTCGTTCTCGCCGGACGGAAAGCAGGTCGTCTTCCGACTCGAGGACGGGGACAGGTACAGCCTGGCGGTCATGAACCTAGCGACCCGGGCCATCACCCCCCTGACCACCTGGCCCGACAAGCCGCGCTTCATCGACTGGGGCACGCACCAATAGGACGATGCCGGGGGCGGCCGCAGGACGGCGCGGCCGAAGCAACCCTTTGCGGTCGGGCCAGCCGCTGAGGAGAGGCGAGGCCGATTGGCTGGTGACGTGGCGGGGCGGCGCTACGGCCGCCCCTGACCTAATTATCTCGGGCTGCGCAGAGGTCGCTCTCGTTTGCGACGCTCTTCGCGGTTAGCGGGCGACCCGCCCCGCCCGTCATCTTCCCTGGAGACGTGCAACCTTAACGAGGATGGGCGGCCTGAGGCCGCCCATCCGATGACCGATCCGTCGACGTCTACGGCGCGAGGTCGCCGTAGATGTTCTGGTCGATTCCGCCGTCGTGGGGGCAGAGATCGCCGCTCCAGGTGCTGACCGGTCCCTTCTTTGTCTGCACGGTGGAGAGGGTCCGGCACTGCTTGACGTCGGCCGTCCCAGCGTCCTCGTCCTCCGGCGTCTCACGCGGATCGGCTCCCTGCACCGTGTCCCGCCAGTCCGTCCACGTCGTGTACGCGAAGCTTCCGAGCGACGTCACCCACAGGTAGTCGCCCGCGAACGGCACCGCGCGGTTGTCGAACTGCTCGTAGTTCGGGTTCGTCGACACGTCGGTGATCCGCGAGGCCGGGCTCGTCCACGTAATGCCGCGATTCGCGGAGGTCGTGCCATAGACGTCGAGCGACGGCACCGTCGTTCGGTCCGCGCAGTTCCCGATCGGCCGGGTGACGCTGTAGCACGGGTCGTTCCGGCTGTCCCACCAGATCGCGTGCAGCACGCCGCCGTCAGCCGAAATGTCCGGGAAGACCTGGTGACCGGTGGCCTGCGGATCGACCAAGAACGGTGGCGTATGCGCGCCGGTCGCCCCGTCGTAGCGGAGGAAGAACGTCCCCGCCTGGCCGCCTACGCCGCGGACCCTCGTTCCGTAAGTGGTCCCGGTCGGTGCCTCCGTACCCGGCTTGGTCGCGTCATAGACGAGGTAGATCCACTCGTGCGCCGCGTCGAGCTGGTCGGCAGTCCCACGCACCTGCGTGTCGCGGCGGAAGAACGTGTAGCCCGACGTGCAGGCGTCCGCGAAGTCACCGCAGTCACGCGAGGTATCCGACTGCGCGTCGGCCTCGTCTTCGAAACCCGGATCGTCGTCGACCGCCTGCGTCGGAACCGGCTCCGGCGCCGACTGGTCCTGCGCGTCGTTCGGGACAAACGTCGTGATCAGGCTCGGCTGGGAGAATGTCTTTCCGCAGTCCGTCGACTTGACGACGTAGATGCCGTCAGTCGAGGGCCCAACCGTGGTGAACGAGCGGAACGTGACGTAGACGTGGCCGTTGTGGGTCACGGAGATGTCCGGGAACTGGACCTCCTTGATCGACGCTCCCGAGAGCTTCATCGGCGAGGAGAACGTCACCCCGTGGTCGGTCGACCGCGAGAAGTAGATCGCGTTCGCCCCGTTGCCGTTGAAACGCGACCACGAGAAGTAGACGTTCCCGTCGCATGCACCGCCGGTCCGATCGGCCTCGATCGCGGTCTTGTCATGGAAGACACCGAGCAGGTTAGGCGCCGACGACCCCTTCGCCACGACCGTGGTGCCGTAATACTCGAGGCCGTCCTTCGTAGTATCAGCCGCGTCGGGCCCACCCGGGTTCCTGAAGCGCGCAACGAACTCGTCGCCGAACGTCTTCGCCGTGCCAGCCGGGTCGCCCGAGCTCTCCGAGCCGAAAAAGGCGCGACCGTGAGCGTCCCACGCGATCACCGGGTCGCCCGCCGACGCAGTACGGGCCTGAGACAGCGCCGCGTACGGCGAGCTGTCGTGCGGATAGCCCGGCACGAGCGAACTCGTCCAGCTCGAGCCCCGGTCGAGCGACCGGTAGTAACCGAGCCAGATCGGCCCGACCGCTCCCGCCGCGATTCCCTGGTCGTAGACGCCGCAGTAGTCGTTCGAGCTGCCGAGCAGCACACTTGTGTTGCGCGGGTCGACCGCCACTGCGGGCTCGTTCTGACGCCCGCGTGCGATGGTGCACTCCTGGAGCGTCTGATCGGTGTACGGGGATCCCGTCGCAAGCGTGTAGGCGCTGACGTAACGAGCGCCGCAGCCGACAAGCGGGTGACAGTCATTGGTCAGGCGGACGTCGCCGCCGGGTGTCGAGGCGACCGCCCCACCGACCACGAAAAACACGGCCAACGCGGCGAGAGCGCCGACGATCGGAAGTCTTCTCACAGGTCTCTCCCCCCTTTGCTCGGAGCGTTGTGCGTCCCCTTCCACAACTCCTGTCCGGCCAAACGCGCGGGACGCGGTCGGCCGGCGTGACGCGGAAGAGCTGCTTCACGATGTCGGCGTGCTCCGCGCAGCAACCAACCCCGGCAGCGGCGTCCACACGCCGTCGACGACAAAGCTCGACGAACCGCAGCAGCTTAAGCCGGTGCGTCCCGTTAGAGCCGGTCGGCGTGGGGCATCGCTCAGTGCCTCGAGTTCCGGCCGGCGCCGTGCCTCGCTCGGTTGGCGCGGCCTGCCGCGCGCTTAGACGACTGTGGGGATCGGGAAGGGCCGCCGAAGCGGCCCCTCAACCTCGTTGCTACAGGCAGGTCGAGGTCCGACGGCGGCCTGCAGCCCTGGACCGTCGCTGTGCCGGTCTCGATCGGCGGGGCCTTCAAGAACGGTAAAGCGAGTAGCCTCGGCACGGCTCTCGACTTCACGGACAACGCGACCGGATCACGCCGAGCGAGTGGCGCAGCCTAGGGT
>JBKPRD010000226.1:0-5466 GCA_046734415.1 Actinomycetota bacterium | reverse complement strand
CCAGATCCTCTCGAACGTGGCGCTCGGCACCACCCGCATGGACATGAAGGTCGACAACCTCGGCCTGCAGGAGACCAAGCGGTTCTGGCACCACTACAACTTCCCGCCGTTCTCGGTGGGAGAGGCCGGCTTCATGCGCGGTCCGAAGCGCCGTGACATCGGCCACGGCGCGCTCGCCGAGCGCGCTCTTCAGGCAACGATTCCCGATGAGGAGGAGTTCCCGTACGTGATTCGCGTCGTCTCCGACACCCTGGAGTCGAACGGGTCCTCGTCGATGGGCTCCGTCTGCGCCTCCTCGATGGCCCTGCAGGCCGCGGGCGTGCCGGTCAGCGCACCGGTCGCCGGCGTCGCCATGGGGCTGATCAAGGAGGGCGACGACTACATCGTCCTCACCGACATCGCCGGCGTCGAGGACCATCTGGGCGACATGGACTTCAAGGTCGCCGGTACGTCTGAGGGCATCACCGCCCTGCAGATGGACATCAAGATCACCGGCGTCACGCTGGAGATTCTCAAGGATGCGCTGGATCAGGCCAACAAGGGCCGCCTGTTCATCCTCGAGCGGATGGCCGAGTCGATCGACCAGCCGCGCGAGCAGCTCTCGCAGTTCGCGCCGAAGATCACCTCGATCAAGATCGACCCAGAGAAGATCGGCGCCCTGATCGGCAAGGGCGGCGAGACGATCCGCGGCCTCTCCGAGGAGTTCGAGGCAGAGATCGACGTCGACGACGACGGCACGGTGCGCCTCTACGCGCCCACCGGCGAGAGGGTCGACGCGCTCGCGGACCGGATCACAGCGATGACCAAGGACGCCGAGATCGGCGACCGCTACACGTCGGGCAAGGTGGTCAAGACGACCAACTTCGGCGCGTTCGTCGAGCTCAGCAAGGGCACCGACGGCCTGCTTCACATCTCCAACGTGAAGCCGGGCGAGCGAGTCGGCACAGTCGAGGACGTCCTCAACCAGGGCGACGAGATCGACGTCACCGTCGTCGAGGTCGACAAGGAGCGGGGCCGGATCGGCCTGCGTCTCACCGCCGACCCCGATGTCGAGGGCAAGTCGCCCGAGGAGCTCGCCGGTGTCGGCACCGGTGACCCGGGCCCGCCCAGCCGTCGCCGTGATGGCGGCGGACGCGGTGGCCCCAGGCGCGATCGCGAGGGCGGCGGTGGCCGCCGCCGCGAGCGTCAGGGCGGCCGGGACCGCTAGGTCCGCGTGGCCTCCGAAGCGCAGGTAACCGAGCTCGACTCCGGGATCCGGATCGTCACCGAGGCAGTGCCCTCGGTGAGATCCGTGGCCCTGGGGCTCTGGGTTCGGACAGGCTCGAGGGACGAGACGCCGGCACAGGCCGGCGTCTCGCATTTCCTCGAGCACCTGCTCTTCAAGGGGACGAAGCGCTACTCGGCGATCGAGATCGCGGAGATCTTCGACGGGCTGGGCGCCGCGGTTAACGCCGCGACCGGCAAGGAGTCGACGAACCTCTACGCGCGCTTCCTCGACACCCACACGGACGAGGCCTTCGACCTGCTGTCGGAGATGCTGCTCGGCCCGACCTATCCCGAGATCGACTCCGAGCGCGAGGTCGTGCTCGAGGAGATCGCGATGTACGAGGACGAGCCCCAGGACAAGGTCCACGACGTGCTCGATCGCGCCGTGTTCGGCGGCCATCCGCTCGGCCGGCGGGTGCTCGGCGAGGCCGAGGTGATCAGCTCGATCCCGATCCCCGACATCGACGCCTATCACCGGGCCCACTACACCGGCGCCAACATCGTGGTCGCCGCCGCGGGCAACATCGAGCACGATCGGATCGTGGAGCTCAGCAAGCGGCACGTTGAGCCGCCCGCCCCCGGCGACGCTGACGAGCTCGAGGCCCCGCAGGTGGATGGCTCACAGGTCGCCTTCCAGCAGAAGGACACCGAGCAGTTCCACATCTGCTTCGGCGGCGCCGGCATCGACCGCGGCGACGAGCGCCGCTATGCGCTCAGCATCCTCGACGCCGTGTTCGGTGGTTCGACCTCCTCGCGGCTCTTTCGCGAGGTCCGGGAGAAGCGTGGGCTCGCATACTCCGTCGGCTCCTACACGCAGCAGTACGTCGACAGCGGCCTGATCGGCACCTACGTCGGCACGCGCCAGGACAACGTGCAGGAGGCCTGCGAGATCATCGGTCGCGAGCTCGCCTCCATCCATACCGACGGCATCACCGATGACGAGCTCGCCCGTTCCAAGGAGCACGTGAAGGGCCGCATGGTCCTCTCCTCGGAGTCGACCGCGGCTCGAATGGGCCGAATCGGCAAGTCGGTCCTCTTCGGCACGCCCCTGCTGACCCTCGACGAGCTGCTGGTCAAGGTCGACGCGGTCACCTCCCAGGACGTCGCCGAGCTCGCCCGTGAGCTCTACGCGCCCGACTCGCTCTCGGCCGCCGCGATCGCCCCGAGCGAGGAGCGGTTCCGCAGCGCGCTGGCGCCGGTCAGCGAAGCTCTAGCCGCGGCGTAGTCGTGGTTGACATCGAGTCGAAGTACCGGGAGCACCTCGAGGTACAGGCGGGGGAGGAGCTGCGCGGCCTTTGCGCGCTCGGCCGCTGGTTCGAGGCGACGGCCACATAAGATCGCGGCGATGGGCGATCCGATCAAAGTCGTCGTCTCCGGCGCCGCCGGGCGCATGGGGGAGACCACCTGCGGTGCGATCGAAGGCGCGGACGACATGGAGCTCGTCGGCCGCGCAGATCCAGCGCTGGATACCGCGGTGCGCGACGTTCTGGAGGGAGCCGACGTGATGGTGGACTTCACCACGCCCGACGCGGCTCCGGCCAATGTGTTCGACGCGATCGAGGCGGGCGTTCACGCGGTCGTCGGGAGCACCGGCTTCGACCTCGAAGAGCTCCGCAAGGAGGTCCACGGAATCGGCGGCAAGGCCAACTGCTTCGTAGCCCCGAATTTCGCGATCGGTGCGGTGCTGATGATGCAGGCCTCCAAGCTGATCGCCCCGCACATGCCCGAGGTCGAGATCGTCGAGCTGCATCACGACAAGAAGGTGGACGCGCCTTCGGGCACGGCCAAGCTGACGGCGAAGCTGATCGGCGAGGCCGGGGGCAACGTCCACGAGCCGATCCATTCGGTGCGCCTCCCCGGCCTGGTCGCGCACCAGGAGGTGATCTTCGGCGGCAAGGGCCAGACGCTCTCGATCCGCCACGATTCGATCGACCGATCGAGCTTCATGCCCGGGGTTCTGTTGGCGGTCCGCAAGGTGGCGGACCTACCCGAACGCTTCGTAATCGGACTGGAGCAACTGCTGTGACGGAGGACCTGGCAAGGCTGGACGCCACCGCACAGGCCGAGTTGGTGCGGATCGGGGAGGTGAGCCCGGAGGAGCTCACGCTGGCCGCGGTCGAGCGCGCCGAGCGGCTCAACCCCGAGCTCAACGCGATCATCCACCCGTTCTACGAGCAGGGGCTGGAGGACTCCCGCGGCGAGCTGCCCGACGGTCCCTTCCGGGGCGTGCCCTTCCTATTCAAGGACCTCGGCGCCGGCCTCGCCGGCCAGCCGATGCACATGGGGATGAAGGCGCTCAAGGAGGCCGACTTCCGCCTCCCGGTCGACACGTTCCTCGGCGCCCGCTTCCGCGAGGCGGGCTTCGTCACGATCGGCAAGACCAACACCCCGGAGCTCGGCATCGTCCCGACAACCGAGCCGCTGGCCTACGGGCCGACGCATAACCCCTGGGACCTCGGCCGCTCGCCAGGCGGCTCCAGCGGCGGCTCGGCGGCGGCCGTCGCCGCCGGCATCGTCCCGATCGCGCACGCGAACGACGGGGGAGGCTCGATCAGGATCCCGGCGAGCTGCTGCGGGCTCGTGGGCCTCAAGCCCAGCCGCGGGCGGACTTCGCTCGGGCCGCTGATCGGAGACACGATGAGCGGCCTCACAGTCGAGCACGTGGTCTCGCGGTCGGTTCGCGACGTCGCCCTGGCGCTCGACGCGACCCATGGCCCCGGGCCGGGCGACCCCTACGTGGCGGCACTGCCCGCGAGGCCGTATATGGAGGAGCTACAGGCGGAACCACGCTCATTACGGATCGCACTCATGACCGAGTCGATCGGAACGGAGATCGAAATCGACCCCGTCGTCGTCGCCGCGGTCCGGGAGGCGGCAGGGATGCTGGAGGGGCTCGGCCACAACGTTGATGAAGAGGTGCCGCCACCCGACCCGAGCTTCGACCTGATCGAGACCTTCCTGACCCGCTGGTATGCGGGACAGACCGAGGTCATCGACCGGTTTGGCGTCCTGCTCGGCCGCCAGCTTGGCCCCGACGACATGGAGCCCCTCACCTGGGCGATGGCGGAGGAGGGCCGGCGCCGTCATTCGGGCCAGTACCTGGCGGCGGTCAGCCAGCACCAGGCGATCGCGCGGATGCTCGGCATTTGGTTCGACCAGGGGCACGACCTCTTGCTGACCCCCACGATGGGCGAGCTGCCGCCGCCGCTCGGCAGCTTTGCGAACGATCCCGACGACCCGCTGTCCACGATCCATCGCGGCGAGCGAACGGCGGCGTTCACAGCCCTGATCAACGCGACGGGCCAGCCTGCGATCTCGCTGCCACTGGCGCAGAGCGAGGAGGGGCTGCCGATAGGAGTGCAGCTGATCGCGCCGCTCGGCCGCGAGGATGTTCTCCTGCGCGTGGCCGCGCAGCTCGAGGAGGCCCATCCCTGGGCTGATCGGTTCCCCGAGGTCTTCTCGGTACCCTCCGGTTGATGCCCGAAATCGGAGGGGTACTGACGGCGATGGTCACCCCGTTCGCCGAGGACCGCTCGGTGGACGAGGCCGCGGCGCGCTCGCTTGCACGTCACCTGATCGAGAACGGCTCGCACGGACTGGTGCTTGCGGGAACCACCGGCGAGTCACCGACGCTCGACGACGCGGAGAAGCTCGCCCTCCTGCGCGCGGTGCGCGACGAGCTGGGCCCCGACGTCCTTCTGATCTGCGGGACCGGATCGAATGACACGCGGCACTCGGAACACCTCTCCGCGGCGGCGGCGGACGCCGCGGCGGACGCGGTCCTGGCCGTGACGCCGTACTACAACAAGCCCAGTTTCGCCGGGATCAAGGCGCACTACGAGGCCGTCGCCAGGGCGGCCGGGATCCCGGTCGTGCTCTACAACATCCCCTCGCGAGTGGTGGTGAATCTCTCGCCCGAGCAACTCGCCGAGCTCGCGGAGATCGACAACGTCGTAGCCGTCAAGCAGGCCAACGACGACGAGCTGCAGCCGATCAACGGTCTGCGCGTCCTCGCCGGCAACGACGGCACCTTCCTGCCGGCCCTGGAGATGGGCGAAGCGGGAGGGATCCTGGTCGCCTCGCACATCGTCGGCCCCGAGATGCGAGAGATCTACGACGCAGTGCAGGCCGGTGACCTCGATCGTGCCAGGGAGATCAACGCCAAGCTGCGGCCCATCTACGAGATGATCTCCCAGGTCA
>JBKPRD010000225.1:0-30306 GCA_046734415.1 Actinomycetota bacterium | reverse complement strand
GCGCCGCGCCGCCCCAGTGGGTGTGGTGGCCGAGCGGCCCGCGCGTCGCGGCGATGCGCGCGCGGGCGAGCCAGAGCATCTCGCTCTCGCCGACGTCCGCGTCCGGCGGCCGGAGAAGGGCGGCGATCGCGAAGCCGCCGGGGCGTCGTGCCTGGAGGTCCGAGAACGCCGCCCAGCAGCGGTCGTCGAGTGGCTGCTCGACGTGGCAGGAGACGGTCGCGACGCCTCTCATCGCTCGAGCTCCCGCCGGTAGAGGGCCTCGGTCCGCTCGACGCAGCGCTCCTCCGAGAACTCGGCCACGGCCCGCGCGCGGGCCGCCCGGCCGAGTTCTGCCGCGCGCGGGAGGTCGCGGGCAAGCTCGACGATCGCCGCCCGCAGCGGCTCGGCCTCCCCCGGGGCGACGAGCACGCCGGTGTCGCCGACGATCTCTGGGAGCCCGCCGACGGAGGTCGCGACCACCGGCCGCGCGCGCTCCATCGCCTCGAGCGCGACCATCCCGAACCCCTCGCCGAGGGAGGGGACGACGACGATCGCCGACTGCTCGATCAGCGGCTGCACCGGAGAGACGTGCCCGAGGAAGCGCACCCCCTCCCCGGCGAGCCGCGGTAGCTCGTCCGCCAGCGGGCCCGCGCCGGCGACGTCGAGCGTCAGCTCGGGCACCTGCTCCCGCGCCGCCGCGAACGCGCGCAGGAGCACCTCGTGGCCCTTGATCGGGATCAGCCGTCCGATGCACAGCAGCCGAGGTGCGCCCGGCGGGTCAGGCGGCTCGGAGCCCGCCGCGACCCCGTAGTGGACGATCTCGAACACGTCCGCGTTGAACCCTTCGCGCTCGGCGAGGTACAGGGCGAGGCCCCGCGAGATCGCGATCTGTACGTGCGCGAGGCTCGACACCGCGCGGTCTCCGAGCGCGAACAGCTTGCGGTCGCGGAACGTGTTGAAGCCGTGCTTCGTCGAGAAGCGATACCGCACGCCGGTCAGCACGCCCGCCGGCAGCCCGTAGGCATCGCCGTGGACGAGGTGGGTGTGAACTATCTCCGGCCGCAGGGTCGCCAGGCGGCGGGCGACGCGGCCGAACGCGAGCGGGTCGACGTCGAGGCGGAGGGCGAGCTCGTCGACGGGGACGTCGCGCGCACGCAGCTCCCGTGCGAACTCCGCAGCGCCGGGCTCGCCCTCGTGCAGCATGAGCATCCGAGCGTCCCACCCCCGGGCGCGGAGGCCCGGCAGCAGCGAGAGCAGGTGGTTCTCGGAGCCGGAGATACCGGCCACCTTCTGGACGTGCAGGACACTCGTCATCCCTTCGCCGCGGCGACGACCGCGTCCGCCCAGGAGGCGACCGAGTGGCCGGCAGCGACTCGCTCGCGGAGCATGCGGCCGAGCGCGGTGCGCTCGTCCGTCGAGAGCCGCGCGACCCAGGCGAGGCGGTCGGCGAGGCCGCGCGGGTCGTCGCGCTCGTACCGCAGCTCCGACTCGAGCAGCGTGTCGAACGCGGGGTTCGACGCGACCACGGCCAGGCAGGCGGCGCACGCCTCGTAGACGACCTTGTCGGTCGCCCCGGCGCGCATGTTGTTGACGAGCACGTCCGCGCGCTCGAACAGCCCCGGCACCTCGCTGCGCAGGATCGCGTGGCCGAGGCGGACACGCTTCCCCAGGTCGAGCTCCCCGACCAGGCGCTCCAACTCACCGCGGTGCGCGCGCTCCTGCGGCGTCAGCGCCGGCCCGTGGACCTCGAGCCTCATGTCGAGCCCGTCGTCCAGTGCGAGCCGCACAGCGCGGACGACCGTGTCGAGCCCCTTCGCCTCCGAGTAGCGCCCGAGCGCGACGGTGCGCAGGTCTGACGGGTGCGCCCGCTCGGTGCACGGGAACTCGTCGAGATCGATGCCGTGGCCGATCGCCCGCACCTTCGCCGACTTGAGCGGGAACGTGCGCGGGTCGACGGTCAGGACGACGTTCGAGACGCGCTCGGCGCTGCGCAGGAGCTCCGAGGCCCGCCAGTGCGTGTACCAGAGCAGCACGCGCATACGAAGCGGCCGCGCGAGCGGCGCGGCGAGGACGGCGTAGATCGGGCACATGTGCGCGACCACGGCGGCGGGCTTCGGGCGGCGCGCGAGCTCGGCGGCGAGAGCGGCCTGAAAGCGGATCCCCCTGGCGGTGCGGGTGCGTGCGGCGAAGCTCCGCGCCCGGCAGTTCGCGGGCAGCACGCCCGGCATCGTCCGGTCCGCGAGGACGACGACCTCGTCCACGCGCTCCGCCAGCGCCCTGATCTTCGGCACCGTCGCCGCCAGCGCCGGATGCCCCGGGTCGACCTGTTGCGTGACGAAGACGAGCCTCACCGCGCCACGACTGCGTCGACGATCTCCCGCAAGCGGCGCGCGTACTCGTCCGGCGTCGTCAGCAGCGGCTCGATCCCCTGGCGCGCGCCGCTCCCGAGCCGCTCGGCGAGCCCGCGGTCGGAGAGGATGCGCACGAGCGCCTCGGCGAGCGCCGCGGGATCACGCGGCGGCACGAGCACGCCGTTCTCGCCGTCCCGGACGAGGTCGGCGATCCCGCCGACCTCGCTGCCGACGACGGGGCGGTTCCGGCAGAACGCCTCGAGGATCACCCGGCCCATGCCCTCGGAGCGGGAGGGCAGGACGAGCGTCCAGGCGCGATCGAGCGCCTCCGCGACGCCGGCCGGGTCGACGTGCTCGTCCCACACGACCCGCTCGCGCAGCTGCTCGACGACGTGGCGCCGCGACCCGCCGCCGATTACGTGCAGCGTCGCGTCGGGCACGCTGGGCGCGGCCGAGCGCCAGGCGGCTGCCAGCTCGTCGATCCCCTTGTAGTGCTCGAGCACGCCGACGAAGAGCGCGACCGGGCGCTCCGGAAGCGGCACCGGCGGGATCAGGAACGGGCCGAGATCGGTGAAGGTGGGAAGGACACCGTCCGGCCGGACGCCGAGCTCGCGGACGAGGCGCGTCGTGTAGGGCGAGATGGTTCGCACGCCGTCGGCGCGACGGACGGCCTGCGCGGCGACGGCGTCCGAGATCGGCCCCAGCGGCCGGCGCGCGGGCGAGCCGTAGAGCCGCGCCGCCGTTCGCCAGTTTCCGTGCACCTCGAGGATCAGCGGCACCCGACGCCGTGCGATCCGGCGGGCGAGCAGCACCGCCGCCGCGGTGTGCGGGTCCTGGGCGAGGACGGCCGCGGGCTCGAAGCTGCGCAGCTCCTCGGCGAGCTGCAGGGGAAGCTCGGCGTAGAACCGGTAGCCGTCCGGGAGCAGGCGGAACCCGTCCTGCTCGCCCTCGCCGCGCGCAAGGACGCGCAGGTCGAACTGCTCTTCCAGCGCGTCGAACTTCTTCCGCAGGCTCTCGTTCAGCGGGAGGCGATACCGCGTCGGCCCGACGATCACGATCCGCCGCTTCACCGAGCCGCCTGCGCGAGGATCGCCTCGAGTCGCGGGTACACCGCCTCCGGCGCGAGCCGGCTGACGGACTCCGCGGCGGCCGAGCGCAGCCGCTCCCGGAGCTCGCGATCCGAGAAGAACCGCCGGATCGCGCCCGCGAGCGCGTCGACGTCGCCGGCGGGCACGAGCAGGCCGTTGCGCCCGTCCTCCAGCACTTCGCCCACTCCCCCGGCCGCAGCCGCGACGACCGGCGTCCCGACGGCGAGCGCCTCGGCGACCACGAGGCCGAAGCTCTCCCAGTCGGAAGAGAGCAGCGCAGCGTCGGCCGCGCGGAGCAGCTCGAGGACGGCCTTCCGCGGCTGGGTGCCGAGAAACCGCGCGCGGCCGTCGAGCAGGCGGGCCTGCGCCTCGACCTTAGCGCGCTCGGGGCCGTCGCCCGCGAGCAGCAGGGTCACCCCCTCGTTGCGTCCGACGGCCTCGAGGGCGACGCCGAGCGCCTTCTGCGGCACGAGCCTCCCGGCGAAGACGAGCGTCGGACCGTCGAGCCCGTGCCGGCGGCGGAGCTCGTCTCGGTCGCCGACGCCGGGTACAAACACGGCATGTGGCACGACCTCGATCCGGCCGCGTTCGAAACCCCACCCGCCGACGACGCGCGCGAGGGCCTCCGAGGGGACGACGATACGCGCCGCCCTGCGGAGCGCTCCGTCACGGGCGCGACGGAGCGCCGCGATCTGCGTCCCGCCCTCCGACTGGAAACGGTCGAGCGGCGCGGTCGTCAGACGGCGCCGCAGCGCCCGCTCGTAGGCGGGGTCGCCGGCCAGCCGCTGGACGAGCGGGACGCCGGCGATCCGCGACCCGAGCGCGCTGCGGCCGAGCATCCCGGTCGAGTAGACGACGTCCGCACCGCGCGCCGCACGGTGCACAAGTGCGGCGCCGACGAGATGGCGGACGCCCGGCGGCTGGCGCCGAGGGACCCACTCGACCGGGTACGAGCGCGGCTCAGGCTCGGCGTCGGCGGTCGTCACCACCACGACCTCGTTGCCGCGGCCGTGGAGGAAGTCGGCCAGCTCGGGCGCATGGCTCGCCGGGCCCCCGACGTCCGGCGGCCAGATCCCCGAGACGACCAGGACCTTCACGGCGTGACCGGCTGGGTGCCGGTTGTGCGACCGGCGCGGGTGTCGCGCCGGATCCTGGTCAGCGCCACTGCCCACACGACGGCGAAGACGACGGTCGAGACGAGGACGGCCGCCGCCGCGCCCGTCACGTCCCAGGCGAGTCCGAAGACGAGGACGAGCGGGATCAGCACGAGCGTCTCGATCCCGTGCGTGACGATCCGCAGGCCCGGCCGGCCGATCGACACCGGCAGCGATTTCGTCCAGGCGATCACGAGCTGGATCCCGCCGGCGATCAGCATGATCCGCGCGGCGTCGGCGGCGGGCAGGTAGCCGGCGCCGTAGAAGATCCGGATCAGGTCGGGCATGAAGACGAAGAGCGGCGGGATCAGCACCGCCATCAGCACCAGTGCGCCGAGCGTGAAGCGGCGGACGCCCGCGAACACGGCGTCGGTCGAGCCGGCCTCCCAGTCGCGCGTCTGCTCGGTGAGCAGGATCAGGCGCGCGGGCGACGTGAGCGCTGAGAGACCGGTCTGAGGCGCCTGGGCGACGCGGAAGTAGCCGACCTCCACCGGCTTGGTGACGACGCCGAGGAGAAGCGGCGCGATCGTCGTCCGCAGCGACACGATTCCGGTCGCGATGCTCGACTGGATCACGAACCTGAGGATCTCCGCCCGGTCCTGGTGCAGCGGCTCGTGCTCTGCCTCCGGGAAGCGCCGGAAGACGGCGATCCCCGCGCCGCCGACGGCGAGCGAGCCGGCGACCTGGCCGATCAGCAGGCCGAGGACGGCCTCCTCGACGCCGTAGTGGGCGCCGATTGCGATCCCCGCCAGCCGGAACGCCGGCGTCAGGAACAGGAAGACGCCGCGCACGTCGTACCGGCCGGTCAGCACGATCGCCGCGCCCGCGAGCGCCTCGGGCACCTGCGCGATCGGGAGGAGGGCCGCGATCAGCATCGGCGCCGTCAGGCCGTCCGCGCCGAAGATCGAGTCGGCGAACGGCGCCAGGATCGCGAGCACCAGCCCGGCGATCAGGGCACCGAGGCACTTGAGGTTGAGCGCCCGCCTGTAGAGCCGCCGCAGGCGGCCGTACTGACCCGTGGTCGTGTACCGGAACCCGAACTTGACCATCGCCTCCTCGACGGTCAGGTCGAGCAGGACCTGGAAGAAGCCGGCCGTGGCCAGCACGAGCGCGTAGAGGCCGAAGTCGTGCGGCCCGAGCTGGCGCGCAGCGACGAGAGTGCCCAGCACGCCGAGGACGACGCCCCCGTACGTCCCCAGCGCGGTGACCGCGCGTCGCCGCAGGAGGCGTGTGCTCATCCGAGCCTCCACTATAGTGGCGCTCGGTGGCCGTCAGAACGCTCGGTGGACGCTCCCACCCGGCCCGCGCAAGCGCAGTCGTCGCGTCGCTCTCCTCCCCCGGAACGCTCGTCCTCGCGGCCGCGCTGCCGATCCTTTTCCTGCACGTGCGCTTCCAGCCGGGCTTCACCGTCCGCGCCGGCTCGACGAGCGTGCACGTCGTCCTCTCCGACCTCGCAGTGCTCGCCGTGGCGGCGGTCGCGCTCGCCGTCTGGATCCGCGACCGGCCGTCGTTCCGCGCCGGACGCTGGGTCTGGGTCGCCACCGTCGCCTTCCTCGTCTGGGACTTCGCCGCCGTCGTCTACCCGCTCGCGCTCGACGAGTCGTACGACTGGCACACGCACCTGGTCACCGCCGGCAAGTTCGCCGAGTACGCGCTGCTCGCGCCCGCGCTCGTCGTGCTCGTGCGGCGCCGTGCCGACCTCGAGCTCGTCGTCTGGACGCTCGTCATCTGGAGCGTCGCGGCGAGCGCGGTCGCGGTCGTCCAGTTCTTCGGGTGGCGGATCCTCGCCGGGTGGCCGGCCGGCTGGCGGCAGCCGTCCTTCCTTGGCCACCACGACCTCGCCGGCCTGTCCGGCGCGGTCGCCTGCGTCGCGCTGCTGTGGCTCGCGCTCCCGGCCGCACGTTCCGCGCGGCTCGGGGTGGTCGCGGCCGTCTCGGGCGTCGTCGGACTGATCCTGTCCGGCTCGACGGCGGGCGCGATCGGCTTCGGGCTCGCGGCGGCCGCCGCGTTCGTGTTCGGCCGTTGGCGCGCACACGCGCCGCCGCGTCGGCTGGCCGCGATCGTCTGCCTGCCCCTCCTCGTCGTCGCCGGGCTCGTCCCCCTGCGGAGCGGCGACGTCGGCCACCTGCTCCGCTACTTCGGGATCGGGCCGAAGGAGAAGGAGCGGAACGTCGAGACGCTCGTCCAGCGCACGCTGCTGCTCTACATCGGCTGGCGGATCTTCCTCGACCACCCGGCGATCGGAACCGGGTTCGAGAGCTCGCTCGAGCAGTCGGTGTACTCGCCGTACCTGGACGACGCGCGGGCGAAGTTCCCGAGCTCGCCGCCGCGCGCGTTCCCCTCGCCGGAGCATCCCTGGGGCGTGCAGAACCTCTACGTGCAGACGCTCGCCGAGACCGGCGTAATCGGCTTCTTGCTCCTGGTCGGCCTGTTCGTCAGCGGCCTGGCGACGGCCGGCCGGATCGTCCTGCGCGGCCCGCCCGAGGTCGGGCTGCTCGCCGTCATGTGGCTGCTCGTCTGCCTGGGCGTCTGGAACGCGCTCGGGATCATCGCGGGCATCCCGATGGACGCCCTGACGTGGCTCGCGCTCGGGCTGTCCGTCGTCGCAGGGACAGGCTTCAGCCTTTCCCGCCGCCGCTGACTACGATCACTCCCCGGATGGCGAAGGTGCTCGTCACCGGCGGTGCGGGGTTCATCGGCTCGAACCTCGTGCGCGCGCTGCAGGTGCGCGGGGACGACGTGCGGGTGCTCGACAACTTCTCGACCGGCTTCCGTGGGAACCTCGAGGGGCTCGACCTCGAGATCGTCGAGGGCGAGCTGCGCAGCTACGAGCGCGTCCACAACGCGGTCCGCGGCACGGAGGTCGTCTACCACCTCGGCGCGCTCGGGTCTGTCCCCCGATCCGTCCAGGACCCGCTGACCTCGAACGCGGTCAACGTCGAGGGGACGCTGAACGTGCTGCTCGCCGGCCGCGACGCGGGGGTGCGGCGCGTCGTCTTCGCCTCCAGCACATCCGTCTACGGCACCGAGCCGCCGCTGCCGACGCGCGAGGACGAACGCCTCGATCCGATCTCCCCCTACGGCGTCGCCAAGCTGGCCGCCGAGCGCTACTGCGGCGCCTTCAGCCGGGTCTACGAGGCGTTTGAAACGGTCGTCCTGCGCTACTTCAACGTCTACGGGCCGCGGCAGAGCCCGTTCTCGCAGTACGCGGCCGTGATCCCGCGCTTCATCGCTGCGATCGCGGCGGGCGAGCCGGTGACGATCTACGGCCACGGCAGGCAGTCACGCGACTTCACGTACGTGGACGACGCGGTTTCCGTGACGATCGCGGCGGGCGAGGCGGAGGGAGCGAGCGGCCGGGCGTTCAACGTGGCGGGCGGAAAGCCGGCGAGCGTGAACGAGGTCGCGGATACGATCGGCGGGCTGCTGGGGAAGCCGGTCGAGCGCCGCCTCGCCCCACAGCGTCCCGGCGACATCCGCGACTCCTGCGCCGACCTGAGCGCGACGCGCGAGACGCTCGGCTACGAGCCGCAGGTCGAGCTCGAGGAAGGCCTGCGCCGGACGATCGAGTTCCTTGGCGCCTGACGGCGAGCCCATCCGGATCCTGCGCGTGATCGCCCGCCTGAACATGGGCGGGCCCGCGCTCCACGTCTCGTACCTGTCCGCGGGCCTCCGCGACCGCGGCTATGAGACGACGCTCGTCGCAGGGCACGTCAGCCTCGGCGAGCAGTCGATGGCGTATGTCGCCGAGGAGCAGGGCGTCCCCGTCCTGCTGATGCCGCACCTCCACCGCGAGATCTCGCCGATCCAGGACGCGCTCGCCACCTTCCGGCTCGCGCGGATGATCCGCGAGCGGCGGCCACATATCCTGCACACGCACACGGCCAAGGCGGGAGCGATCGGGCGCATGGCCGCCGTGCTCGCCGGGCGGGCACGGCCGCCCATCGTCGTCCACACGTTCCACGGCCACGTCCTGCGCGGGTACTTCGGGCGGTACCGCACCGCGATCTTCCGCGGCCTCGAGCGCATGCTCGCGCGCGTCGCCGACACGCTGATCGCCGTCAGCCCGGAGGTCCGGGACGACCTCGTCGCGCTACGGGTCGCCCCGCCGGAGAAGTTCACCGTGATCCGTCTCGGGATCGAGCTCGACGAGCGGGTGGCGGCGGCGCGTGAGGCGCGGCAGCGGACGCGGCGGGTCATGGGCGTGCCGGAGCACAGGTTCCTCGTCGGCTGGATCGGGCGGATGACCGGCGTCAAGCGGGGCGCGGACGTCCTACGCGCCTTCCGCCTGCTGCGCGACCGCGGGATCGACGCCACCCTCTGCATGGTCGGCGACGGGCCCGAGCGCGAGCAGCTCGAGCAGCTCGCGTCCGAGCTCGGCCTGATGCACGACTGTCTGTTCGCCGGCTACCAGGAGGACGTGGCGCCGTTCTTCGCCGCCTTCGACGCGTTCGTCCTCCCGTCCGCGAACGAGGGGACGCCGGTCACGGCGATCGAGTCGCTCGCGAGCGGCTGTCCGGTCGTCGCGACGCGCGTGGGCGGGGTGCCCGACGTGGTGGAGGACGGCGAGGACGGCTTTCTCGTCGAGCCCGGCGATCTTGAGGCACTCGCCGACCGCCTCGCGCGGCTCGCGTCGGATCCGGAGCTTCGCGAGCGGATGGGCGCAGCCGGCCGCGAGCGGATCCTGCCCCGCTACGCGGTCGAGCGGCTGATCGACGACGTCGACGGCCTGTACCGGACGCTGCTCGCACGGAAGGGGATCGCCGTCAGTGCGGAAGCCGGGCGAACGCCGCGTACGCCGGCTTCCGCCGGCCGTTCACCGTCATGAGCCCGGACTGCCACCCCGACAGGTCGGGCTGGTCCCTGAGCAGGAACCAGATCATCATGTCGATGCGCGGGTTGCGTCGCGCGATCGCGAACGCCTGCGTCAGGTAGCGGGCCTGCCTGGCCCAGGAGACGCCGAAAACGAAGTCGGACGGCTTCGTCTGGTAGCCGTACTCGGTGATCCAGAGGTGCCGCGGCCCGTACAGCCGGCCGACGGCCGCAATCAGCACGTTGATGTTCGCGAGCGTGATCGCCGTCGGCGCAGTGCCGGGCCCGAGCGCCGGCGGTCTCGTCGTCGGCGTCTCGGTGGGCACGCCGTAGTACGGGTTGTGCGCATAGGCGTCGAATGTGCGCATCCCCGCCTTCTTCGCGGCGGTCAGGAACGCAACGGGGGAGACGGACGGCCTCGCGCTCCGCGGGTTGTTGTTCCCGCGGGGCGCGGTCACGCCGCAGGCGACCTTCTCGCCGCGGTACATCGTCGCGTGCACGCCGCCGTAGATCGCGTTGCAGATCCGTGCGTAGTCGCGCGCGCTCTGGATCACCCATTTGCCGCCGCGCTTGACGAACTGGGGCCGCAGGAACACCGGGTTGTTCGGCTCGTTCCACGCCGCCCACAACCGCACTGCCGGCAGCGTCCGCCCGTCCTGGCCGGTGTACGTGCCGCTGTAGCGGGCGGCGGCGGCATAGGCGAACTTGTAGAGGTCGTTGAAGTTCTTCGGCGGCCGGTTGGAGCTCCGGCCGCCGTTCGCCCAGCGCGGCGTTCCCGTGATCGAGAACAGCACCTTGATCCGATTGGCGCCCGCGTACTGCACGAGGTTGTCGTACAGCGACCAGTTGTACGAGGCGTCGCGGGGGTCGGCGCCGTCGAACGGCCGGTACTTGGAGACGCCGAGCTTGCCGCCCCAGTAGAGGTTGACCCTGACCACCTGGGTGCGGAGCGCCCGGTAGCGCGCCCAGGTCTGGATCGCGTCGTCGAAGAACGTCGTCCCCTCGTCGTAGATCCCGACCAACATGTGCGGCGAGGCGGTCGCCGCGGGCACGGCGAGACCGGCGGCGGCCATCAGGGTCGCCGCCAGAACCCAAACCCGTTCACACACCGGCCGGCTCCCGCCCGTAGGACGGCAGCATCCGGCTCAGGCCCTCCTCCAGCTGGATCTCAGGCTCCCACCCGAGCACCTGGCGCGCCCGGGTGATGTCGGGCTGGCGCACCTGTGGATCGTCCATGGGCAGGGCCTCGTAGACGATCTCGCTCTTCGACCCGGTCAGCTTCAGCACCGCATGGGCCAGCTCGAGAATGGTGAACTCCTGCGGGTTGCCGATATTGACCGGCAGGTGCTCGTCGCTCTCCGCGAGCAGCACGATCCCGCGGATGAGGTCGTCCACGTAGCAGAAGCTGCGCGTCTGCGAGCCGGCGCCGAAGACGGTCAGCGGCTCGTTCGCGAGCGCCTGGCGGACGAACGTCGGGATCGCGCGGCCGTCGTTCGGGCGCATCCGCGGTCCGTAGGTGTTGAAGATGCGAACGATCCCGTTGTTCACGCCCTGCTGGTTGTGGTACGCCATCGTCAGCGCCTCGGCGTAGCGCTTCGCCTCGTCGTAGACGCCGCGCGGCCCGATCGGGTTGACGTGGCCCCAGTAGGTCTCGGGCTGCGGGTGCACCTGCGGATCGCCGTAGACCTCGCTCGTCGAGGCGAGCAGGAAGCGCGCGCGCTTGAACTTCGCGAGGCCGAGCGCGTTGTGCGTGCCGTGCGAGCCGACCTTCAGCGAGTGCAGCGGCATCCGCAGGTAGTCGACGGGGCTGGCGAGCGCGGCGAAGTGGTAGACGAAGTCGACCTGCTCGTCCACCCGCAGCTCCGCCGTCATGTCGTGGTTGACGAAGAGGAAGTCGTCCGCGTCGATGTGCTCGAGGTTCTGCAGCGTGCTCGTGACGAGGTTGTCGACGCAGATCACCCGGTGACCACGGGCGAGCAGGAAGTCGCAGAGGTGCGAGCCGAGAAAGCCCGCACCCCCGGTGACGAGGGAGGTCGGCATGCCGCGGAATTGTAGTCGGCGGCCTTTCACGCAAACGAAGTCCTTACCTCGGGAGAGGGTGGAAGGCCAACGGCTGGCGAGCGAGAATGTCAGGCCGATGCGGTTCCCCCTCGCTGCCCTCGCGGCGGCCGTCGCCCTGTGCGCCGCCGCCTTCTCCGCCGCTCCGGCGGAGGCGGCGACGCGCTGCGCGAAGCAGCGCGTCAGCCCCGCGTACGCAGGCAGCGTCCTGCGCGCGCTGCGGGCGAAGCGCGACGTCTGGGGCGAGCAGCTGATCCGGCGGCCCGAGGGGCCGACGTACGCGGCCGTACGACGGCTGCTCAAGCCGTTGCTCTTCGCGCGCGCGAAGCGAAAGCCGCTGACGGCGTCGGGCGTGTACTACCTCCCCTTCGCGCAACCGCTCGGCAGCCACGGCGCGCTCGAGATCGCTCTCCACGTCGCCGACGGCAGCGAGATCCTCGCCCGCACCGCCGACGGTGCCAGCCTGCGCGTCCTGGTCGGTCAGGGAGGCAGCGAGCCCTACGGCGCCTGCCTCTCGAGGCTGTCGCAGCCGACGCTCGCCGAGGGCTATCTGCCGATCCTCGAGACCCGCTACGTCGACTCAGGAGGCGTCCGCTACCGTCAGGAGTCGTTCGCGGTCCGGGGTCTCGACACCGGGGCGCTCGTCAGCTTCGTCAGCGTCACAGCGAGCTCCGGCGCGCGCAGCGGCGCGGTCATCCGCCTCGTCCACTCCACCCACCGGCGGGGACGGACCGAGCAGTCGCGGCGGGAGAAGTCGGCATTGCGCTACCGCATCGAGCCCGGGAAGACGGCAACCGTCTACGTCGGCTGGCTACCGTCCGACCTGAGACCGGTGGTGCTCGACGCGGAGACGTACGAGACGGCGCGCGAGCAGCTCGTCGACTTCTGGAACGCCCGCCTCGGCCAGGCTGCGACCTACGACGTGCCGGAGGCCGTCGTCATGAACGCCCAGCGCAGCCTGCTCGAGCAGGACCTCGCGCTGACCTGGCGCTACAGCATCGGCAACCCCTACGAGGAGTTCTCGTTCGCAGAGAGCCTCGACGTCGCGGAGGTGATGGGGAGCTACGGCTTCACCGGCGTGATGCGCCAGATCCTGCGCACGTCCTTCAATCGGCTTCCGCTCGCGGCGTCGAACTGGCGGATGGGCGAGCTGATGATCGCGAGCGCGCGCTACTACGACCTGACGGGCGACCGCGCCTTCCTCAGGTGGGTGACGCGACGCATCGACTGGTTCATGACCGTGTTCGGGCGGCAGATGCGCAACGATCGATACGGGCTCCTGCGCCAGGAGCGCTTCTCCACCGACATCGCCACCCGCGTCTACGGCCTGCACGCGCAGACCTCCGTCTGGCAGGGGCTGAACGAGATGGCCGCCGTCTGGGCGGAGACCGGCCGCCCCGCGCACGCCGCCCGCGCGCACGCCCTCGCGTTCCGGCTCAAGCTCGCCCTGCAGCGGGCGGTCCGGTCATCGGCGCACCGCCTGAAGGGCGGCTCGGTCTTCGTCCCGGCCGTCCTGCTCGCCCGGCATAGGCCGTTCGACGCCTTGACCCGCTCGCGGCTCGGCAGCTACTGGAACCTCGTCATGCCGTACGCGCTCGCCTCGGGGTTCTTCGCCCCGCACGGCCGGCAGGCGCACGAGATCCTGCGCTACATGCTCGGCCACGGCTCGCGGCTGCTCGGGCTCGTGCGCGCCGGTGCCTATTCGCTCTACGGCGGCAAGACGCGCTACCCGTTCACGGGGACTGACCAGGTCTACGGCCTAGCCGTCTCCCGTTTCCTCGCCGACAACGACCAGCCGGGCCAGCTCGTGCTCAGCCTGTACGGGATGCTCGGCGCGGCGATGACGCCGGAGACGTTCGTGTCCGGGGAGGCGGCGACGGTCGCGCCGCTGCGCGGGGCCGCGTTCCGCTCCATGTATCTCCCGCCGAACGCCGCCTCGAACTCCGCCTTCCTGGAGACGCTCCGGCTGATCCTCGTCCACGAGACGCGGCGGGAAGGGCGTCCGGTGGGCCTCGAGCTCGCGTACGCGACCCCGCGCGCCTGGCTGGCACCCGGAAAGTCCGTCGCGGTGCGCGGCGCGCCGACGAGCTTCGGGCCTGTCTCCTACGAGATCAACGCCGCCGACGGGAGGATCGAGGGGACCGTGGACGTGCCCTCCGAGCGCCCGCCGCTGTCGTTGCGCCTCCGCTTGCGGGTGCCCACCGGGCACCGCGTCGTCGAGGTGCGCGTCGACGGCAAGCGGCGGCCGTTCGACCCCAGGACCACGACGGTCGACCTCTCGGGGCTGCGCGGCACGCTGTCGATCGTCGCCGCGGTGCGCTGACCGTACGATTCGAGCCTTGAACGTCGACGAGCTCCGCGCGTCGCGCGAGCGGTTTCTCTCGCTTGCCCGCGAGTTCGCGCCCTACGTCGTCGCCGAGCGCGACGGGCTGCTCTTCGTCGTCCCGACCGACGACCCGACGCTCGGCAAGCTCTTCGTCCGTCGCGAGAAGCACAAGGA
Source organism: Actinomycetota bacterium (assembly GCA_046734415.1). Classification (GTDB taxonomy): domain Bacteria; phylum Actinomycetota; class Thermoleophilia; order Gaiellales; family Gaiellaceae; genus DATBLE01. The sequence goes on along the minus strand of JBKPRD010000225.1, from coordinate 16,364 downwards.
GCGCGCCGTGCTGCTGCGTGCGCTCGACCGGCTCGACGAGGCCGGCAGCCCGGTCCGGCGCGGAACGTTCGTCGACGTCGGCGCGAACGTCGGCACGACTGCGTTCGCGGCGCTCGAGGCCGGTTTCGCGTCGGTCCTCGCGTTCGAGCCCGTACCGCGCACCTTCCGGCTGCTGCGCGCGAACCTCGCGCTGAACGGGGCCGAGGACGCGGTACGCGCACGACGGCTCGCGATCTCCGACGAGCGCGGGACGCTGCGGATGGACGTGGCCCAAGGAAGCCGGAAGGCGCGCCTCGACGCCGCGGGCGGCGAAGAGGTCGAGGTGGCGCGCCTCGACGACGTCGTCGAGGGCGAGATCGACCTGTTGCTCGTCGACGCAGAAGGCCACGAGGTGCAGGTGCTGGCCGGGGGCGAGCGCGTGCTGTCGAGCGGCGTCCCGCTCGTGGTCGAGCTGAACCCGAAGCTGCTCGACCTCGCCGGCCGGATCGACGAGCTCCCCGGTCTGCTCGCGCGGCACTACACGCACGTGCTCGACTTGCGCGACCGCGGCGCGTCGTTCGTCCCGGTCGACGGGGTCCTGGATCTGATCGAGGAGTACGCCGGCCGCTCGACCGACCTCCTCGCGATGCGAGCCGGCGGCTAGCTCAGTCGGGAAGCAGGGGCATGTCGAGGGCGGGCCGGCGCCCGAGCAGGATGCCGCGGGTGATCGCGTCCGGGCCGTAGCGGGTGCGGATCTCGTCCAGCGCGGCGTCGAGAAGCTCGCTGTTGTCGGGGTCGAGGGCGAGAGTGAGCTGGAGGGGAAGGTCGTTCTGGAGGTTGGCGATCGTGAGGCCGATCAGGGTCAGGCCGCGTTGCTCGATCAGCGGTTGCGCGGTTGCGAGCAGACCACGGGCGGCGGCGAGAATCGCAGGGGTCTGCGCAGTCGGGTGGCGGAGGGTGTGCGAGCGGGTCGCCCGGGTGTAGTCGTCGAACCGGAGACGGAGGACGACGGTCCGGCCGACGCGCCTGGCCGCGCGGAGTCGCCGGGTCACGCGATCGACGATCGCGACGAGGTCGGTCTCGATCTCTGCCGCCGACTTGTCCCTGCGCCCGAAGGCGTGCTGCGACCCGATCGAGCGGCGGCGAGGACGTCGGCGAACCGGCCGAGGGTCCCGGTTGTTGGCGAGCGCATGTAGGTGTCTTGCCGCGGCGCGGCCGATGACGATCGCCAGCGCGGATTCGGGGAGCTGAGCGAGCTGGCCCACTGTGGCGATCCCGATGCGGCGGAGCCGGGCCGCAGTTGCCGGGCCGACGCCCCAGACCCGCTCGATCGGCAACGGGTGGAGGAAGGCGAATTCGCCCTTGGGTGGGACGCGGAGGAGCCCGTCGGGCTTCGCGACCGCGCTGGCGATCTTGGCGAGATGCTTCGTACGGGCGATGCCGACGGTGACGGGGAGCCCGAGGCGCTCGCGTGCGGCGCGGCGAAGGCGGACGGCGATCTCGAACGGTGTACCGGCGATCCGCTCCATGCCGCGGACGTCGAGGAACGCCTCGTCGATCGACAGCCCCTCGACGAGCGGCGTGGTGTCCTCGAAGAGGGCGTAGAGGGCCTTGCTGGCCTCTGCGTAGACGGCCATGCGCGGCGGAACGACGATCGCCTGCGGGCACAGCCGGCGGGCCTGCCTTCCACCCATCGCCGTTCGGATGCCGCACGCCTTTGCCTCGTAGCTTGCAGCGAGGACCACGCCTCCGCCCACGATCACGGGTTGCCCACGGAGGCCGGGGTCGTCACGCTGCTCGACGGACGCGAAGAACGAGTCCGCGTCGGCGTGCAGGATCGTCGCTTGCGTCCGCACGAACGGATGCTTGCACATCGAACGTATGTTCGCTTTGATTGTTCGGGTGCAACTCGCGCTCGACGGCCTCGACCGGCTCGTGGCTTTGCTGGAGGAGCAGGGCTCGCTGCCGGCGGTGGAGGCTGCCCGGCTTCTGTTCGCGACTCGCTCGATTCCGACGGGTCTGGCCTGCTCGCTGCTGGCCGACCTGTGCGCGGGCGACAGCCGGATCGTGTGCTCGGGCGCAACCGTCTCGCTCGCCGGGGTTCCGGACCCGTTGCTCGAGGAGGCCGAGTTCGTGGTCTTCGATCTGGAGACCACGGGCCTGTCGACGCAGACGAGCCGGATCTGCGAGCTGGGCGCGGTGCGCGTCGAGGCACTCGAGCTGGTCGACTCGTTCCAGTCTTTGGTCAACCCGGGCGTCCGCCTGCCGGAGCCGGTCGCACGTCTCACCGGACTGCGAGAGCAGGAGCTGCGCAGCGCGCCCGGGGTCTCGGCAGTGGTCGGCCGGTTCCTCGTCTTCGCCAGTGAGGCGCCGCTGGTCGCGCACAATGCGCGCTTCGACCAAGCGTTCCTCGAGCACCAGCTGCGCCGGCAGCAGGGACGCCGGCTGACAGAGCCGCCTCTGTGCACGGCGGCGCTCGCCCGCCGCCTGCTCGAGGGCCGCCTGCGACGAGTTGGCCTCGCGTCGCTCGCCGACTTCTTCGGGGTGGCGACCACGCCCTGCCATCGGGCTCTGCCCGACGCGGAGGCGACGGCGCAGGTGCTCGTCCGGCTGATCGGGCTCGCCCAGGAGCTCGGCGCCCGTCGCGTCTCCGAGCTGCGGACGCTGGCCGCCCCTCGCAAGCGGCGCGTGCACGGCAAGCGCCCGCTCGTTCACGGTGCCCCTTCCCGGCCCGGCGTGTACCTGTTTCGCGACCGACACGGGCAGGTTCTCTACGTCGGCCGCGCCCGAGACCTGCGCGCCCGCCTGCGCACCTACTTCCAGAGCGAACGCCAGCGCCCGTCCGTCGAGGCGGCTCTGCTCGCCCTCGCACGGGTCGAGTGGCGCGTTCTGGGCTCCGAGCTCGAGGCGGCCCTGGAGGAGCTCCGCCTGATCCGCGAGCTGCAACCACCGGCCAACTCCCGCAGCCGCCGACCGGACCACAGCGTCTACCTGAAGCGACGAAGCGACCAGTTCGTCGTCAGCAAGACCCCGACCGAGCTGGGCCCGGTCGGCAGCCGCCGACAGGCTGCGCTCGCCGCGCGCGCGCTCACCCTGGCCACTCCCGACGAGCTCGAGCGTCTTCTCGACGGCGGGCCGTTGCCCCGTCTTCGCCAACGTCTCGCCGACCTGAGCGACAACCTCCGCTACGAGGAAGCCGCCCGACTGCGCGACCGGATCAAGGCGCTCGAGCACGTCCTCGAGCGCATGCGCCGCATCGAGGAGCTCCGCACCGTGAACGCCTGTCTGATCGCCCCTACCCTCACCCCCGGCTGGCGAAAGGCCTTCTTCGTGCACGGCGGCGCGATCCGCGCCACCCGTCCCCTACCGCCCGGCCCGGGCGCCCGGCTCGAGGTCAACGCCGGTCTCGTGGTCGCCCGCTCAACCCCGCGGGTGACCGGTCCGCTGAGCGGCAGCCAGGTGGAAGACATGCTCCTCGTCGACGGCTTCGCACGTAGACCACCACCGGAGCTCGCCGTGCTCCCCTTCGACGCGAACGAGATCGTCGCCTACCTCGATCGCCGTCCGGCCAAGCGCGCCGCCTGATCGCCGCGCCGCTAGCGCAGGCCCTTGTCCGACACCATGTGGGCATCCGCTCGTGCCGGCTCGTGCCGTTCTGTGTCGACGCGTCCGTCCTGAAGGGGCGTGACGCTGCGTTCGGTTGCAGAGTGGCATCGCTCGAATCCTCCGCTCGGGGTGATGCTCCACTGCCTCGAGGGGGAATTGACTGGTGCGGGTGGGCTCCGAGAATCGTGTCGATGGTAAGAAGGAAGGCGATTTGGCCGTGGCAGACCGCGATCGCCTGGTGGCGCGCTTCGCCGCGTGGTTCGCGCTGTTGGCGGCCGCCTGTGTGGTCGCGGCGCTCGTTGCCTGCTGGTGCGGAAAGTCGTGACGTTGTTGCTCGCGGCGGTGTCTGTCGCAGCTGCGCTCGGTTGGGTCGCGCTGACGCGTCGTGGGACGATCCGATCGCCGACGTCGTCGGAGCGCTCGAGGCGTTCGCCTCGCCGCTGGAGCGCGTGGTCGACCTCGCCTTCGTGAACATCGCGTCTTCGTGAACAACGTCTCGCTCGGCGACTACGCGGAGATCGTCCAGTCCGAGGCGTACCGGGACGCGAAACTCGGGACGACGGCGAAGATGCTGCCACGGCTGCTCGGGCCGAACGCCACGCCGTTCGATCTCCGCTTCCTCGGCCCTCACGGTCGGACGTTCCGGGTCGATTCCGGCTCACCGGTCGCAGCCGGTATCGACGGCGAGGCCGTTGTCCTCGAGCCGCCTGCGACCGCCCGCCGCTGAGGTTCCGGCTGCGACGAACGCGATGCATCCACCGGAGCCAGCGTCAACCGCAGGTGCCACGCCACGGCGAGGCGAGTGGTACTTCGCCCACCCGCGTCGCGCGCTGTGGATCGGAGCGGCCCTGCTGGCGCTCGTCGCGCTCACCGCGGTCCTCGTTCCTACAGAGCCGCTCGCCCTCGAGCGCACCTGGTTGGAGGCGATGCAGGACATCCAGACGGCCGCCCTGAAGAACCTCGCCCTCGTCTTCGACTGGCTCGGACGCGGCATTGGCCGGGCGCTCTCGATCGCGGCGATCGGCATCGTCCTCCTCGTTGCACGTCGATGGCTCGCGCTGCTCGTGTTCGCCGTCACGGAGACGCTCACACCTCTGTTCTCGTCTCTGCTCAAGGCGCACGTCGACCGCCCCCGCCCGCCCGACGGGCTCATCCACCCCCCGGCCGGTGCGTCCTTTCCTTCCGGCCATGCCGCCTACGCCGGCGCCACGTGCGTCGCGCTCGTTCTCCTCTTCACCGCCCCCGGGCCACGCCGCCGTCTGTGGTGGACGATCGCGGCCGTGGGTATCGCCGGCATGGCCTGGAGCCGAACCTACCTCCAGGTGCACTGGTTGATCGACGTAATCGCTGGATCGCTGCTCGGCATCGGCGTCGCTCTCGTGACATTCGCGGCCGTGCAACAACTCTGCCGAGGCCGTCAGAGCTCCCTCTCGGCGGGCTCCGACTCGATTGCGGTTTCGCGCCGGTAGGCGTCGACGGCTGCCGCGTGCCGGTTCGTGTCGTTCTGTGTCGATGCGTCGGCCTGAGGCCACCAGAAGCTCACTCGGAGCATGTTCTCGTGTCGTCTGGTGCTGGTTCGTGACGATGCGTTCGGTTGCAAGGCGGTTTGCAAACGCCCACGCAGCTTCCGTTCGCACTGTCGGCAAGGGATGATCCGCGAGTGCATCGCAAGGTCGTCACCGTGCTCTTCTGCGACGTGGTCGGCTCGACCGCGCTGGGCGAATCGGTCGACCCGGAGACGCTGCAGGGGCTGCTCGCCCGCTACTTCGAGCGGATGAAGGCGATCGTCGAGTCGCACGGGGGCTCGGTGGAGAAGTTCATCGGCGATGCAGTCATGGCCGTATTCGGCGTCCCGGCGGTGCACGAGGACGACGCGCTGCGGGCCTGCCGGGCGGCTATCGAGATGCGGGCGGCGGTTCTGGAGCTGGGCGTGCAGGGGCGGATGGGCGTGAACACCGGCGAGGTGGTCACGGGGACCGAGGAGCGGCTCGCGACCGGGGACGCGGTCAACGTCGCCTCCCGCCTACAGAACGCCGCCGACCCCGACGAGATCCTGATCGGCGAGGCGACGCTCGAGCTCGTACGCGGCGCTGTCGAGATCGAACCGGTTGAGCCGCTCCCGCTGAAAGGGAAGGCCGAGCCGGTTGCCGCACACCGGCTCGTCTCGGTGCACGAAGCGCCGGAGAGATCACACGAGTCGCGCTTCGTCGGCCGAGACCGCGAGCTGGGATTGATCCGGGAGGCGTGGGAGCGTGCCGTGACCGGGCAGTGCGAGCTCGGCACGGTGGTCGGCGATCCGGGGATCGGCAAGTCGCGGCTCGTCGCGGAAGCGCTGGCCACGCTCGGCGTGCGGGTCGTCCGTGGCCGCTGCCTCCCCTACGGCGAGGGGATCACCTATTGGCCCGTGGTCGAGGTGATCAAGCAGCTCGATGCGCTGCCGTCCGACCCCGCCGCGGCGGCGATGAGCTCACTGCTCGGTGAGAGCGAGGAGGGGACGAGCGCAGACCAGATCGCCTGGGCGTTTCGCAAGCTCCTCGAGGAGCAGACGCCGCTGGTCGTAGTGTTCGACGACCTCCAATGGGGCGAGGAGACCTTCCTCGACCTCGTCGAAGCGACCGCCCTGCTCGTCGCCGCGCCGCTCCTCCTCCTCTGCATGGCGCGTCCTGAGGTGTTGGAGCGCCGCCCCGCCTGGCCGGGAGTGCTGCGCCTCGAGCCGCTGAGCGAGGACGAGGCCGACGAGCTGATCCGCGACGAGGTGCCCGATCGGCTGCGGGACCGGATCGCACACGCGGCCGGCGGGAACCCGCTCTTCATCTCCGAGATGCTGGAGATGGCGCGCGAGCGGACGGCGGACGTGGAGGTACCGCCTACCTTGAAGGCGCTGCTGGCGGCGCGACTCGACCAGCTGGGGGAGCCGGAGCGGCGCGTGCTTGAACGAGGTTCGATCGAGGGCGAGCTCTTCCACCGCGGCGCGGTGCAGGTGCTCGCGCCGGAGGAGCCGCAGGTGACGGCGCGACTCACGGCGCTCGTCCGGCGCGAGCTCATTCGGCCCGACCGTGCGCAGCTCGAAGGCGATGACGCCTTTCGCTTCCGGCACCTGCTCATCCGCGACGCCGCCTACGAGGCGCTCCCGAAGAGCGTCCGGGCCGAGCTGCACGAGCGCTTCGCGGACTGGCTCGAGGAGCACGGTCGCCTCGTCGAGCTGGACGAGATCGTCGGCTACCACTTCGAACAAGCGGTCGCCTACGGCCGCGAGCTCGGGCGACCCGCGGATGATCTGGCGGCGCGCGCGGGCGAACGGCTCGCCGCCGCAGGGAGGCGAGCGCTGTGGCGCGAAGACCGCCGCGCGGCGGCTGCGCTGCTCGAGCGCGCGCTGACGCTGACGCGGCCACTTCGGCTAGACGTTCTGCTCGAGGTCGATCTGGCGGAGACGTTGTTCGTCGACGACGCTCGAGAAGCGGCGCTGCTTCTCGAGCGTGCCGCCGGGCGTGCTGCGGCTGAGGACGATGCGTCCGGGGAGGCATTCGCACGCGCACTTGCCGCCTTCCACCGGTTCAACATGCGCGAGTGCTCGACGGACGAGCTCGAGAAGCTGGCGCTCGTGGCTCTCCCGTTGCTCGAGCAGGCCGGAGATCACGCCGCGCTCGTCCATGTCTGGAACGCCCTCGGAATCGGGGTCGCGAACAACCGAGGTCGCTGGGCCGACCATGCCCAAGCGAGCGAACAAGCACTGCAGCACTCGCGGCTAGCGGGCGAGCAGCGGAGCGGGCTGTTCTTCCTGGATATCGCACTGGTGCACGGACCGGTCCCTGCCGACGAGGCGCTGCAGCGCCTCGACCGGCTGCTGCCCGAGGTGCCGACCGCCTTCTCACTCTCCAATCGAGCCTCGCTGCTCGCGATGCTCGACCGCTTCGACGAGGCCGTGCCGCTTGCCCGCGAGTCGAATGCCCGGCTGCGCGACATGGACGGTCGCCGGTTCGGCGAGGTGCGGCTGGCCGAGATATCGACCTTCACCGGCGACCACGAGGCAGCGGCGGCCCACCTACGGGAGTTGTGCGCATGGCTCGAGGAGCAGAGCTTGTTTGGGTATCTGAGCACCTTTGCGCCACTTCTTGGCCGCACGCTCTGCACTCTGGCCCGCTTCGACGAGGCAGAACCGCTCGCTAGGCGCGGACGTGAGCTCGCCGAAGAACGGGACATGGCCTCGCAGGCGCTTTGGCGACAGGCGCAAGCGCTTGTACACGCTCACCGCGGCGAGCACGACGAGGGGATCGGGCTCGCGAGGGAGGCCGTAGCGATCGTGGAGCAGACCGACGGCCTCAGCTTTCAGGGAAACGCGCTGAGCGACCTCGCGGACGTGCTGCACGCGGCGGGCCGCAAGGAGGAGGCAGCCGACGCACTCGCCGCCGCTCTCGAGCGCTACAAGCGCATGGAGAACATCCCGATGACTCGACAAACGCGCACGCGACTCGAAGCGCTACGTGGGGAGGCCAGCTCTTAAGGGCTGGAGGTTGTAAACCTCGAAGACGGTCTGCCTCCACGACTAGGGAGGAGGGGTCGCACGGAGAACGTTGCACCCGACGGACACCCCGGCCGGTCTTCCGCGAGTGAGAGCCTGGCATGGTTCCGGGTTGACGGCCGCCGTGGCAGCGGCGTAGGGTCGGCCGACCACAGATTGTCTAACCCGAGCAGGGAGAGGGTGAGGATCATGCGTAAGAAATTCTTGGCCGCGCTTGTGTGCGCGGCGGCGGTCGTCGCGGTTGCCGCATCGGCAGGAACGGCGGCTCCCGGTCGCGGTTGTCCAACGGGCGGCGACTGGCACCTCGGGCCCGTCAGTGATGCGCTCCCGGGGCTCGACACCGGGAACTTCGGTGATCAGAACGGCGACGGCCTGGGCTGCCACAAGGTCAACAACGGCCAGACCGCCGTACACGTACACGACGTCGGCTTCGACCTGTGGACGTGGAAGGACAACACGAACTAGCCGCCCTTTAGCCAGTTGCCTAGCTGTTTCTGCGGGGCCCCGTGCGGGCCCCGCAGCGTCGTGTACGACTGTGCTCCAACGTCTTTTGGACTTCTCTCGTCGGAGGGGGCAGGTGAGCCGCCCTGCGGGGTGAAAGGTTCGGGACGAGGTATCTGCGGAGCGGGCTCCGCAGCTCGTCAGCCCGCTTCGGAAAAGGAGCTAGCGCAGGTCCTTGTTCGACTCCATGTCGAACCACATCGCGAACAGCGTGAACTGCGAGCCGAAGATCAGCAGGAGCGCGACGAGCACGCCCGTCGCCGCCGTGATCCCGTGGCCGAGCGCCCGCAGGACGACGAGCGAGATCCCGAGGCCGAGGCCGGCCAGGCTCATCACGATCCCGAAGGTGTAGAAGAAGACGAGCGGGTGGAAGTCCCGGATCACGTACTTCTCGCGCAGCCGCCAGAAGAACGCCTTGACGAGCAGCCAGGAGATCCGCGGGACGACCGAGCGCAGCTTGATCCCCGACCGCTCGCCGACCCCGTACACCGGCCGTGACGGGACGTCGCGCACGCGTGCGTTGACGATGTTCAGGTGGACGAGCATGTCGTTCGGGAAGCCGTAGCGCGGGTAGATGCGGTCGAGGTCGAGCCTCTCGAGCGTGTCCAGCCCGATCGCCGTGTAGCCCGACTGCGAGTCCGCCACGTGCCAGTAGCCGGAGGCGATCTTCGTCATCAGGGAGAGGACGGCGTTGCCGAGGTAGCGGTGCCTCGGGATCAGCTGCCATGCCTGGCCGGTGATCAGGCGGTTCGCCTTCGCGTAGTCGACCTCGCCGCGGACGACCGGCGAGACCAGCGCCTCGAGGTCGCTCGGGTCCATCTGGTTGTCCGCCGCCATCACGCACGTGACGTCGACCCGCTCCTCGAGCGCCCGCCGGTAGCCCGTCAGGATCGCGGCGCCGACGCCCTGGTTGCGCTCGTGGGCGAGGACGACGATCCGCGGATCGCGGGCGGCGGCCTCGTCTGCGCGCTCCCGGGTCGCGTCCCGGGAGGCGTCGTCGACAACGTAGAGCCGGTCGACGAACTCCGGGATCCCGGCCAGCGTCTCGGGAAGCAGCGTCTCCTCCTCGTAGGCGGGGACGACGACCGCCACCCGTTTTCCCTCGAGCATCAGGCAGCCGCGCGGCGGGCCGCGATCGGGTCCCAGAGCAGCGCGGCGAGCACCCCGACGATCAGCCCGATCAGGCCGCCGACGGCGGCGCCGGTGCGGCTGTTGGGTCCGGCGGTCCTGACCGCGACGGCCGGCGACCGCACCTCGGGCCGCTCGACGTTCTCGGCGAGCGAGAGGAACTGCTGGGCCGAGAGCCGATCCGTCTCGAGCTGGCCGAGCCGCTGCTCGACGGTCACGAGCGTCGTGTTGATGTTCGCGAGCAGCAGCAGCTTCTCGGTCGGCGACAGCGAGTTGTTCGCCAGGATCGCCTGCTGCTGCCGCTGCGCGAGGGCGAAGCGGTCGTTGTTGCGGGCGATGCTCTTGTCGTCGAAGTCGATCTGCTCCCGCAGCTTCGCGATCTTGACCGCGGAGTAGCCGCTGACGGCCTTGACCGCGACGTCGGCGAGCGCGTTGGCCGCGTTCCTGACCTTCCTCGCCGGCGTTCCGCTGACGGTGATCGCGAGCAGCGGCGCGGGCGTGCCGACCTTGGTCGCCGTGACGCCGAGCACCGGCTTGGTCGTGACATGGCGGCTGAGCCGGCCCTCCTTGAGGCCGACCTTCTTCGCGACCTTGCGGACCGTGGTCGAGCTGGTGACGAGGTTCGAGACGAGGCCGAGCGTCGTCGGCGAGCTCGAGACGGGCGCCGCGCTGTCGGGGGCGAGCGGCTGCCCCAGGTAGACGAGCGCGGTCGACTTGTAGTTCGTCGAGTTCGTCCCGAGCGAGACGAGGTAGCCGATCACGAGGCCGGCGACGAGGCCGATGACCGGCAGCCACCAGCGCGCGGCGATCGCGCGCCAGTAGCGGCCGAAATCGACCTCCTGCTCGGCGTCGAGGTCAGGCGGCGAGGCGACGGTCATCGGGCGGCGACTCTAGCTGGAACAAGTCCGTAGAGCTTCGTATAGCCGACGAGGTAGACGCGATCCGGTCCCGCGACGACGGGGGAGTACTTCCCGTCCGCGAAGCTCCACACCTGTCTCCCGGTCTTCGCGTTCAGTCCGTAGGTACGGCCTTTCAGCGTCGAGAAGTAGACGACGTTGCCGAGCACCGTCGCCGACCCGGAGATCGGGCCGTTCGCCTCGAACTTCCAGACGACGTCGCCGGTGGCGGCGTCGAGCGCGAGGAAGCGCTTGCTGTACGAGCCGACCAGGACGAGCTTGTTCCAGATCGCCGGCGAGCCGTACACGTAGCCGCCGGTCGACTGCGACCAGCGCAGGCGACCGCTCGTCGCGCCGAACGAGTAGACCTTGCCGTCGGTCGAGCCGATGTAGACGCGACCGTACGCGGCCGCCGGCGTCGAGTAGAACGTCCCCCGGCCGCCGAAGCGCTCCTGCGCGGACCCGCGCCAGATCAGCCTCCCGGAGCCGGCCCACAGCGCGTAGACGTTGTGGTCATAGGAGCCGACGTAGAGGCGCCGGCCGGCGAGTGCGAGCGCCCCCTTGACCTGGCCGCCCGTCCGGTAGCGCCAGACGGTCCGGCCGGTCCTCGCGTCGAGCGCCCACACGTCGCCGCGCCAGTCGCCGACGTAGAGCTTGCCGTTGGCGACGAGCGGGGACGTCTCGCTCGCGCCGATCACACGGCGCCAGCGCAGCCGGCCCGTGCGGGCGTCGAGCGCGACGACCTCTCCGTCGATCCCGGGCGTCGACGGCGCGGCATTGCAGGCCTCCCTCCCCTGCCGGCGCCTATTCAGGAACGCCATGTAGACGAGCTCGACTGCGACCGCCGGGGAGGCCGCCGCACACCGACCCGACGCGTAGCGCCAGCTCGTCCGCCCGGTCGCGGCCTGGACGGCGAAGAGTACGCCCGGGTTGTTCGCGATGTACGCGCGCCCGTAGGCGACCGTCGGCGGGAACTCGAGCAGGTGCCGCCCGTGGAAGACCCAGGCGACGCGGAACGGCGGCGCCAGAACGCTCGGCAGGTAGCGAAGCCGCCGGGCGTCGTAGCCGAAGGTCGGCCAGTCGACGCGCGTCAGCGCCGGTGACTCGTGCTTCCCCGGCTTCGGGCGAGGCGGCGGGGGCGGCGCCGTCGTCGGCGGCGCCTCCGTCGGCACGAACTCGACCGTCGAGGAGCCGCGGATGTCCGCTCCCTTGCCCGAGACGTAGAGGTAGTAGCCGACGCCGGCGCCGACGACGCAGAGCACGACGATCGCCCCGCCGGCGACGAACCACCGCCACCGTTTTCTCACGCGTGCAGCGCCTCGATCTTCTGCGCGAAGGCGGAGATGCTGTCAGTGCCGTTGATCCGGATCCGGGCGAGCGTGTAGAGGTCGCTGGGCTTCGCCAGCCCGAAGTTCGTCGTCGTCGCGCCAAGGTAACCGGCGGCCTGCACGGCAGCGACCACCGTGTCGTCGTACCGGCCTGCCGGGTAGCAGAAGAAGTTGGCCGGCACGTGGAACCGCTTGCGGATCGCCGCGCGCGAGCCGGCCACCTCCTCACGCAGGTGTGCGGCGTCGAGCGTCGTCAGGTCCGGATGGTGGATCGTGTGGGCGTCGATCTCCCACCCCGCGTCGATCAGCCTCCGGATCCCCGGCGGCCGGATTCCCCAGACGACGTCCAGGTTGCGGACCTCGAGGTTGAGGACGCCTGCCCAGCGGCGCGCCTTCAGGAGCGGGAGGGCGTTTCTGACCTGACTGAGGTATCCGTCGTCGAAGGAGAGGACGATCGGCTTCGAGGGCAGCGTCCTGCCGCCGCGCCAGGAGTCGAAGACCTGCTGCAGCGTCACGGCGTGGTAACCGTGGCCGGCGAGCCAGGCGACCTCCGCGGCGAAGCTCGCGCGCGGGACGTACAGCTCGGGGTAAGGAGCGTTCGCGGGCGGCGAGGTGATCACGTGGTACATCAGGATCGGGACGGGCTGGAGGCGGTTCGCGCCGTGCGCGGGCAGGGCGACGAGAAGCGCCGCCGCCAGCGCGACCAGCGCGGGCGGCCTCATCTACGCTTCGGCGCCTTGCCGTGGGCGATGCGGACGGGCGGCAGTGCCTTGTCGACGCGAGGGCCCATGATCGGGACGGCCGTCAGACGAGGGTGATATGTGCCCGGCACCGCGTTCCGAGGCTCCCAGACGAAGGTGTGCTCGCCGTGACCGAGCGTCTCGCTGAGGACGGATCTGCCGACCCGCAGCGTCACCGTCGAGGTCTTCGAGAGCCAGAACCGGATCTTCGCCCGGTCGCGGTAGCCGTCGAGGGGCCGCGGGTACAGCGTCGCCGGGATCCCCCCGACGCGGAGGACCGGCGGCTGCGTCTCATATACCAGGAAGCGATCGGCCGTCGCTCGCCAACCCTCGTCGCCGGTGCGGGCGGCGAGCTTGCGGAGCAGGGCGATCACGTAGTCATGGTAGTGCAGGGGCGAATCGCCCCCGCGCAGCGCGTAGCGCGACCAGTAGCCCGTGTCGAAGCGCGGCAGCAGCTCGCGCGCCGCAGCCGTGACGCCGTTCGCGAACGCCTCGGCGGCCGGGTCGCCGGTCAGCGCGGCGTAGTCGCCGAGCGACAGCGCCGCCTGCAGCTGAGCGTTCAGCACGGGAATGCGATCGAAGCTGTACAGCGCGACCCACGGCTTCGCCGGTGAGTCCGGTGAGAGCAGCCGCTGCACCGCCGCGTAGGCGCCGTCCGCCGCGTCGAGCACCGCCGGGTCGCTGAGCAGGTCGCCGGCGCGGGCGAGCGCCTGGGCCGCGACGGCCTGAGCCATCCCGGACGTCCACGGCGCCCGGCCGGACGCGAACGGGAACTCGTACTCCCAGACGAGCTTCGAGCCGAGCGGGGTCCCGCGCGCGAGGAGCGCGCCGGCGAGCTGCTGCGTCCGCTCGACATCGCCGCGGCTCGCGAGCTCGTTCAGCTTCGCGAAGTTCGCGAGCGGGTGGAAGACGTACCCATGCGACCAGAAGTAGCGGTAGACGACGCCGTCGTCGGCGGTCAGGTCCGGATGACCGCCCCAGACGGAGTGGCCCGCGAGCCAGTTCGTGTTGAGCTCGAGCGTCGAGAAGAGCACGAGCGCCCGCGGCCGCGTATACGCGCGCCACTGCGCCGCGACATCCGCGAGCACCGTCCGCAGGAGCTGGGCGCGCGCCGGCGGCAGCCGCGCAGCCTCCGCTCGAGCCTGCCACAGGACCGCCCGGTACTCGGCCTTCTCGGCCGGCGCGAGGTCGGCGCGGACGATTCCCTTCGCGATCAGCGCAGCGGCCGTGGGGCGCACGGCCGATCCCGCAGGCAGGACGGCGAGGAGCGCGACGGCGGCTGCTGCGGCGAAAACCAGGCGCATGGCGACCGGGGCTTCGATCAAGGTTAGCGTCCGTGCGCAAAAAAGTCCTGCTCCTGGCCGCCTATGCCGTCGTCCTGGCGGTTCCCGCGGCGCAGACGGCGACCCGCCCGGCACGTGTGCTGCTTGCCGTCGGCGGCGGCGGCACCGCGTCGCTCCTGACCTCGAGCGACGGCGTCCGCTTCAGTGCCGCGGTCGCATCTTGGCCGGGGACGATGCCCTCCCCGGTCCGGCGCGGCACGACTCTCTACGTCTACGACTCGCCGACGCTGTCCGCGGACGGGCTCTCCGGGACGGTCCGGCGGTTCGCCGTCGGCGCCGGCGGAGACCTGACCGAGAAGGGCTCCGTGGCCTACAGCGTCCAGCTCGGCTCGCCCGAGGACGCGGCGCGCGCCACCGCGGGCAGCTTTGCGCCCGGCTTCGCCGTCGACGAGGCGGGCGCGATCGTCCTCCTCTACGGGCTGCGCTTCGAGCCGGCCACGAATGCCTGTCCCGTACCTGGACAGGCGTGCGTGAAGCTCCGCACCGCGACGGAGGTGCCCGGGACCGACGGAACGGCCTTCGCCGGCGACCCCGGGAACCGCGTCGTGATCAGGTTCTCGCCGGCGGAGACCCTAGGCCCGCCCGCGCTCTTCCGCACCGAGACGGGGTGGGCGGCGCTCCTCCGCGGCCCGGCAGGTTGCCTGCACCTCGTCACCGGCCGTGACCTGCGCGGCCACTACAAGGACGGATGCGTCGCGGCCCAATCGCCCGCCAGCCCGTCCGCGCTGTGGGGCCCCGTCGTCCGGGAGTACCGTCTCTACGGGGTGGTCGGCGGCCGCGTCGTGCGGATGATCAGCCGGCGGCTCGGGACCGTGGTCACCCGCCGCTTTCGCCCGCTAGACGTCGCAGGCCGGCCGTCCTTCGCGCGGGTGGCAGCGAACACGCCGTAGAACGAGAGCGGGGCGGCACATGGACCCCCAGCTCGGGGGGCGTGACCTGCTTGAACCTTGTTGGCAGCACAGGCAACTCCGCGGTTCACTGCTGATTCTGCGCCCGCGCACCGGCTGTCATTCGCAACGGAGGTCGCGGTTCGACCGCGTACAGCCGCGAGTAGCCGTGGAAGAGCAGCCGTCCGCCGCTCCCGGAGACGGGCACGTACTCACCGTGCGGGAACCGAAGCAGCACGCGTCCCGTTTCCGCATCGACGCCGAGAATCCTGTGCGCGAAGCTTCCCGCATAGGCGACGCCGTCGACGACGGCCGGCGCGCCCGAGACCGGCCCTCCGGTCGGCACCGACCAGCGGATGCCGCCGGTCCGGGCGGAGACGCTGTACAGCAGGCCGTTGTAGGAGCCGAAGTAGACATGCCCGCCCCAGACGGCGGGGGACGAGTACACGTAGCCGCCCGCATGGACGCGCCAGAGGTAGCGGCCCCGTGTCGAGAAGGCGGTCAGGGAGCCGCCGTCGGAGGAAGGAACGAACACGCGCCCCGCCCATACCGCGGGCGTCCCGTAGATCCGGCCGTTGACGTTCCCTGCCCAGCGCAACCGGCCGCTCCCCGGCGTCAGCGCGAGCAGCCGGCCGCCGTAGTCGCCGATGTACAGCGTCCGACCGGCAATCGCCGCGCTCGAGGTGATCTTGTAGCCCGAGCGGTAGACCCAGCGCAGCTTTCGCGTCCGGAGGTCGAGCGCGTAGACGTTCCCGTTCCAGGCACCGAAGTAATCGATCTTGTCGCGGACGAGCGGCGAGGACTCGATCGGCGAGCCGATGCGGAACCCGAAGCGCAGGCGGCCGGTGTGGCGGTCGAACACGCGGACGACGCCGTCCATCCCGTGCACGACGAGCTCGTCGCCGACGACCGCAGGCGACGCGGCCATCTTGCCACCGCGCACGTCGCGCCGCCAGAGGACGCGGCCGTTGCGCATGGAGAGCGCGCGGACTGTTCCGCGTGTGTTGCCTATGTAGGCTACGCCGTCCGAGACGACGGCCGGAAACTCGATCAGCGATCCGAGGCCGCGGCTCCAGACGACGCGGAACGGAGGCCGAATGCGGATCGACGGATGGGCCTGCGTCCGCGCCGGCGTCGCCCCGTACATCGGCCACTGCAGGTCTTCGTGGTAGAGGCGGACGACGACGCGCCGCTTGCGCTGGAAGGGCATCCGCAGCGCTCGACCGCCGTACCCACGGGCCCGCGCGGAGACGACGAGCGGTGCGAGCCGCCGCAGGCGCAACTCCGCGTTCCCCTTGCCATTCGCGCGGTCGGCCAGGCGCCCGATCCGCACGAGCGCACCGCGAACGCGGCGGCCGGTGTCGCCGTCGACGACGGTGACGACGACCCGCCGCCGCTCGGGCGCGGCCGTGCGATGCGGCGGCGGGGGCGGCGGCG
>JBKPRD010000224.1:0-28332 GCA_046734415.1 Actinomycetota bacterium | reverse complement strand
CTCGCCGTCCTCAAGATCGACGCGAGCTCACGCGCGCTGACGCCGCTCCCGCTCGGCGACTCGGACCTGGCGAAGGTGGGCGACCCCGTTGTTGCGATCGGCAACCCGTTCGGCCTCGACCGCACGGTCACCGCCGGGATCGTCAGTGCAATCCAGCGCGCGATCACTGCACCGAACGGCTACACGATCGACCACGTCATCCAGACCGACGCGGCGATCAACCATGGGAACTCGGGCGGCCCGCTGCTGAACGGTCGTGCTCAGGTGATCGGCGTCACGTCGCAGATCGAGACGGGCGACTCCGGAACCGGCGGCAACGTCGGCGTCGGCTTCGCGATCCCGTCGAACACCGTCAAGACCGTCATCGCCCAGCTGATCCGCGAGGGTCGCGTCGATCGCGCCTTCATCGGGATCAGCGCAACCCCGATCACGCGCGACCTGGCCCGGGTGTTCCGGCTGCCGGTGTCGAAGGGCCTCCTCGTCCAGAGCGTTCAGCCCGGCAGCGGGGCCGCGTCGGCGGGCCTGAAGGCCGGTCGGACGCAGGTGGTGCTCGCCGGCGAGAGCTACAACCTCGGCGGCGACATCATCGTCCAGGCGGACGGGACTCCGATCGCGAGCCTCGACCGGCTGCGCGACGTCGTCGCGACGAAGAAGCCCGGCGACAAGCTCCGGCTCGTCGTC
Organism: Actinomycetota bacterium; assembly: GCA_046734415.1. Classification (GTDB taxonomy): domain Bacteria; phylum Actinomycetota; class Thermoleophilia; order Gaiellales; family Gaiellaceae; genus DATBLE01. Next base: position 27,651 of record JBKPRD010000224.1, on the reverse strand, counting down.
TACCGGAGTGGCAAGAGGACGACTGTCCAGGTGAAGCTCGGACGGCAACCGGCAGCGAGGTCGGGATGAGCCGTCCCCCGCTACCCCCTCACCCCGGGGGGTAAGAGCCGCCGCTCGCCGTTGTGCGGCGCGGCGGACAGGTCGAAGGGCCCCGATCGCCTGCCCGGGGCCCTTCGATGTGTCCGCGGCCGGATCGACGGCTGCGGCTAGCCTTGGCGCGTGGCCGTCGAGGAACCAGGTCGGATACTCCTCGAGGACGCGGAGCTCTTCGAGGAGGAGGAGCTCTGGCGTGAGGACTCTGACGAGGATCACGCCGGCTGGTACTGCGTCGCGACGTCGCCGTTCCCGTGCCCGGCGGCGGGCTGCGACTTCGTCGCCGAGTTCATGACGGCCGCGCACCTGATCCTGGTCTGGCAGGAGCGTGACGACCCGAACTTGCTTCGCCACGCCGAACGGGCGAAGCAGGTCGGCCGGGACCCGCACGTCGTGACGTACGAGCCCGCGTTCGGGCCGAGCGCTTCGTATTACGCCTGGGAGGCAGCGGGTCGACCGGTGCACGGCGTCCGCGCTTCGTGACGTCGGGGTTCGGCCGCGAGCCGCCGCTCGCGCTCGGGGTCGAGGAGGAGCTCTTCCTCGTCGACGCGGAGTCGCTCGCCGCCGCGCCCGCGTTCTCGCGTGTGGTCGGCTCTGCGAGTGTGGAGCGGAAGCCGGAGCTCTTCGAGTGCCTCGTCGAGCTCGCCACGCCCGTCGTTCCCGACGCCGGCGCCGCGCTCGAGGAGCTCATGCGGCTTCGGCGCCAGCTCGCGGACGCCGCCGCGCCGGACGGCGTCGCACTCCACGCGGCCGGCACGCACGCCCTCGCGCGCGGCGCCGACCAGCCGCTCGTCCCGCTCGAGCGCTACCGGAAGCTCGCGGAGCTCCTCGGCAAGCGGATCTCCCGCCAGCTCGTGTGCGGCCTGCACGTCCACGTCTCGATGCCGGACTGGGATACCTGCCTGCGCGCCTTCGAGGGCGTCGTCCCATGGCTGCCGACACTGCTCGCGCTGTCCGCGAACTCGCCGCTCGCGGAGGGCGAGGCGACCGGCCGCCGCTCCGAGCGCGCAGCGCGCCTGCTCGACCTCCCGACCGGCGGCACGCCGCCCGTCCTTCGCTCGCCGGACGACTGGGAGGGCGCGACCGCAGGCGATGAGGGCCGGCGCCACTGGGACGCCTGGCCCCGCCCGCAGCACGGGACGCTCGAGGTGCGGGTGATGGACATGCAGACGGACGTCCGGCGTTCCGCCGGCTTCGCCGAGCTCGTCGGCGCGCTGGTCGCCGCCGTCTCCGGTCGCGACCACGAGCCGTACGACCGCGAGCTCTACGCGCGGCGGCGCGAGCATGCGAGCCGCACGGACGCCGACCCGCAGGAGGTCGAGGCGCTCGCGAAGCTCGTCGACGCCGGGTCGCTCGCAGCCGTCGTACTCGAGCGGCCGAGCGAGGCCGAGCGCCAGCTCGAGGTGGCCGGCTCCGACGGCGTGGCCGCGGTGCCGGCCGACGTCGTCAGCCGGACGCTAGCCTTCTGAGCGTGCTGCAGACCGAGACGATCCGGGTCAGCGGAATCCGCTGCGAGCGCTGCGTGAACCGTGTCGCCGCGGCGCTGTCCGGCCACGACGGGCTCGAGTCCGCGAGCGCGAACCTGCTGGGCGAGCTGTCGCTCGCCTGGGACGACGACCGCACCGACCGCGACGCCTTGATCGCGAAGCTCGCGCGCGCCGGCTTTCGCGAAGTCGACTACTTGCCCCCGGGCATGTAGACGCGCTCGGGCCGGCGCTCGATCTCGTCGTCCGGCTGCTTCGTCAGCGGGGCCGCGCCCTCCTCCGGAGCGCCGGTCTCTGCACTCGCCTGCTCGCGCTGCGCGGCGATCCGGTGCTCGGTCGCCTGCTCGGCCCAGATCGGCTCGTCCCGTGTGATCGTCCCGCCCACCCCGTAGTGGCGCGCGGCCGCGTCGACGTCGAACGTGCCGTTCCGGTGGACGCGCGGCGCGTCGGCGAGCAGCGCCTTCGGAACGGTGACGACCACCTTGCGCTCCCCGTCCGTCGCGTGCGCGAACTCCTTCGGCAGCGGCCGTCGCGAGCGCAGGAACCGGCCCAGCTCGACGACGACGAACCTGTCCAGCGCGTCCGTGACGCGCCCGATCTTCCGCCCGTCGCTGGTGACGACGTCGTAGCCCTTCACAGAAGCCTCCTCGTCGATTGAGGGCGTGATACCCGCGAGCGGTGCTTCGCTAACGGCGGGAATAGCCGCGCTCCTGCGCGCGTTGCCCCTTTCGGAAAACCGCTGCTAGGGTGGCCCGATGAGCGAGGTGACTCCTACCGAGCCCCGGCGCATGGCGGCAGAGGCACGCGATCGCGTGCGGTTCGAGGAGGAAGCGCTTGAGCTGGCGGATCAGGTCTATCGGGTGGCGAGGCGGCTCGTCGGCAGCCGCGAGGAAGCCGAGGACCTGATGCAGGAGACCTACGCCCGGGCCTTCCGCAGCTGGCAGTCGTACACGCCGGGCACCAACCTCCGCGCCTGGCTGCTCCGGATCCTCACCAACCTGAACATCGACCGCGGCCGCCGCAAGCAGCGCGCGCCGGACATGCAGCCGCTCGAGGAAGGGGACTACTTCCTCTACAACAAGCTCGAGGAGGCCTCGCGCGAGCCCGTGTCGGAGCAGGACGCGGTCGTCGAGCGGCTCTCGCAGGACGACGTCGTCGCGGCCCTCTCGGCGGTGCCGCACGACTTCCGTGACGTCCTCGTGCTCGTCGACATCGGCGACTTCACCTACCAGGACGCAGCGCAGATTCTCGACATCCCGATCGGCACCGTGATGTCGCGTCTGCACCGCGGACGTCGTATCCTGAAGGGCGCACTCGCGGACGAGGCGGTCGGAGAGTGAGCGCGTTCATCGATCCTTGCGAGAAGTGCGAAGAGGTGATGCAGCCGTACCTCGACCGCGCGCTGGACGACTCCGAGCGCGCCGAGGCCGAGGCCCACCTCGCCGAGTGCGGTTACTGCCGGAAGCGCTACCGCTTCGAGGAGAGCCTTCGTGTCTTCGTCCGGCAGGTGTGCGCCGAGGAGATGCCGCCCGAGCTGAAGCAGAAGCTGGCGGCGCTCCGGACGCCTCTCTAAGGCTTCTGGCGGAAGCGCTCCGGTAGGTCCTCCGGGCGATCGACGTCGCCCGGCGCGCCGAGGTCGTCGGCCGGGACCAGCGCCGGCTCGAGTGCCCGCGCGCCCTCCTCCGGCACCCGGTCCCAGGCCGCCCGGCCGAGCACGACAGGGTGGCCGCGGACTCCGCCGTAGGAGGCCGCGACGACCTCGCCGGCGCCTTTGCGCCACGCCTCCACGACCCGGTCGATCGCCGCGGGCGCGATGTCGGGGCCGTCCGCCAGGACGACGACCGCCGCAGCGGTCTCGGGCGGGAGCGCACGCAGGCCGCAGCGAAGGGACGCGCCGGCGCCGAGCTCCCACTCGGGGCAATCCACCACGCGCGCGTCCGTGTCCAGCTCGTACGCGCCGAGCACGACCACGATCTCGCCGACCTCGGTGCTCGCCCGGACGCGCCCGAGGACCTCGCCGAGGAGCAGGGCCTGTTTCGGCGCGCCGAAGCGCGTCGCCGCCCCGGCTGCGAGGACGACGGCCGCTACCGCCAGCCGGTCAGCAGTGCCCAAGGACGGATTATCTAAGCGGGGAGTGCGTTCTGCGGAGGCGGGGCCGTGACGGCGACGAAGCCGCCGGTCGCGGCGCGCAGGAAGCGGTAGCCCTCGTCCTGGATCACCTGCGCCTGGGCCGCGCGGAGATGGTCCCACGCGCCTCCAGGAGTGCCGGCGAGGGCCAGACCGCGGAACCGGTACTTGTACCGGTTGCACGTCGGTGCACCGCCGTCCCAGTTCTCCGCGATCGCCATCGGCGTGAGCCGCTCGTGGCTGCCCGGGAGGTAGATCGGCTCGCTCACCGGGCGGTCGTCGACCCACACCCGCCAGACGTCCCGCCGGCCGACCATCTCGAGCACGGCCACGCGGTAGAGGCGGTTGGTCCCGACGGAGGCGTCGAGCTCGACGTAGCGCAGTCCCGATGGCCGCATGACCTCGTAGTAGAGCTTCGGTTCGTTTCCGGCGATCAGGTTCAGCCCCACCTGCAGCCACTCGTTCGTGTGGTTCGGGCCCTCGCCGGGCGCACCGACGCCGACCCAGGCGGCCACGTGGCCGCGCTCGACGACCGGGTCGGCGAGCGCCGTGAGCGTCGCCGTGACCCCGTACGCCTCGCGCTCGCCCTGCAGCCCGGCATAGTCGTAGCCGCGCAGCCCGCACCCCTTCGCCGCCGGAATCGCAGGCGACGTCGTGGTTGCGAACGCGCCGCAGACGGCGGCGATCGCAGCGAGCCACCGCAAGAGCTGCATGCACCGTAGTCATCGACTCCGAGGGCGCTGAAGGTGACCCCGTGTTCGTTCGAACGGGGTACCCCGAATGAGGGTCTAGACGCCCGGCGTGACCGCGACGATGTCGGCCAGGTGGATCAGGCGGAAGGTCTGGCGGACGGCGCGCATCTTGTCGATCTCGTCCTCGATCTCGGGGACGGCTCGCCATAGATCACGGGCGCAGAGGAGGAGCTCCTTGATCCGGTCGAGATCCTCGAGCGCGTAGCCGTTTCGCTCCTGGCAGGCGTTCAGCGCGAGGCCGAGGACGCCGACGGTGTCCGCTTGGCGCGTCCAGAGGAGCGGCGTCGCCATCGAGAGGTACTGATGGATCCGCGCGAGCACCATCGGCTGGGTGAACGTGTCGCTGCCCTTGGCCGGCGTCGGCTCGAGCGGCGGCTCGCCGCCGGCGATCCGGTTCGCGTTGCCCGCGAGCATGGCGAGGATCTGGTCGTCGGTCAGTCCGGCGACGCGCGCCGTTCGCAAGGCGATCAGGAGCGACGACGGCTGCTGGCCGTACGGGTAGTCGGAGGCGTAGAGCACCTGCTCGGGCGAGACCTGGCGGTAGAAGTCGAGCAGGTCGATCGGGCTCCAGGCCGACGTGTCGAAGTAGACGCCGGCCTTGCCGGCGAAGTGCTCCATCAGCGCGCCGAGGTCGGCGATCCCGGCGTGGGCGAGGATGAGCTGCGCCTCGGGGTACGCGTCGACGAGACCGGCGAGGTCGGCCGCGATCGGCGGCAGCCCCCGGCCGGCGTGGATCAGGATCGGCAGCCGCCGCTCGGCGGCGAGCGCGAAGACGGGCGCGAGACGCTCGTCGTCGAGGAGGAAACGCTGGGCGCGGGGATGGAGCTTGATCCCGCGGGCGCCGCGGTCGAGGCACCGCTCCGCCTCCTGGATCGGGCTCTCGCCGAGGTCGAGGCGGACGAACGGGATCAGCCTGCCGTCGGAGCGCTCGGCGTGCTCGAGCGTGCGGTCGTTCGGCGCCCGGAAGGCGGGGTGCCGGTCGGGTTCGTCCATGCAGAACATGAACGCTCGCGAGATCCCGTACCGGTCCATTAGTCGGAAGACCTCGTCGAACTCGCCGACCATCCCATCGATGTCGTTGCCGAGGTGCGTGTGCGCGTCGAAGATGTCCGCGCCCGCCGGCAGCTCCCGCCGCAGCTCCTCGTCCCATTCGGCGACCAGCTCCTGGGCACGCTGCAGCGCTTCGTCCATCGATTCCCAGTCTAGGCATTAGCATTCGCTGCCCGTGCCGGACGTCCTGATTTACGCCGACACCGTCCGCTCGCCGTCGATGCGGCACGAGGTGCCGATCCTCGTGCCGGATCCGTTCCTCTACGTGGAGCGGAACGGGTCGCGGCACACGGTCTCGACGTCGTTCGAGGTCGACCGGATCGCGGCGATACCCGGCGGCCCCGAGGCTCATGCCTACGAGGAGTTCGGCTCCGACGAGCTGATCGCCTCGGGACTTCCCCGCGAGGACGTCGAGCTCGAGGTCGTCGTCAACGCCTGCAAGTCGCTCGGGGTGGAGAACGCCGTCGTGCCGCCGACGTTCCCGATCGGGCTCGGGGAGCGACTCTGGCAGGCCGGCATCCGCGTGACGAGCGACCGGGAGACGTTCTCGTCGCGGCGGCGCGTGAAGACCGAGGCCGAGCTCGCCGGCATCCGGCGCGCGCAGCGCGCGGCCGAGGCGGGGATGGACGCGGCACGCGAGCTGCTCCGCCGCGCGGAGCCGAACGGCGCCGGACTCGTCGTCGGCGGAGACCCGCTGACGTGCGAGCGGATCAAGCAGGCGATCCAGGCTGCGTTCCTCGCCCACGGCGTCGTCGCCGAGGACTTCATCGTCGCTCACGGCGCCCAGGGAGCGGTCGGCCACGACCCCGGCTCCGGACCGATCGCCCCCGGCGAACCGGTCGTGATCGACGTGTGGCCCAAGGATCCGGACACGGCCTGCTACGCGGACATGACGCGCACCTACGTCGTCGGCGAGCCGCCGGAGGAGATCGTCGAGTATCACCGCCTCGTCAAGGAGGCGCTCGACCGCTCGCTCGAGGCGACGCGCGCGGGGATCCCGGCGGCGGAGCCCTTCCGGGTCGCCTGCGACCTGTTCCAGGCCGCGGGCTACCCGACGCAGCTCACGAAGAAGCCGGGTGAGGTGCTCGCCGAGGGCTTCTTCCACGGGCTCGGCCACGGGGTCGGCCTCGAGGTGCACGAGCCGCCGTGGCTCGGCCGGGCGCCGGGCGACCTCGTCGCCGGCGACGTCGTCACGCTCGAGCCGGGGCTTTACCGACAGGGGTTCGGCGGCGTCCGGCTCGAGGATCTCGTCCTGGTCACGGAGACCGGCGCCAAGAATCTGACGCAGTACCCGTACGAGCTTTCGCCGTGAGCGACGCGACGATCGAGACGCTGCTGGCTGAGGAGCGGCGCTTTCCGCCGCCGCCCGAGTTCGCCGCCAAGGCGAACGCGCAGGCAGACATCTACGAGCTCTCGTTCGAGGAGTTCTGGGAGCGCGAAGGCCGCGAGCGGGTGACGTGGTTCGAGCCGTTCACCTCCCTGTACGAGTGGGAGCCGCCGTACACGAAGTGGTATCTGGGCGGGAAGCTGAACGCGACCTACAACTGCGTCGACCGGCACGTGGAGGCAGGCAACGGCGGCAGGGTCGCGTTCTACTGGGAGGGCGAGCCGGGCGATCGGCGGGAGGTCACGTTCGCGGAACTCTTGCGGGAGACGACGAAGCTCGCGAACGCGCTGAAGGCCCTGGGGGTGCGGAAGGGGACACCGGTCGGGATCTACATGGGCATGGTCCCCGAGACGCCGATCGCGATGCTCGCCTGCGCTCGGATCGGCGCGCCGCACACGGTCGTCTTCGGCGGGTTCTCGGCCGACTCGCTCGGCGGGCGCTTGCAGGACATGGAGTGCGAGGTGCTGATCACGCAGGACGAGGCGTGGCGCCGCGGACAGACGGTGCCGCTAAAGGCGACCGCGGACGAGGCCCTCTCGGAGTCTCCTTCAGTGCGCTCGGTCGTGGTGCTGCGGCGGACCGGAGGCGACGTGCCGATGACCGCCGGTCGGGACGTCTGGTGGCACGACATTGCCACCGACGAGACGGAGTGCCCCTGCGAGCCGATGGACGCCGAGGACCTCCTGTACCTCCTCTACACGAGCGGGACGACCGCGAAGCCGAAGGGGATCGTGCACACGACCGGCGGCTACCTCGTCGGCGTCGCCGCCACCCATCGGTACATCTTCGACGTGAAGCCGGAGACGGTCTACTGGTGCGCTGCCGACGTCGGCTGGGTGACCGGCCACTCCTACATCGTCTACGGGCCGCTGTGCAACGGCACGACGGGCGTCCTCTACGAGGGGACGCCCGACTTCCCCGACAAGGACCGCTGGTGGGAGATCGCCGAGCGCTACGGGGTCGACGTGCTCTACACGGCCCCGACGGCGATCCGGGCGCACATGAAGTGGGGGCCGGAGTACGCGGCGCGGCACGACCTGTCCAAGCTGCGGCTGCTCGGGTCGGTGGGCGAGCCGATCAACCCAGAGGCGTGGCGCTGGTACCGCGAACACATCGGCGGCGACCGGACGCCTGTCGTCGACACGTGGTGGCAGACCGAGACGGGGATGATCATGATCACCCCACTTCCCGGGGTGACGACGACCAAGCCGGGGTCGGCGACCAAGCCGTTCCCCGGGGTGGACGCGGCGGTCTACGACGAGCAGGGGAACGAGGTGGGGCCGGGCGGCGGCGGGTATCTCGTCCTGCGGCGGCCGTGGCCGGCGATGCTCCGCGGGATCCACAAGGACCCGGACCGCTACGTGCAGACCTACTGGTCGCGGTACCCCGACGCGTATTTCGCAGGCGACGGGGCGCGGATCGACGAGGACGGCGACTTCTGGCTCCTCGGGCGCGTGGACGACGTGATGAACGTCGCGGGGCACCGGATCTCGACGATCGAGGTCGAGAGCGCGCTGGTCGATCATCCGTCGGTCGCGGAGGCGGCGGTCTGCGGCCGAACCGACCCCCTGACGGGTCAGGCGATCGTCGCGTACGTGACGTTGCGCGGCGGCCAGGAGGGCTCGCTCGAGAGGCTCGAGGAGCTGCGCGAGCACGTGGCGCGCGTGATCGGGCCGATCGCGAAGCCGGCGAACATCGTCTTCACGCCGGAGCTGCCGAAGACGCGCTCCGGGAAGATCATGCGTCGGCTCCTGCGCGACGTCGCCGAGAACCGGCCGCTGGGGGACACGACCACCCTGGCCGATCCGGCGGTCGTCGAGGAGATCAAGACGCGCGCGGTCTCCGAGGCCTCGGAGGAATGAGCTCGGCGGAGCGGCAGCTCGGAGCGGACCTGTTCAACGAGGTCTGGCGGCTGATGGAGACCCGCGAGGGCGACGACCGGATGCTGCACGCGACACATGCGATGGCGTACCACTGGGGCGAGGCGCCCGAGTGCAAGCCGGAGAACCGGGCCCGGGCCGAGTGGCAGGTCTCACGGGTCTACACGGTGCTCGGCAGAGGCGAGCCGGCGGTCTGGCACGCGCAGCGGTGTCTGGAGTGGTGCGAGTCGGCCGGCCTGCGCGACTGGGATCTCGCGTACGTCTACGAGGTGCTGGCTCGCGCAGACACGCTCGCGGGAACGGGCGAGGCGGAAGCGTGGAAGGTGAAGGCCCGTGGGGCCGAGGACGCGATCGCCGACGCCGAGGATCGCGAGCATTTCGAGGAGGACTACGCGACGCTGTAGCGGCTGTACGACCACGGCCACTCTTCGACGCGATCGCAGAGTCCCGCCTTGACGGGGTTCAGGACGGCGTAGTCGCAGGCGTCGAAGACGTATTCCTCGCTGTCGATCACCCGGCACTGGAAGCGCTCCGCGAAAACGTGCCCGTAGCGTCCGTGTCGCCGGTTGAAGGCCCGCGCGTACCGGGAGTGGAACCACTGCATCGCGAGCGAGAGGTTTGTGCACGCCGCCTGGACGACTGCGTGGTAATGCGTCGTCATCACGCACGCTGCCTCGACCGAGACCTCGAACCGCTTGGCCGCCTTGAACAGCATCCCGAGCGCCGCGGTGCGATCCTCGGGGTCGGGAAACGGCGGCACGTCACGGACGCCGCGGATGTAGACGTGGAAGTAGCCGTCCGGCAGCGACGTCCTGCGCACGTAGCCCATGGAGGCAACGTATCGTCCGTAGCCCCGGCTCTGACCCCTGTGGACGAATCGTCCCAGAATCGTTTCAACCCAGTCTCAGAGACTGGGTTTCAAACGCCACGAAGATCGGCTCGGCTGGAATGGACGGGGCGGCTGGAGGGGGTCCGCGCCTCGCGTGGCTTCGAAGCCGACGCGTAGGGACGGTGGGCTGGCGTCAGGCGGCAAGCAGGGCTTCGAAGCGCTCTTCTTCTTCGAACGGCCCGATGACCGCCAGGCGCAGCGCCTGGTCGTCGATCAGCTCGTGAGCGACGCGCTGGACGTCCTCCGCGGTGACGGCCTCGATCCCGGTCAGAACCTCCTCCGGCTCGGTTGCCCTGCCCTCCAGGACCTCACGCCGCAGGCCGAACATGATCAGCCCGTGCGGGCTCTCGATCTGGAGCACGAGCCTGCCCTTCGCGAAGTTCTTCGCCTTACGCAGCTCGTCGGCGGGAACGGCCTCGGCCGCGATCTTCTTCAGCTCGGCGTAGACCGTCGAGATCGCCTCCTCGATCCGCTCGATGTCGACGCCGGCCTGGGCGTACAGCGACCCGGTGTCCGTATAGGAGTGGTTCGTTGCGAAGACGTAGTAGGCGAGCCCGCGGCGCTCACGCACCTCCGTGAAGAGCCGTGACGACATGCCGCCGCCGAGCACCGTCGAGAGCACCATCAGCACGTAGCGGTCGGGATCGGCGATCGGCCGGCTGCGGACGCCGAGGCAGATGTGCGCCTGGTCCGACGGCTTCGTGTGCACGCGGACGCGCGGACCGTCCGGGAGCGGGAATGCGGGCGTCGGTGTGCCCGTCGGCCCGTCCTCGAGCCCGCCGAGCAGCTCCTCGATCCTGTCGAGGAGCGCCTCGCCGGTCCGCCCACCGACGCCGACGACCATCCGGGACGGCTTGTACCAGTGGCCGAGGTAGTCGACGAACGTCTCGCGCGTCGCGGCCTGCACCGTCTCCTTCCGTCCGATGATGTCCCAGCCGAGCGGGTGGTCGCCGTAGACGAGCTTCTCGTAGACGCCGTCGATGAAGTCGCGCGGCGTGTCGAAGTACATGTTCATCTCCTCGATGATCACGCCCTTCTCGCGCTCGATCTCCGAGCCGTCGAACTTCGAGTGCCGCAGCATGTCGACGAGCACGTCGAGCGCGACGTCGCGGTGCTCGGCCGCCGCCTTGACGTAGTAGCCCGTGTACTCCTTGCTCGTGAAGGCGTTGAACTCGCCGCCGATCGCATCCACCTCGCCGGCCAGCTGACGTGCGGTCGGCCGCCGTTCGGTCCCCTTGAAGAACATGTGCTCCGCGAAGTGCGCGACCCCGCTCGTCTCGCGCGTCTCGTACCGTGAGCCGGCAGCGAGCATGACGAAGCACGAGACCGACTGCGCCTCCGGCATCGGCGCCGTCAGGACGCGCAACCCGTTTCCGAGCATGTGACGTTCGTACGCGGCCACGGCTCGATCCTAGCTACCGCGGTCGAGCTCGAAGACGGTCGTTCCCAGCAGCCCGGTCGGCTTGACCTCGAGCGTGCACCTGCCCCCGTGCCCCCCGGCCGGGAAGTCGCCGTGCCAACTCGTGGCGCCCGACCCGAACGTGAGCCCGCGGACCGGCCGTCCGTTCACGCGGATCTCGACGGCCTCCGGCTGCTTCGGGATCACGGTGAGCCGGAACGTGCCCTTCCGGCAGGCGTACCCGACCAGTCGCCCGGTGTCGTTGGCGATGACGTCGCCGTTCAGCTGCAGCCCCGAGATCTGGTCCCGGAAGCGCAACGGACGTTCCACCCGCCAGAGCCGGAGCCCGGCCTGGGTCAATCCCTGCTGCTTGACGCCCTTGAGCTTCTCGCCGGCGAGCGTCGTCCACGTCGAGACGACCGCGTAGTCGCCGGGCTGCCGCGCCGACGGCGGGACGAACACCGTGCCGTCCGGCTGCACCTCGGCGTGGGCCTGCGGCAGCGGCCCCGGCACCCCCGCGTGCCCCAGGTCGAAGACGCGGTCGATCTTCTTGTTCCAGAAGAGCGTGTGCCAGACGCCGTTCCAGGAGGGCTCGCCGTCGTACAGGTACGCGACCGGCCCGTCAGCCTTCCGGTCGACCCAGTTCGGGCGCTTGCCGAGAAACGCCTGCTGCTGTGCCCGCGCCTGGTCGACGGCGAACTTGCCCGCCAGCGCCGACGCGGCGACGAGCGCGACCAGCAGCACGGCCGGCACGACCCGAACCGCGCGCCGCGGCAACAACGCGAAGGCGAGCGCGACCAGCGCCCCGACGACGAGGTAGACCGCGAGCATCGTGCCCGGCCCCGTCGCCTGGCGAAGCCTGTACAGCGGGAGCATGGTCATCGCGTCGTGCGCGCCGAAGATGTTCACGAGCCGGCGCACGGGCAGGACGAGAAGCACGAGCGCGGCCACCGCAGCGACTGCGGCACGCTCCCATGCCGTCCCCGGCGCGCCACGGTCCAGCCAGAGGACGAGCCCGAGGAAGAGCACGGGCCCGAGCCCGATCAGGTTCCGCTCGACGATCCGGTCCGAGTAGTACGACGCGAAGACGCCGACCTCGACGACCTGCCAGACGGTGAGCGAGGAAGCGACCGCGAGGTAGGCGCGCACCTGCGGGTCCGGCTCGCCGTGCCGTGCCGCGCGCACGAACAGCAGCGCGACGGCCGCTGCCGGGAACAGGCCGCAGATGATCAGCACGGAGGCGAGGTGGTAGACGACGAACTTCACGGCACCGCCGACGCTGTACGAGGTGGTCGCGATCACCTCGTAGCCGCCGAGCGTGCCCGATCCCGAGCCGAGACGCCAACCGATCCAGATGACGGCGAGCGCGGCGAGTGCGCCTGTCGCCGGCAGCAGGCGCCGCAGGTTCGCCCACGATCGCGCGAACCAGCCGTCGACGATCGCTGCGGTTGCCAATACAGGCAACAGAACGATGCCCTGGATCCGCGTCGCGCAGAGCGCCAGCACCGCCAGGACGAGCAGCACCCCCGAGCGCCGGGTCGGGCGCGCGATCACGTCGGCACCGGCCCACGCGGCGAGCACGAGCAGCGGATAGAACAGCACCTCGCTCATCATCAGCCCGGCGTACGTCAGCCCCGGAGCGGCAACCGCCAGCGCCGCGCCGACCAGCGCCCACCCGCGGGAGACGAGCGAGCGGCCCCAGAGGTAGACCGGCACGGCGGTCAGCGACATCACGAACGCCTGGAGCCCCTGGAGGACGTCGAGGCCGTGGATGAGCCCGAACGCGCTCAGCGGGAAGCCGACGAGCGCGGGGACGAGCAGCGAGTAGAACGGCGTCGGGCTGCCGAGGATCTCGAGCGAGCCGTGGCTGTACAGCGACTGCCCGAGCAGCCCGTACACCATCTCGTCGGGCGCGATCCACGGCACCGGAACCGAGACCGCGGCCCACGCCCGGAACGCAGTCGAGATCAGCACGAGCGCGGCTAGCGCGCCCCATTGCCGCCGGCCCGTCACTCCAGGCGAGCGAGCTCGTCGAGGAGCCGATCGACCTCCTCGCCAGTGTTGTAGTGGACGAGGCCGACCCGCACCGCGCCGCCGTCGCCCTCGAGACCGAGGCGCTTCATCACCTCTAGCGCGTAGTAGTTCCCGTGCCAGACGGCGAACCCGCGCTCCCCGAGCCGGGCGGCGGCCTCGCCGGCCCCGATCCCGTCGACCGAGAAGGCGAACGTCGGCACCCGGCCGTCCATCGTCGGCAGCCCGTACAGGCGGATGTTCTCCGGCAATCTGGCGAGGAACCGCGTGCCGAGCTCCCGCTCCCAGGCGACGATCGACTTCCAGCCGAGCGACTCGATGTACTCGACTGCGGCGACGAAGCCGGCGAGCAGCTCGTACGGCGGCGTTCCCGTCTCGAACCGCGCGCCGAGCGGCTCGTCCGGCGCCGGCCGCACCTTGTACGGGCGCCAGCCCTCTGCGACCCCTCGCCGGACGAACGCCAGGCCGAGGTGCGGCCCGAAGAACTTGTACGGCGAGCAGATCAGCACGTCGACGCCCATCGCGGCGACGTCGATCGGGCCGTGCGGCGCGTAGTGGACAGCGTCCGCCCAGGCCAGCGCGCCGGCGCCGTGGGCGAGGTCGACGACGCGCCGGACGTCGGTGAGGGTGCCGACGGCGTTCGAGGCGACGGGGAACGCGACGACGCGGGTGCGCGCGGAGAGCTGCCGCTCGAGGCCGTCGAGGTCTAGGGTGGTGTCCTCGTGGATGTCGACAAGGCGGACCTTCAGCCCCAGGTCGACGGCGAGCTCGAGCCAGGGTGCGACGTTCGCGTCGTGGTCGAGCCTCGTGGCGACGATCTCGTCGCCGGGCTCGAGCTCCCGCGCCGCCGTCCGCGAGAGCGCGAAATTGAGCGTCGTCATGTTCGCCCCGAAGACCGCCTCCGCAGGCGCGCAGCCGAGAAACCGTCCCGCCGTCTCCCGCGCCCGCACCGCGAGCTCCTCGGTGCGCCGGCTCGTCTCGTAGGGGCCGCTGACGTTGGCGTTCGACTCCCGCAGGTGGGACGCGATCGCGTCGATCACCTCGTCCGGCACCTGCGAGCCGCCGGGCGCGTCGAAAAAGACCAGGTTGCGCTCGAGCGCGGAGAAGCGCGCCCGCACGGCACGGACGTCTAGCGTCACGCCGCTGCTGCCTTCCGCCAGGCGGCGAGTAGCTCGGCCTCGCGCTCCGGCGAGATTCCGGCCGTGCCCTGCCACGCCGGCACTGCCCGGACGGTCTCCTCGAGCGGCCGGAACGTCAACCCGGCCGCGACCGCGCGCGAGACGTCCGCCCTGTGGAAGTACGCCATCTCCGCATCGCCGACCTGGATCCAGAGCGGCAGGTGGCGCCACGGCTCCACGCCGCGCTCGAGCAGGAAGGCCTCGTCGACCCAGACCACGTCCCGGGTCGCGCATGCCTCGAGCATCGAGCCGAACGTATGCGCCCCGGGCGGGGACGTCGCGTTGAAGGCACCGGTCGCGCTGCCCTCCGTCTCGTGGCCGCGCGCGAGCGCCGCCTCCATCAGCGCCCGCCCGACGAAGCGCGGGCCGCCCAGCAGCAGGAGCTTCACGCAACGTTCCAGGTATACGAGGGCGCCGGGGTCAGCGACGCGCCGACGAAGCAGTCACGCTCGGCCTTCGCGAGCAGCGCGGCGATCTCCGCGTCGGGCGGCTTGGGGTCGAGCGTGATGTCGAACCGCACGTCGATCGACACGAAGCCGTAGCGCCTGTCCGACCGGCGCCTCGTGACCACCCCGCTCGCGCTGCCCTCGGCGTCGACGGCGACGCCGTAGCGAAGGGCGTGGTAGCGCAGGCTCGTCAGCGAGCAGTCGAGGAGGCCGGCGAGCACGGAATGCTCCGGCGTCCACGTCTCAGGCACCTCGACCGTCTCCCCGTCGGCCGCGAAACGCCCGTCGCGGAGGATGGAAACTGCATGCTCGAAACGCTTCGCCTTCGGCTCCGCCACGCGAGAAAACTACAAGCTCAGCTCCGTCCGGTCCGGGAGCTACGTTCCGGGCGTGTCAAGGCTACGGCCCTTGAACGAATCCGAGTGTTACGCCCGCCTCTACGGGGATCGCGAGTCGACCGTCGCGGTGATCCGGAAGGC
The DNA here is from genome assembly GCA_046734415.1 of Actinomycetota bacterium. GTDB lineage: Bacteria > Actinomycetota > Thermoleophilia > Gaiellales > Gaiellaceae > DATBLE01. The sequence goes on along the minus strand of JBKPRD010000224.1, from coordinate 12,456 downwards.
CGAGCTCGAACGTCCGAGCGGAGGTCTGCTGGGCGAGCAGCTGCGTAAGCTCATCAGCGAGCAGTTGGACGACGACGACCAGCCGGAGGTCGAAGCGGCGTAGCGAGCGCCGTCCCGGACGTCCTCGACCGCGGCCTCGCGGTCCTCTTCTGCGGGATCAATCCAGGCCGGGTCTCGGCGGCGGCCGGAGCCCACTTCGCAAATCCGCGGAACGACTTCTGGCGGCTGCTCCACGAGGCCGGGTTCACGCCGCGCCTCGTCGACCCGTCGGAGCAGTTCGACGTGCTCCGGTATGGGATCGGCCTGACGAATGCCGCGCTGCGGACGACCAAGCGCTCCGGCGACCTGCGCCGCGCGGACTTCCTCGACTCGGCGGAGCGGCTGGAGCGGATCGCGCGCGACTTGCGCCCGGGCACGATCGCGTTCGTCGGCAAGGAGGCCTACCGCGGCGCGTTCGGCGTCCGGCCGGAGCACGGGCTCCAGGAGCGGCGTCTGGACGAGACCCTCCTCTTCGTCCTGCCCTCGACCTCGCCCGCCAACGCCGCGGTTCCCTATGGCGAGCGGCTGCGTTGGTTCCGTTCGCTCGCCGATCTGGTCGGCGTCAGCCGCGCCAGTGGTTCGTAATCGGCGTCCGCCGGTCGCGCCCGAATGCCTTCGGGCGCAGCTTCACGCCGGGTGGGGCCTGGCGCCGCTTGTACTCGGCCCGGTCGATCAGCGCGAGCGCCCGGTCGACGACGTCAGGGTCGAACCCGTCGCTCGAGAGCTCCTCGCGCGAGCGGTCGAGCTCGACGTAGGCCTCGAGCACGCGGTCGAGCTCCGGGTAGGGCGGGAGCGAGTCCTGGTCGAGCTGGTTGTCCCGGAGCTCGGCGCTCGGCGCGCGGTCGATGATCGACTGCGGGACCACCTCTCGCCCGGCCCGCTCGTTGAGGTGCCGCGCGAGCCGGAAGACGTCCGTCTTGAACACGTCCTTGAGCAGCGCGAACCCGCCGGCCATGTCCCCGTAGAGGGTCGCGTAGCCGACCGAGAGCTCGGACTTGTTCCCGCTCGCGACGACGAGCCAGCCGAACTTGTTCGAGAGTGCCATCAGCAGGACGCCGCGCGCGCGGGCCTGCAGGTTCTCCTCGGTCAGGTCGCGCGGCAGGCCGCCGAAGCTGGGGGTGAGTGCGCGGTCGAACGCACCGACGATCTCCTCGATCGCGATCTCCCGGAAGTCGATCCCGAGGCCCTCCGCCAGCCGGCGCGCGTCGGTGCGGGTTGCCTCCGACGAGAAGCGGGATGGCATCGAGACGCCGTGGACGCGCTCGGCGCCGAGCGCCTCGACCGCGAGCGCCGCCGTCAGCGCAGAGTCGATCCCGCCTGAGAGCCCGACGACGACCTCGCGGAAGCCGTTCTTGTCGACGTAGTCGCGAAGGCCGAGCTCGAGCGCGAGGCGCATCGCGTCCAGCTCCTCCGCGAAAGGTGCGACCGCACCCGAGCCTGGCACCGAAGGTGCCTGGCACCGGTTCTCGAGCTGCACGACCACCGGCCGGGTCGGGTCGTCGCGTTCCCGCGCCAGCGCCCGGCGACGGGCGTCCGTCAGCCGCCGACCGATCGCGGCGGTCGGGTCGACGTCGACGACGAGCAGGGCCTCCTCGAACCCGGGCGCGCGGGCGAGCACCTCGCCCTCGTCGTCCAGCACGCAGGAGTGCCCGTCGAAGATCAGCTCGTCCTGGCCGCCGACCGCGTTGACGAAGGCGACGAAGCTCGAGGTGTCGCGTGCACGCTGCTGGAACATTTCCTCGCGCTCCCGGTCCTTGCCGACGTGGAACGGCGACGCGGACAGGTTGACTAGCAGCTGCGCTCCCGCGAGCGCGAGGTCGGTCGCCGGCGGCCCCGGCTGCCACATGTCCTCGCACACGGTCACGCCGAGGAGCGCCTCGCCGAGCCGCAGCATGACGAGATCGCGCCCCGCGGCGAAGTAGCGCTGCTCGTCGAAGACGCCGTAGTTCGGCAGGAAGCGCTTCCGGTAGATCGCCTGCACCTCGCCGTCCGAGCACACCGCGCACGCGTTGAACAGGTCGCCGTCGAAGTGGGGGGTACCGACGAGCGCCGAGATCCCCTTCGTCGCCGCCGCGATCCGTTCGAGCGAGAGCCGCGCGGCGCGGATGAACCCCGGCCGCAACAGGAGGTCCTCCGGTGGGTAGCCGGTGACGGCGAGCTCGGGGAAGAGGACGAGGTCCGCGTCGGCCGCCCGCGCCTCCTCGAGCCGCTCGAGGACGAGCGTCCGGTTTCCCTCCAGGTCACCGACCGTCGTGTTGATCTGAGCGAGCGCGAGTCTCATCAGGGGTTTTCGTCTTCCAGTCGAAAACTCTATCAGCCGACGGCGGCCGAGATTCCGTCGAGGGCCTCGGGATTCTCGACAGACGACATGTCGCCCGGATCCTCGCCCAGCGCCGTCGCCCGAACGGCTCGGCGGACGATCTTGGCCGACCGCGTCTTCGGCAGCGACGGGACGAACAGGACGCGGTCGGGGGCGAAGGCCTTTCCCAGCTCCTCTGCGATGAGCGCCCGCACGTCCTCCTCCTCTGCGGATACGCCGGGCGCGAGGACGCAGAACACCCATGCCACCTCACCCTTGACCGTGTGCGGAACGCCGACCGCCGCCGCCTCGGCGACGGCCGGGTGCGCGACCGCCGCGGACTCCAGCTCGGCGGGCCCGATCCGCTTGCCGGCGATGTTCAGCGTGTCGTCCGAGCGCCCGTGCAGGAACCAGTAGCCGTCCGAGTCGACGGAGGCCCAGTCGCCGTGCGTCCAGACGCCCGGGAACCGCCGCCAGTAGGTCTCGAGGTAGCGCTCCGGATCGCGCCAGAAGCCGCGCGTCATCCCTGGGAACGGCTGACGGCACACGAGCTCCCCGACCTCGCCCGTTCGGACGAGCGACCGGCCGTTCGCGTCGACCACGTCCATCGCCATCCCGGGGGCAGGGCCGCCGAGCGAGCACTCCTTGATCCGCTCGGCGACGGAGCAGGAGAGGAAGACGGCGCCCACCTCGGTTCCGCCCGAGATGTTGACGATCGGGCAGCGCCCGCCGCCGACACGGTCGAACAGCCACCGGTACGGGTCTGGGTTCCAGGGCTCGCCGGTCGTGACGATCGTCCGGAGCGAGGACAGGTCCGGCGCCGGATCGCCGTGCGGGATCAACGCCCGGATCAGCGTCGGCGAGCAGCCGAGCATCGACACCTGCTCCTCCTCGATCAGGCGCCAGAGGCGGTCCGAGGGCCAGTCCGGCGCGCCCTCGGCGAAGACGATCGCGGCGCCGAGCGCGCCGCAGCCGACCACCGTCCACGGCCCCATGATCCAGCCCATGTCGGTCGCGAAGTGGACGACGTCGCCGGCGTGGACGTCGGCGAGGTAGGCGGCCTCGCGGGCGATCGAGACCAGGAACCCGCCCTGGACGTGGAGCACGCCCTTCGGTTTGCCCGTCGTGCCGGACGTGTACGTGAGCAGGTAGGGATGCTCCGAGTCGACCGGGAGCGGCGCCAGCGTGCCGGGCAGGCCGGCGACCTCCTCCTCCCACGGTGCGACGACGACGTGCTCGAGCGCGGGCGCCTCGCGCCTGGCCTCTTCGAGGATCGCGAGCATCGGCATCGGCCTGCCGCGGCGCGAAGAGGTCTCCGCCGTGATGGCGACCTTCGCGTCCGAGTCGACGAGCCGCTGCGCGACCGCCGGCGCAGCGAAGCCGGAGAAGACCGGCATCTGGACGGCGCCGACGTGCGCGCAGGCGTGCGAGGCGATTGCCGCCTCGGGCGACATCGGCAGGTAGATGGCGACTCGATCGCCGGGCTCGACCCCGAGCTGGACGAGCCGCTCTGCGAGCCGCGTCACGGCATCGGAGAGCTCGGCGTACGTGAGCTCGCGGCGCATGCCGTCCTCCCCCCGAAAGACGGCCGCCGTCTGCTCCCCGCGGTGCCGGTGGACGCAGTTCCAGGCAACGTTGAGCTTGCCGCCGACGAACCACGTCGCCCACTCGGGCCCGCGCGAGCTATCGACGACCTGCCGCCAAGGCTCCGAGAACTCGAGCCCGAGGTCCTCGACCACCGCCGGCCAGAACCATTCCGGGTCGGCGATCGACCGGGCGACCAGCTCGCGGTACGTCTCGACCCCGTACCGCCGCATGAGACGGACGACGTTCGCGCGCTCGAGCGTGTCCTCGTCCGGGCGCCAGACCACCTCGGCCACGCGCCAAACCCTAGCGCCGTTACCCTGGACTGACGGTGCGCGCCCGGATCGCAGCCAGCTTCCTCGACCAGGAGCATCGCAAGTGGTGGACACTCGCCGCCGTTGCGTTCGGCCTGTTCATGATCATGCTCGACAACACGGTCGTGAACGTCGCGCTGCCGTCGATCCAGAGCGACCTCGGCCTGAAGATCTCCGAGCTGGAGTGGGTGGTCACGGGATACGCGCTCACATTCGGCGCGTTCATGCTCACCGGCGGAAAGCTCGCCGACCTCTTCGGCCGCCGTCTGATCTTCGTCGTCGGTCTCGTCGTCTTCACCGCCTCGTCGCTCGTCTGCGGGCTGTCTACCGGCCCTGGGATGCTGATCGGGGCCCGCGTCGTCCAGGGACTGGGCGCGGCGCTGATGAACCCGGCGACGCTCTCGATCATCGTCGCGACCTTTCCTCCCAGGCAGCGTGGAACGGCAATCGGGATCTGGGCGGGCGTCTCGGCCCTCGCGCTCGCGATCGGACCTCTCGTCGGCGGCATCATCACCGAGCGGATCAGCTGGAGCTGGATCTTCTTCATCAACCTGCCCATTGGCGTGCTCGGCGTCGTTGCGGCGTACCTCTTCATCGACGAATCGCGCGACATGTCGGAGGAGCAGCGCCCTGACGTCCCGGGCCTCTTGACGTCGACGGTGGGGCTGTTCGCGCTCAGCTATGGGCTGATCGAGGCGAACGAGTACGGCTGGACGTCCGGCCGGATCCTGACGGCGTTTGCTGTGGCGGCGCTGTCGCTTGGAGCTTTCATCCTTCTCGAGCGCAGCCAGCGCCTTCCGATGCTCGACCTCAGCCTGTTCCGCAATCGCAGCTTCGCCGGTGCGAACGCAGTGATGCTGTTGATCGGTCTGGCGATGTTCGGCGTCTTCTTCTACGTGTCGCTCTACGTCCAGCAAGTGCTCGGCTACTCGGCGATCCAGGCGGGCGCCTCGTTCCTACCGTGGACGATCCTGATCATCGTGCTCGCACCTCAGGCCGGCCGGCTCTCGGATCAGTACGGCCCGCGCCCATTCGTCGCAGGCGGGATGATCGTCCTGACCGGCTCGCTCCTGCTCTTCGCGCGTATGGGTCTACACGAGAGCTTCTGGGGTCTGCTACCGGCCATGCTGCTGGGCGGGGTGGGAATGTCGGCGGCGATGGCGCCGGTCACGGCCGCCGCGATGCAGTCGGTGCGGCCGGACAAGGCGGGTGTCGGCTCGGCGGTCCTGAACAGCATGCGCCAGGTCGGCGGCTCGCTCGGCATCGCGATCATGGGCGCGATCGTTGCTGCGTCCACGACGGCCGGGCGCCCCGACCCCGTCGGGTTCCTGCACGGCTTCCACCACGCTCTCGAGACGGCGGCGGGCCTCGCCCTCCTCGGCGGGGTGATCGCCGCGCTGACGCTGCCGAAGGAGCCGCACCCGGAGCGCGAGGGCGAGGTCGCCTTCTCCGAAGCCGGATGAGTCCGGCGCTCCGGCGCCGGCCCGGGTCAGCACCCCGCTGTTCAAGCCGAAACGTTGCGGATTGAGGCGGGCATTCGCGTCCGCGCCGAAATTGGCTCGCGAGCGCCGCTGTTTGTGACGCGCCGCTGCAGTTCTGCGGGCACCCCATGCGACCTCTTACAGAATCCTTACCCGATGTGCGTGTGCCGCCGAGCGAGCCGGGTAGGCGAACAGGCGTGGGCGGGCCTCATGCGGACGGACGGGGGAGAGGCAGCCCGTCAGCCCGGAAGGCCCGCCCATATGTGGGGACGACCCGGTCTACGTCGCAGAGCAACTCGGACACACCGATCCGAACTTCACGCTGCGTGTGTACGCGCAGGCTGTAAGGCACCGATCAAAGCTGACCCCCCGTGGAAAGGGACGCATTCGACGCGGCTAGTCAATGGGGCGCAAATGGGCGCGAATCCGCTCATCGTCCTCGTGCCCGCCCCTACTGCTGAAGCCCGCGCTGAAACGGAAGTCCCGATTTGCAGGGACTTCACGCAGTGCGTCCCGGGGCGTAGGGACCAGAGAGCCCCGGCTGCGGCTCCCGGGGCTCTCCACTGATCAGTTTCGACTCACCGCCATCGCGATCCTCGAATCCGGCCCTGCGGCGAGACCGGCTCCGATCACTCGCGCGTCGGCGGCGCGCCCCCCGCTTCCGACCTTGTCTTCCTGCGGCGGTGGTTGCGAAGTGCCACGACTATATGAGCCCTGTCCATCTTTGTCAAGTAGCCGAGTGAAGGACTTTCGACTACGCTTACTTCACTACGGCCACGGGGTACGAAAGCCTGGGAATCGGAGAGCGCGTGCGCGCGCTGCGCGTCGGCGCGGGCCTGACCCAGACCGACCTCGCCGCCGGCCGCTTCTCGAAGGAGTACGTCAGCCAGATCGAGCGCGGCAAGACGCGGCCGACGGCCGACACGCTCGAATGGCTGGCCGAGAAGCTCGGCGTCGACTCCGACTACCTCGAGACGGGCGTCAGCTCCGAGGACCGCGCCCGCGCGGAGGCCGCGCTCGCGCGGGCCGAGTCGCTGACGGAGCTCCGGGCGTACGAGGAGGCGCTGGAGGAGTTCACGCACGGACAGGACGCCGTCGAGAGAACGGGCGCCCGGGACCTCGAGTTCCGCGCGCTGCTCGGAGAATCGTGGGCGCTGATCCAGGTCGGCCGGAACGACGAGGCGCTCGAGTTCCTCGCCCGTGCGCGGGAGCTCGCGGAAGGGCCCGGCTTCTCCGACGTCGACCGCGCTGCCGTGCTGTTCCGTCTCGGCGTCGCCCGGTACAAGCTGTCGAGCATCGCCACTGCCGTCGGGCTGCTCGGTGCGGCGCTCGACCTGGCCGAGCAGTCCGGGCTCGCGTCGGACAGCCTGCGGGCCGACATCCTCGGCTGGCGTTCGCGCTGCTACCGGCGCCAGCGCGACTGGCAGGCCGCGCGCGAAGACGTCGAACGGGCTCTCGAGCTCGCTCGCGCCGCCGGCGACAAGCAGGCGACCGCGAATGCCTACTTCCAGGCCTCGCTCGTCGCCGAGCGGGAGGGGCACTTCGTCCTCGCCCGCTCCTACGCCGAGCGCGCTCGTGGGCTCTACGAGGAGCTCGCCGATCGCGGCAACGTCGGCCGCCTGCTGAACAACCTCGGCGGCCTGAACTACACGCTGGGAGACGCCGACAGGGCGGTCGACCTGCTCGAGGGTGCGTTCACGGTCGCGAGTGAGACCGGCAGCAAGGTCGACGCGGGCCAGGCGATGTGCTCGCTCGCCGAGGTGCACCTCGGGACGGGCCGGTTCGTCGAGGCGGAGGCCGAGGCGCGGAAGGCGCTCGAGCTGCTCGGCGACCGTGTGGACTACCTGTACGAGATCGGCACCGCGCAGCTCGCACTGGGCCGCGCACTGCTCGAGCAGGATCGCTTGAAAGAAGCTGAAGAAATGCTCCTGGCTGCCGATAGGAGCTTTGAACAGACGTCTTCGGTCAGCCACCGGGCAGCGGCCTGGGTCGCTCAGGGCGATCTCGCAGCGAAGCGAGGCGTCGAACGAGAGGCGGCCCGCCACTACCGGCGGGCAGCCGAGGCGCTGCAGGACTTTCGCTTCTAGCCGAAAGGAGACACGGCGGTGTTGTCCAAGGGGACCATCCTCTACTTCGTCGTCGTCGCGTCCCTGGTGCTGTCGGTCATCGGCGCCGGATACGCGGACGGCCACTAGCAGGACTGCGCGGGCGCCGTACGGTCCGCCTACATTGGCGGGGTGCGGCGCACCGCGGTTCTCTTGCTCCTCACGCTCGTCCTCGCCGGGTGCGGCGGAGGCGGCGGCCGCAGCGAACCGAAGGCTGGGACGCTCGCGTCGGTGCTCGCGCGTCCGGGCCCCGACGTCGCGCTGGTCCAGGGCACCTCGGACTACGCCGTCGGGGAGGTCCGGGTCACCTTCCTGGTGATCGACAGCCAGGCGCGGTTGATCTCGCGCCCGCGCGCGAGGGTGCTCGTCGGGCGGTCGCTCGAGTCGGACCCGCTCGTCAGGACGGTTGCCCGGCTCGAGCCGATCGGGATTCCCGGCCGCTCGGAGGCGGCCGCGGGAGGGGCGCGGTCGATCTACGTCGCGCGCTTCCGGATCGAGAAGCCGGGAAAGTACACGCTCGTCGCGCAACCCGAAGGCGCGGCGATCCAGGGGGTCGGCAACCTGCAGGTCGCGGCGCACCCGACCGCACCCGGTGTCGGCGCGCGCGCTATCCCCTCGCGGACACCGACGCTCGCGAGCACCCACGGCGACGTCGCCGCGCTGACGACCGCGAGCCCTCCGGACCTCTCGCTGCTCCGCTACTCGGTCGCGGACTCGGTCCGCGCCCGCCTCCCCTTCGTTCTCGTCTTCGCGACGCCGAAGTACTGCACGAGCCGCACCTGCGGCCCGGTCGTGGACGTCGTCAAGGCCGCGCAGCGGCGCTTCGCCGGCCGCGGCATCCGGTTCATCCACGTTGAGATCTACACCGACAACAACCCGGCGCAGGGCCAGAACCGCTGGGTGCGAGAGTGGCGGCTGCCGAGCGAGCCCTGGGTCTTCCTGGTCGGCGGCGACGGCCGGATCAAGGCGCGGTTCGAGGCGTCGGTCTCGTACGGCGAGCTCGTCTCCGCCATCCGCACGACCCTGCTGCGCGGGTAGTTCGTTTTCCGACCTTCCAGCGGGCAGGAAAGCCCGCGATGGGGGTTCGGATCCAGTGTGTGCGGCGCGCGGCCGAGCTCGCGTGGGTCGCCCGCCATCCGCCGCCTCCTTCGAGTGCTCCGCGGGTGGGCGTGGTCGGAAAGCGGCCGGCGCCCCCGGAGAGCACATCGGAATTCAGGCACGCCCTCGAAGATCTGGGCACGACGTTCGTCTGTCGGCCTGCCGGTCTCGTCCGCGCTGATGTCCTTCGTCGACCACACCGTCGCGGTCGTCGGCTTCGCCCTCTCCGCCGGGCTGGCGCTGTACATCGCGCGGCCGATCCTGCGCATGCGCGGCGCGCTCTGATGTCCACTTCGGCCATGTCAGGGGTCTGACCCCAACCGTGTCGTAGGCGTGACGATTCCGTAACGTTTCATGCGTGAGCGGGAAGCTGACCGAGCTCGTGACGAGCGGGGGCTGCGCCGCCAAGTACTCCGCGGCGCGGCTGCAGGAGCTGCTCGCCGGCTTCGTTCCCGCCGAAGCGGAGGACCTGCTCGTCGGGCTCTCGCCCGCGGACGACGCCGCGGTCTACCGCCTCGACGACGACACCGCGCTCGTCTTCACGCTCGACTTTTTCCCCCCGCTCGTCGACGACCCTCGGGACTTCGGGACGATCGCGGCGACGAACGCGCTGAACGACGTCTTCGCGATGGGCGGCCGGCCACTGCTCGCGCTCTCGATCGCGGCGTTTCCGGAGGAGCTGCCGCACGAGACGGTGGCCGCGATCCTCGACTCGGCCGACCGGCAGGTGCGGGAGGCCGGCGCCATCCTGGCGGGCGGGCACACGATCCGCGACAAGGAGCCGAAGTACGGGCTCGCCGTCGTCGGCACGGTGCATCCCGACGGCGTGTGGCCGAAGGCCGGTGCAAGGGATCGCGATGCGCTCTTCCTGACGAAGCCGCTCGGCACTGGGCTCGTCCTGCACGGCGCCGCGCGCGATCTCGTCGGCGCCGAGGAGGTCGACGCAGCCGTGGACTGGATGACGACGCTGAACCGCGACTGGGCCGAGGTGCTCCGCGCCTTCCGGCCGAACGCGGTCACCGACGTGACCGGCTTCGGGCTGCTCGGCCATGCACACGAGATGGCCGACCGCAGCGGTGTCAGGCTCGTGCTCGAGAGCGACTCCTGGCCGGCGCTCCTGGGGGCGCTCGAGGTGGCTGGCGCGGGCGAGAAGACGGGTGGCGACCGGCGGAACCGGGACTTCGCCGCCGCGCACGTTTCGGCTGAGGGAGTGGCGGAGGAGCGGCTCGTGCTCGGCTACGACCCGCAGACGGCCGGCGGGCTGCTCGTCTCGCTGCCCGCCGAGAAAGGCCCGGCTCTCGTGGCGGAGCTCGAGGCCCGTGGCCTCTTCGTCCGCCGGATCGGCCGCGTAGAGGACGGCGCGGGCGTGGCCGTGGTCTAGTGCACGTCGAGACGACACGGCTCGCGCGGCTGCGCGCCTTCGAGCTCTCGCCCACCACCTTCAGGCGGCTCGCCGGTGCGACCGTCGCCGCACTCTGGCTCATCGTCTCGACCGGCGCGGTCGTCCGCCTGACGAGCTCCGGCCTCGGCTGCGAGCACTGGCCGGGCTGCCAACCGGGGCAGCCGTTCCCGGAGAAGGACTACCACTCGTACATCGAGTTCGGAAACCGGCTCGTCGGTGGCGTCACGATCGCGCTCACCCTCGCCCTTGCCCTCGCCGCGTGGCGAACCCCCGGCCTGCCCCGCTGGACGCGCTGGCTGGCGCTCGCCACGTTCCTCGGCACGCTCGCGCAGGCGCCGCTCGGCGCGATCACTGTCTACGCGCACCTTCATCCGGCTCTCGTCATCCCGCACCTGCTGCTCTCGATGGCGGTGCTCGCGGCGGCGGTCGTGGTCGGCCTCGAGTCGCTCGCGCTCGGCCGCGGCCACGGTCCCGGGCTCGGCCGGGAGCCGCGCCTCGCCGGGGTCGGGATCGGCGTCGCGTGCTTCGCGCTCCTCGCGACCGGGACGCTTGCGACCGCTGCAGGGCCGCATTCGGGCGGGAAGCAGGTCTACCGGCTCTGGTCGCTCCATCCGGCCCTGCTCCTGCACGGAGCCGCCGTCGCGGTACTCGGCTGCAGCCTGATGTTCCTCATCGGCTACCTCTTCGCCCGGCGGCAGGTCGCGCCTCACTACTTCCCGGCCGCCGTCGGGCTTGCCTCGCTCGTTCTGGTCCAGATGGCCCTCGGCGACATCCAGTACCGCACGCACCTCCCCTGGTGGCTCGTCCTCGTCCACGTCGCTGTCGCTGCAACGGTCTGGGCGTGCACCGTCGCGCTCGTCACGCTCATGTGGCGGCCGCCCGCGCGGCCTTCGTGAGTCGCACTGCGTAGACTGGGTTAGTGGCCCTTCCAGCACTCGTCAGAGCAGAGATGCGAGACCATCACTGGAAGGGTCTCTGATGGCGGAACTGAACGTCGCCCGGCGCCCGGCGCTGGAGCGCCCCGTCCTCGTCGCCGCCTTTCGCGGCTGGAACGACGGCGGACAGGGCGCCTCGCTCGCAGCCGGGTACCTCGCCAAGCGCTGGGATGCGCGGCGCTTCGCGGAGATCGATCCCGAGGGCTTCTACGACTTCCAGGCGACGCGTCCGCACGTGAAGCTCGAGGAGGGGTTCACGCGCCGGATCGACTGGCCCGAGACGGTTTTCTACCACGCGCGCCCCGACGGGCTCGACCGGGACGTAGTCCTGCTCCTCGGCGTGGAGCCGAACCTGCGCTGGCGCACGTTCGCGGGCCTGACCGTGGACTTCGCACGCGAGCTCGAGGTCGAGCTCGTGGTCACACTCGGCGCGCTGCTGGCCGACGTGCCGCACACTCGGCCCGCGCCCGTGACGGGCAGCGCAACCGATCCGGATCTGATCGAGCAGCTCGGCCTCCAGGTCTCGCGCTACGAGGGGCCGACCGGCATCGTCGGCGTGCTGCACGACGCGTGCCGCCGCGCAGGGATCTCCTCGGCGAGCCTGTGGGCGGCGGTGCCCCACTACGTCTCGCTCGCGCCGAGCCCGAAGGCTGCCGGCGCGCTCTGCGAGCGCCTCGGCGTGCTGCTCGGCACGGAGATCGACACGGCGGAGCTGGACGAGGCGGCGGCCGCGTATGTCACGCAGGTCAGCGAGGCGATCGCGAGCGACGACGAGACCGCGGCCTACGTGGAGGAGCTCGAGCGTAGGGTGGACGAGCTCGACGAGAGCGACCTCCCCTCGGGCGAGACGCTCGCCGCCGAGCTCACGCGCTTCCTGCGGGAGCGCGAGGAGCAGGACGAGACCGGCCCGGGCCCCGGCTCCGAGCACTGAATCTCGACCCTTCCTGGGGACGAAGAGTCACGCTTTCGTCACCGCACCGGTGCCAGGCACTTGTCGTGGACAAGAGCCCCCATCTGGCACAGGTCAAGTGCCAGGTGTGAAAAACAGTCTGCCTAGTTGTAGTTCCTGAATAGGTTGTTCAGCCTTGAGGCCGGTGGTTGGTGGCCGAGGCTGCCGTGTGGTCGTCGGTAGTTGTAGCGCTCGAGGTAGGTCGGTAGGGCGTTTGTTCGTTCTTGGGAGCTGCCGTAGATGCGGGCGT
>JBKPRD010000223.1:0-10891 GCA_046734415.1 Actinomycetota bacterium | reverse complement strand
GGACAATCGCCCGTCCCATGGCCACGCGCTGGCGCTGGCCGCCCGACAGTGCGCGCGGCTTCCGCTTCAGGAACGGCTCGAGATCGAGGATGCTCGCGGCGTTCTTGACCCGCCGGTCGATCTCGTCCTTGGGCACCTTTTTCACCCGCAGCCCGAACGCGATGTTCTCGTACACCGAGAGGTGCGGATACAGCGCGTAGCTCTGGAAGACCATCGCGATGTCGCGGTCCCGCGACGGGACGTGGTTGACCACCCGATCCCCGATCCGGATCACGCCCTCGCTCACCGACTCGAGGCCGGCGAGCATTCGGAGCGCGGTCGTCTTCCCGCAGCCGGAGGGCCCGACGAGAACCATGAACTGCCCGTCGGGGATGTCCAGGTCGAGGTCCGAGACGGCTCTGGTGCCGTCCGGGAAGATCTTGCTTGCCCGATCGAACGAGACGCTGGCCATGGACTCCTGGCCCGACCGGAGAGGGTCAACCTCCCCTGGCGTGAGCCCTCGGCGGCTCGGGTGCGCGCACCCTAAACGATCTGCCGTGCCGACGCAGCGTCAATCGTTAGCCGGTCGCGGGCGGACGGCTGGTCAGTCGCTAGCAGGTGGGGGACGAGCACCCGTCGTGGCGCGAGGCGGATTCGCCCCAGCGACGAAGCGCATCGCCGGCACTGCGCACACCACCGAGCAGGGCCAGGAAGCCCATCCCGACGGCATAGAGCGCGGCGATCATGATCCAGTTCCACATGACGTTTGAAACGCTAGACGACCTGCGCCTCTTCCCGCGGTGTCGGCCTCGCGCACCCGGTGTCTTCCCGCCTCGCCTGGTCGTCCTGGTCTTCCTGGCCGCTGCCGCGCAGGGGCTCCGACAGGCGGCCCCGCTACACTCGGCGTCCCTGTGGCGACCGCGACCCACGTGATCCCCGAGAACACGATCCGCGTCCTCGACCACGGTTTCGTTCGCCTCGACGGCGTGATGGCCAGCGACCTATCGGTGGTCAACGGCGCCCGTGTCTCTTTCGCACGCCACAAGGACGAGATGGACGAGTCCGACGAGGGATTGATCCGCTTCCTGATGCGCGATCGGCACGGCACACCCTTCGAACACAACTCCTTCCGCTTCCACATCCGCTGCCCGATCTTCGTCGCGCGGGAATGGATGCGACACCGGGTGGGCTCTTTCAACGAGTTCAGCATGAGATATGCGAAGGCGACCGACGACTTCTACGTCCCCGAGCCCGACGATGTCCGTACGCAGATCGGCAAGCCCGGCGCGTACACGTTCGAGCCCGTCGAGCCCGAGGTCGCGGAGCAGACTCGCGACGAGCTGCGGGCCGTCTACGACGCTGCGTTCACCGCGTACGAGCGGCTCGTCGACCTCGGCGTCGCGCGCGAGCTCGCGCGCTGCGTGATGCCGGTCGGCGCCTACACCGAGTTCTACTGGACGATCAACGCCCGCTCACTGATGAACTTCGTCTCGCTGCGCGCCGCCGAGAGCGCCCAGCGCGAGATCCGCCGCTACGCCGAGGCCGTCGAGCTCTTCTTCGCGGAGCACATGCCGGTCACGCACGCCGCCTTCGTGGCGAACGACCGGGTCGCGCCCTAGCTACGTCGTCATCACGACCGGCACGTGCTTCTGCCTCGGCACGTGCAGGGTCACGACCCACCCGTCGAAGAGCTTCGGGAACTGGCTCAGGTCGTAGGGGACCGAGAGCCGGACGGTGACCGATCCGCCGTCTACCGCGAACGAGCCGCACGGAAGCGTCGGTCGGCCCTGCTTCGAGAGCAACAGCTCGTACCACGCACCCGCCGGGGTGCCCGGCAGGCCGTGCACCGTCATCTCCAGCGGATAGTTCCCGGCGTTGTCCTGCGCACCAAGGGCCAGGGTGGCGTGGGCAGAGGCGAGCTGGCCGACCCCGTGCATCTGGACCGATCGGCTTTCCGGGAACCGGTTCGGGTGGCCGCCGACGAGGAATCCAATCCCGAATGCGGCCGCGGCGACCACGGCTGCCAGCCCAAATGCCGCCTGCGGCCGCCAGCGGTGGAACCTCCGCTCGCGCTCCGGCGTCTTCGGCGGCTCCGCGAGCCGCGGCGAGAGCTCCGGCGGCGGGCCGGCGGCGACCAGCATGTCGTGCGCTCGCTGCAGCCTGGCCAGCTCCTTCGGCGTGCCCTCGTCGCCGACGAGCTCGCGGAAATCGGGAGGCGTTCCGGCCGGGCTCATCTCAGCTCCTCTCCCTCGAGCTCGTCGGCAAGCCGCGCGAGGCCGGCGCGGGTGCGGGTCTTGACCGTACCCAGGGGGATGGCGAGCTCGGTCGCGATCTCGCTCTGCGAGAGGCCGCTCCAGTACGCCAGCTCGAGCACCGTTCGCTCCGAGTCGGGGAGGGTCTCCATCGCGCGGTGCACGCGCCAGGCGACCCAGGACTGCTCGGCATGGTCCTCCGGACCGAGCTCGTTCGAGGGTGTGTCGACCGGCTCCGCCGGCGGCTCGACGCGCGCTCTGCCCCTGTCCGCGATCGCGTTGCGCGCGACGGCGTAGAGCCACGGCGCGACGGGCCCGCGGTCGCGCCGGTAGGTGCGGGCGGCGCGCCAGACGGAGGCGAATGCCTCCTGCGCGGCGTCCTCGGCTCGGCCGCGGTCGCCGAGCCGCCGCATCGCGAGGCCGAGGACGGCACGGGCATAGCGCTCGTAGAGGTCGCCGAAGGCATCGCGGTCGCCGTCCGCGACGCGCGCGAGCAGATCCTCGTCTGTCGGTTCGAGCACCGCCACTCGCGGCATCGTCGCCGCTTCCGGCGCGCGCGGCAAGCAGGTTCCGATCTCGATGGCCAATTCCATCTCCCCGTCCTACGTGGTCCGCTGCTCTCGTGGATTCGCGTGTCGCATATGCTCAGACGTCATGACGACCCTCGCATACAACTTCCAGGAGCTTGCCCCCCGTGAGCTGCGGCCCGGCCTGTACGAGCTCGACGGGATCTCGCGCGAGACGATCGACGCGCACTACAAGCTCTACCAGGGTTACGTGAACAAGCGGAACGAGATTCTCGGCAAGCTCGCCGAGGTCGACCTCTCGGCTGCGAACCAGGTCTACTCCGAGGTCCGGGCGCTCAAGGTCGACCTCAGCTTCGCGGTCGGCGGGATCAAGAACCACGAGTTCTACTTCGAGCATCTCGGCGGCCACGGCGGCGACCCGGACGGTGCGGTCGCGGACCTGATCCGGCGCGACTTCGGCTCGTTCGAGGCCTGGCGCACCGACCTGAAGGCGACGGGGATGGGAGCGCGCGGCTGGGCCTGGACGGCGTACGACTGGGACGAGCGGCGCTTGTTCAACCACATCGGGGACGCGCAGAACACGTTCCCCGTCTGGAACGCCACGCCGCTGGTTGCGCTCGACGTGTACGAGCACGCGTACTTCCTCGACTACCAGACCGATCGGGCGTCCTACATCGAGGCCTTCCTGAACAACCTCGACTGGGGCGTCGTCAACGGGTGGGTCGAGTCGTACGGAATTCCGGTGCGCTGACGCTCGCAATCCTCATCGTCGCCGGCTACCTGGTCGGCAGCATCCCCTCGGGGTACTGGATCGTCCGTGTCTTCGAGGGCACGGACATCCGCTTCCTCGGGAGCGGCAACATCGGCGGGACGAACGTCTGGCGGGTGTACGGGCGCTGGTACGGCGTGCCGGTCGTCGTCCTCGACACCGCGAAGGGGTTCGCCCCGGCGCTGATCGCCACACAGGTCGACGGCCACCTCGCCGGCGTGCTGGCGGGCGGGGCGGCGATGCTCGGCCATTGGCGGCCGCTCTTCATGGGCTTCCAGCGCGGGGGGAAGATCGTCGCGACGACGGGCGGCGCCTTCCTCGGCGTCGCCCCGGTCGTCGGCGGAATCGTCGCGGCCGTCTGGCTGATCACGTTCCTGCTGTTCCGGTACGCGTCGCTCGCGTCGATCGTCGCCGGTCTGTCGCTGCCGGCGATCACCGTGCTGCTCGGCGAACCCTGGCCGGTGATCGTCTTCGCAGGAGCGGCGGCGGTCGCGATCGTCGTCCTCCATCGGTCGAACATCCGCCGGCTGCTCGCCGGCACGGAGAACCGCGCGACGCTGCGCCGCGCTACTGCTCCAGCGGGGCCATCGTCAGGCCGCGCTGCCTGAGCCCCTTCCAGTAGTGCTCGGCCACCTCGTGGTGGCCGGACCAGACGACGGCCTGCCCGCTGGTGTGGATCCGGTTCGCGAAGCCCATGCCCTCGGCGAAGGAGATCCCGATCACCTTCGACAGAGCCGCCGCGACCCCGTCGAAGGTGTTGTGGTCGTCGTTCAGGACGATCACGTGCCACGGCCTGCCGAGGCCGGTGCCGGTGCCGCTGTCGATGCGCTCCTTCGTCCGGGTCACGAGGCGAGCCACTCCTGGAGGTTCGTGTGTCGCTCCGGACGCTTGCCGCGCTCGAGCTCCCCACGCAGCTCCGCGACCGTGCCGTAGCGCTCGGCGACGACGTCGTGCGTGTGGATCGTCTCCAGGTTGACCTGCCGCGACGAGAGGAAATCCATGGCCTCGAGCTCCGGGTACGACTCGAGCGTCTCCTTCAGCGCGACCCGTACGGAGTCCTCGACGAACCGCGGCTGGAGGTGCGCATGCTCGACGACGAAGAGCTCGTCCGGCCGCTTGAGCAGCTCGTAGACGGGCGAGCTCATCGAGCGCTCGACGATCTCGACGAGGTCCTCTGCGTTGACCGCACGGTCCGTGCCGACGTAGAGCGTCCCGCGCCCACGCTGGTTATGGGTCGCGAGCGGGACGAGCTCGAGTATCCGGTCGACGTCGGGCTCGTCGAACCCGGCTTCGAGGAGCCGCTCGGCGGCCTTGCCGCGCACGAGGCCCTGGGCGCAGGGACACGCGTTGATCCCGGTCGCTTCGACGCCGATGACGCGACGGGTTCGCGTGCTCGAGGCTCCGGCGACGCCGATCAGCGAGACCATCTCCTGGGTTCGCATGCGCGTCACGGGCGTCTCCCGCTGGATCGGGTACCGCGCCGTCACCTCGACCTCGGCGCGGAGCGCTCGCTGGCGGCCGACCACGGTGCGCGCGATGTGCTCGGCGAGCTCTTCGACGAGCAGCGCCTCGCCGATCACGAGCTCGTCGATCGCTTGCTCGAACAGCTCCGGAAAGCGCGACATGTGCACTCCGCGCTGGTCCGGGTCGAGGTCGACGAAGCAGGAGATGTCGGCGGAGACGAGCTTCTCGTGCCGTCCGCGCCGTAGCCGGATCGCCTTGCTGACGCCGCGCACGCCCGCGCGCGAGAGGCCGATCCGCACCTCCGGCTCGGAGGACTGGAGATCAGGCGCGAGGACGTCGGTGCGCTCCATTTATGCTGCAAACGTACCAAGGGAACAGTGGCGGAAGAAACCGGTTTTCCAAAGCTCGTCAGTCTGGCGTGCCATGACCTGCGGACCCCGCTCGCGACCATCTTCGGGTTCGCGCGGACCCTGTCGCGCAACCCGGCCCTCGATCCGACGTTTGTCGGCTACTCGGAGATGATCGAGGCCGCTTCCGCCCAGCTGGGCGAGCTGATCGACGAGCTCTCCTTGGCCGCGCGGATCGAGGGCGGCCGCTACGACCCGAAGCTCGAGCCGGTCTCGACGGGCGAGCTCGCGGCGGCCGCGGTCGAACGGCTGGGCGAGGATCGCGTGTCGGTCTCCGGGAACGGGACGGCCGTGACGGTCGACCCCGATGCGGCCAAGCGGTCAGTCTCGGCGCTCGTCCAGTGCGCGCTCCGACATGGCGGGCTGGAGCGGGTCGAGGTCGTCGTCGACGGGGCGGAGGTGCGGGTCTCGCCGATCACGCCATCGTCGGCGCCGGTCGTCCTCGGCGAGGATCTCCGCGACCTCGGCGCCGCCGTCGCGGTCATGCACGTCGAGCGGCTGGGCGGCTCGGTCACCGTCGAAGGCGACAGCCTGACGATCGCGCTCCCCCCTTAGGTTTCTACACCAGTGCCTGGCACCTGAGATACGCCGTTGGTCGCCGGCACGAAGCGGTCGTCGGTCAGCCACAGGAGCACCGCCGCGAGTGCGGCGCCGGCGAACGATGCGGGCAGGGCCGGACCAAGGGCGAGGTCGAAGAAGCTGCGTCCGCTCGGCGCGATGAGGACGAGCGCGTAGAGCCCGAGCATCGCGAGGCAGAGCCCGAGCACCGAGATGCGTCTGGTCAGGCGTCCGCGCGCCTCGAGGACGTAGATCAGGTACAGGCCGACGAGGACCAGCGTCGTCGTCGCGACCGTGCGGGACTCGACGAGCGGCCTGTTGACGACGTCGAGCGCGAACAGGTAGCTGGAGAGCACGGCCAGGCCGGCTGCGATCCCGGCCGGAACGGCGAAACGGGCGACGGAAAACAGAAATCCCTTGATCTCGAACCCGCCCGCGCTCGGAGCGAGTGCGAGGAAGAAGGCCGGGATGCCGATCGTCACCGCTGCGGCGAGGGTGAGGTGGCGCGGGAGCAGCGGGTAGGGGGTCTCCATGAGTCCGATCGACAGGATCAGGAACGTCGCGAACGCCGATTTCGTCACGAACAGCCTGGCGACCCGCGCGAGGTTGCGCAGGAGCTTGCGCCCCTCCCCGACCATCGGCGGGACCGCGGCGAAGTCTCCGCCGACGAGGACGAGGTCGGCGACGCTGCGCGCCATCTGCGTGCCGCTGCCCTGCGCGATCGCCAGCCGCGAGGCTTTCAGCGCGGGGACGTCGTTGACGCCGTCGCCGACCATCGCCACGTAGCGGCCTCGCGCGCGCAACGCCTCGACCACGCTTCGCTTGCCTTCGGGCGTGATCCGCCCGATCACCGGGGCCGCGAGTGCCTGTGTCGAATCGAGGTCCCGGCCGTCCAGCGCCTCTCCGTCGACCGCGATCCCCGCCTCCCGAGCGATCGCCGCGACCGTCTCGGGGCGGTCGCCCGACATCACCTTCAGCTCGACTCCCTGCGTCCGGAAGAACTCGACGGTCGCGCGCGCGTCGGGACGGAGCTTCTCGCCGATCATGACGAGGCCGAGCAGCTCGACGCCGGCGGGCGGCGCAGCGTCCGGCCCAGGATCGTCTGGTAGGTCCGGAGCGCGTCCGAAGGCGACGACACGACGGCCTGCCGAGGCCTCCTGCGCCGCCCGCTCCTCGAGCGGGCCGAGCGAGAAGAGCTCCGGCGCACCGAGGACGAGGTCCTCCCCGTCGAGCCGGAGCGCGCTCCATTTCCGTCGCGACGAGAACGGCACCTCCTGCTGCGGTTTCTCGGCGCGGCCCGGGAACGCCTCCGCGATCGCCTCGAGCGTCGCGTTGCGGCTGGCGGCGCATGCGGCGTAGCGGCCGAGCAGCGACTGAAGGCGAGCCGCGTCCCCCTCCTCCGCGGGCACCGCCTCGAGGACGAACGGCTTCGGCTCCGTCAGCGTTCCCGTCTTGTCGAGGCACACGGTGTCCACCGAGGCGAGCGACTCAACCGCGTTCAGCTGCTGGACGAGCACACCCCGCCGCGACATCCGGGTCGCGGCGACCGCATAGGTGAGGCTCGCGAGCAGGATCAGCCCCTCAGGGACGAGCGTGACGACCGCCGCCGCCGACTCCGAGACCGCATCGGCGGTGGGCGTGTCCTGGGACCAGAGCGCGTAGCCGAGCAGGCCCCCGAGCGGGACGATCACGCCGACCAGGACGAGCAGGAGCCTGTTCATCTCCCGCTCGAGCGGCGAGCGGGGATGCCGGAACGCGCGTGCCTCGCCGGTGATCCGCTCGGCATAGCTCTCCGGTCCGACCGCGGTCACCACCAGGGCGCCCACGCCCTCGACGGCGAAGGAGCCGGAGCGAACCTCCTCGCCGGGCTTGCGCTGCACCGGGCGCGACTCCCCCGTCAGCACCGACTCGTCGATCCTCAGGCCGCTCGCGGACACGAGTTTTCCGTCCGCGACGATCTGGTCGCCCGCCTGGAGCTCGACGAGATCGCCCACCACGATCTCGTCCACGTGCAGGCGGCGGCGTTCACCGTCCCGGACGACGGACGCAGCCGGCTGCACGAGGGCCGCGAGCGCGTCGAGCGCCCGCTTCGCACGCACCTCCTGGACGATCCCGATCGCCGAGTTGGCGACGACCACACCGAGGAACAGGGCGTCGCGGGCGTCGCCGAACGCGATCACGAGCACGCCGAACACGACCAGGATCAGGTTGAAGACCGTGAAGACGTTCGCCCGCACGATGCTCGCGTAGGAACGGCTCGACTGCTTCACGGCAGGCCGCGCCCGGGCACGGAGACGCTTGGTCGCCTCGGCCTGCGTCAAACCCTCCTCGGGAGCGGGGACGGCGATCGCCGGCGTGGCCATCACGCCAAGGCTACGACGCGCCGCGCATCATGGCCAGCAAGGCGGGCGGGCTCCGTGTTCGCCCGGAAAGGTCCGCGAGCCTCGCGGAGTCACAGTTTTGGATGAAGCGCGCAGTTCGAGACAGCCGACCGCGCCGCCGAGTACGTGATATCCCCATACCTAAGGCGGCGGTCTCGGCTCTGATGAAGCAATGAAGGGCGGGGGCGGATTCTGCGGCGCTGCGATGTCGCCCCTGTCGCTCGGCGTGCCCCCGCCCCAGCCCTCAGTTACTTGTATCGGCAGCGGCGGTCTCGGGAGCCGAAGGCGACTCGGGAAGATCCGGGTCAACAGCTTCTGCGTGTCGCATCGCTTGCTCGGCGGCCTCGCGCTCGCGGCGAGCTGTTGTCTCCTCCTGGCTGGCCACCACCTCTCGCCGCGCCGCCGACGCCAACTTCTCTTCTGCTTCGCGTCGAAGCTCAGCTGCCTTCTCGCGCTGTGCAGCACGACGTCGTCTTGGTGTCCCGACCAACGCCACAACTAGCCAGATGGACAGGACGATGCCAGCAACAACCGCAATCCATACCCACAAGCTCATCTTGCGCTCACCGGCGGCTGTAGCCGAATCCGCCCAAAGCAAGAACGACGAGAACGATGATCAGGATGAGTAGCCACAGTGACATAAGCCCTCCTTTGGGTCGATAGAGGCGAAGCGCCGCACCGAACCTCCTGACCCCCTCGTCGGAGAATCCGGGCGCACGCTCCGCACTCGTTCAACGGTTGAGGCTGATTCGCGGTTACGCGATACCCTGAGCGAACCGTCCGGCCCGACGGGAGGGCCGTGACGGCGCAGCGTCGGCACTTACCCGATGTGCGCGAGTAGAAGAAGAGCAGGATCGGCTTCGAGATCGTTTCAGGGCGGTCCTTCCGCCGAGCTTGTCGGGCGGCACTGATCATTAGGAATGGACCGGCCGCTGGGGCTCCGCAGGGATTCCGTTTGCCATCCGGCCGTTTTCGGTCGGCCGCTCGATCGTGTACGAACGATCGTCAACCCAAACCTCGGTCGTCGCTGTGGCGGTCTGCTCGAGCCACCGTTCGACCGCCTCCAACGCAGGTACCAAGGCTCCATTCCCGTCGCGTCTGAGCTCAAGCTTGAAGGCTCCGTCTGCCTGGAGCGAGACATGCTCCCGGCCGAAGAGGCCCACCATGTCAACGATGAGGAGCTTGGCGCTCTCAACGTCCCTCGTCGCAACCCGGACTTCCATCACGACTCTCCCTCCCTCTGGCGCTGCGGGCGTCCCCTCTCGCTTGCTAATCTCCGAAACGAAGAGCGCGACACATTAGATACGCAATCTCTGACGCGAAGAAAGATATACGAAACAGAAATCGCATGTCAAGTCATGAGAACCCAACGTCTTGGACGTTCCTCACGAACCACACACAGGTTCTTCTCTGCATCGCCCAGGACGGCGACATCAGGCTCAGGGACGTCGCTGAAAGGGTCGGGATCACCGAACGGGCGGCCCAGCGGATCGTGGCAGACCTCGTTGAGGCGGAAATCATCGACCGCCGCCGCGTCGGCCGCCGCAACCACTACTTGATCAACCGACAGGCGGCGATGCGACATGCCGCCCAGGCCGAACATCGTGTCGGGCCACTCCTCGATCTCCTCCGACCCAACAGCTAAGGACCCCAGATCACTTCTGCGGGGTGGGGCTTTCGTGTCGGCGATCGCCGAACAACTCGGCCTCTCCGCCAAGGGGCGGCGAGGCTCGATGCGCTGATCAGGGCCGTTCCGCCGCCGTAGAGCCTTGCCGGTCTTGCGGCGCTCGGCTCGCCCTATGGGGCGCAACGGGCGTGATGTACTCGATCCAGAAGGCCCTCGCCGTAGTGTTCGACGGCGGCGCGCCCCGTGGGCTGATCCGCGGGAGGCTCGTCAGCGCACGGCTTGTTCTCGGCGCACTCGGTCTTGTCCTGCTGGCGGTGATCGTCTCGCTGCTCGAGAACGTCGCCCGGAACGTGAGTAAGGACGTTGGCGAGGCTCTCGGCTGGCAGCCACCCGGGTTCGGGGTCGTCCTCGGCGTCGTGGTACCTGCGGCGGTGGTCTTCCTAGTCTTCGTGCTGCTCTACCACTACCTGCCCACCACCGCCCCGGCCGGCGCGCTGCTCTTCTCGGCGCTGCCGTCGCGGCTCTTGGACACCAGGCGGTGCAACTCGGTCTCGGCTGGTACCTCTCCGGGCCTGCTGAGTTCACCAGGGTTTACGGCTCCGCGAGTGCGATCTTCGCCTTCCTCTTTTCCGTCTACCTGAGCGCCAGCGTCTTTGTGATCGGCGCGATCCTCACCGCCGTGCTCGACGAACAGTTACGTATCCCGACGTAGCATCGCCTGAATGTGCAACGGCGTAAGCTGAAGCGCCCCGACCGAAAGGGAGTGCTGTGCCCCCGCAACTTCTCGCCTGGGAAGCGAGTGCCTGGATCACCACCGGCACTCTCGCCGCTCTGCTCTGGATCGTCCTCTTCATCTTCCTCGGCATCAAGACCCTGCGGAAAGGCCACTGGGTGATGTTCCTGATAGGGATCGTGCTGCCGATCTTC
>JBKPRD010000222.1:0-4478 GCA_046734415.1 Actinomycetota bacterium | reverse complement strand
GTCCATCTCCCGATCGCGTTCGACGACTCGCAGACGCGGGCGGCGGTGGAGCGGTACGTCAACTCGATCCGCTCCGACGCCCCGAACGCCGAGGGCGGCACCAACATCGACTACGTCGTGCGCTACAACGGGATGCGCGATCGGGACGAGTTGTACGAGACCGCCCTCGCCACGGAGCACTGGACCGGGTTCATCGGCTTCTTTCCCGGGCTGCCGTTCATGTTTCCGCTCGATCCGCGCGACGCGATCTTCGTCCCCAAGTACAACCCGACCCGAACGTGGACGCCCGAAGGCGCGGTCGGCATCGGCGGCCCGTGCTACGCGATCTATCCGGTCGAGTCGGCCGGCGGCTACCAGCTGATCGGCCGGAGCCTTCCCATCTACGACGTGCGCGCGCGCAACGAGGTGTTCCGCGAGAACCCGCTGCTGCTCCGCGCCGGCGACCGCGTCAAGTTTCACCGGGTCACCGAGGAAGAGCTCCTGCAGCAGTTCGACGATGTGCATGCGGACACGTACCGGTACCGAATCGAGGACGCGACCTTCGACGTCGGCGCGTTCCTCGAATGGGCGGCGACGGTCGCCGACGAGGCGGACGAGCGCCGGCGAAGGCGGGAGGAGGCCGCCGCCGCAACACCCGTCCCATGAGATCTCTGGAGATCGTCGAGGCGGGCATCCAGGCGACGGTCCAGGACTACCCGGGCCGCCGGGGGATGCAGGCGCAGGGCTTCTTCCCGGCAGGGCCGATGGACCACCTCGCGCACCGCGCCGCGAATCTGCTCGTCGCGAACCCGGAGTCGGCGGCGACGCTCGAGATCACGCTCGGCAACTTTCGTGCCCGGCTGGACGCCGACGCGACGATCGCGGTCTGCGGCGCCGAGGCGGAGGTCACGGTGGACGGCGAGCAGATCGCGCTGTGGGAGAGCCACCGCGTGCCGGCCGGGGCGGAGCTCGCAATCGGTGTCGCGCCGGCGGCCGGGTTCCGTTTCTACCTGGGAGTCGACGGCGGGTTCGACGTGCCGCTCCTCTTCGGCTCTCGTGCGACGTACACGATGGGCGCGCTCGGGGGTCTGGACGGCCGTCCCCTGCAGCAGGGCGACCGGCTACCGCTCGGCGAGAGCGGCGGGAACGGCGGCGGACGACGCCTGTCGGCGGCCGTCCGGCCCGAGTACGCGCGGCAGTGGGACGTGCGCGCGATTCGCGGACCGCAGGCTGCACCGGACTATCTGACCGAGCGCGACCTGGAGACGCTGTTCAGCCGGGCCTGGCCCGTCGACCCGAACTCGAACAGGACAGGCATCCGCCTCGAGTCGCACAAGTTCGAGTGGGCGCGCCAGAGCGGCGGGATCGCCGGCGGCCACCCGTCGAACATCCTCGACAACAGCTACCCGGTCGGCGCGATCAACGTCAACGGCGACCTCCCCGTGATTCTCGGTCCGGATGGGCCCACCGCAGGCGGGTTCATCGTCGCCGCGACGGTGATCCACGCGGACTTCTGGAAGATCGGACAGTTTCGTCCCGTCGGCGACACCGTCCGCTTCCGTGAGGTATCGCTGGAGGAGGCGGTCGAGGCGGATCGGGCGCTCGACGGGAGCCTGACGGGCGCGAGCGTGGAGGCCGCCTGATGGAGCAGACGATCAGGTCCCCGCTGCCGGGAACGTTCTACCGACGGCCGAATCCCCAGGCGGAGCCGTACGTGCAGGAGGGCGACAAGGTCGAGCCCGGCGACGTCGTCGGCCTGGTCGAGATCATGAAGACCTTCCACGAGATCCACAGCGACGCAGCGGGACGAGTCGCGAGGTTCCTGGTCGAGAACTCGGCGCTGGTAGACGCCGGCCAGGACATCATCGCCCTCGAGAGCAACTGACCCGGACGCGGCCGGTGCAGAAGGTCCTCGTCGCCAATCGAGGAGAGATCGCGGTGCGGGTGATCCGGGCGTGCCGGGAACTCGGGCTCCGGAGCGTCGCCGTCTACTCGACTGCCGATCAGGAGGCGCTGCACGTGCGACGCGCAGACGAGGCCGTCTGCATCGGTCCGCCCCACGCCCGAGAGAGCTACCTGAACGTCGACGCGATCCTGCAGGCCGCTCGGCAGACCGGCGCGGACGCAGTGCATCCCGGCTACGGCTTCCTGGCCGAGAACGCCGCCTTTGCGGCCGCCTGCCGCGACGACGGGCTCGTCTTCGTCGGTCCCGGCCCGGAGGCGATCGAGGTAATGGGCGACAAGGCCCGGGCCCGCGAGCTTGCGGCCAGTGCAGGTGCGCCGACGGTTCCCGGGACCCACGGCAAGACGTCACTCGAGGAAGCGGTCGGCGTCGCCGCCACGATCGGTTACCCCGTGCTGATCAAGGCCGCCGCCGGCGGCGGCGGCCGGGGCATCCGTGCAGCAGGAAACGAGACGGAGCTCGCCGAGCTCGTCGCGCAGGCGGCGATGGAGGCCGACGCGGCGTTCGGCGACGCGTCGCTCTATCTCGAGAAGCTGCTCGTGGACGCGCGACACGTCGAGGTCCAGGTCCTCGGCGACGCCCACGGCAACCTGATCCACCTGTTCGAGCGCGAGTGCTCGCTGCAGCGCCGGCGGCAGAAGCTGCTCGAGGAGTCGCCTTCGACGGCGCTCGACCCCGAGACGCGCGCGGCCATGACCGGAGCCGCGCTCGGGATCGCGCGCGCCGTCGACTACGAGAACGCCGGCACGATCGAGTTCCTGCTCGACCGCGAGGGTGCCTTTTACTTCATCGAAATGAACACGCGCATCCAGGTCGAGCATCCCGTCACCGAGCTCGTCACGGGGGTCGACCTCGTCAAGGAGCAGCTGCGCGTTGCGACCGGTGAGCCACTTTCGGTCACGCAGGACGAGGTCGAGCTCGACGGCGCCGCGATCGAGGTCCGCATCAACGCCGAGGACCCGGAGCGCTCGTTCCTTCCCTCGCCGGGCGAGATCACGGCCGTCGCGCTACCCGGCGGCCCGGGCGTCCGCGTCGACACGGCGGCGTTCGCCGGCTACCACGTGCCGCCGTTCTACGACTCGCTCCTCGC
Organism: Actinomycetota bacterium; assembly: GCA_046734415.1. Lineage (GTDB taxonomy): Bacteria > Actinomycetota > Thermoleophilia > Gaiellales > Gaiellaceae > DATBLE01. Next base: position 1,446 of record JBKPRD010000222.1, on the reverse strand, counting down.
GAAGCTGATCTGCTGGGGCCGCGATCGCGAGGAGGCCGTCGCGCGAACGCGGCGGGCGCTCGGGGAGTTCGTCGTGGAAGGGATCCACACCACGATCCCCTTCCACCTCGAGCTGCTTGCCGACCCCCGTGTCCAAGCCGGCGACTACCACGTCGAGTTCCTCGAGCAGCGCTGGGCCGCCTCGGGCAGGATCGCGACATGAGCGCGGGCGGCACGCTCGACTTCGACTCGATCGACTGGGCCGACGACCAGCCGGACATCCATTCGCGGGCGACCTCGGCTCTGGGCCAGCGCTGGGCGGTCGTCGAGTACGAGTCCGGCGCGGCGCGTCAGGAGTGGTGCACGGACGGCCACCGGGGCTATGTCCTCGCCGGGCGGATCGAGTACGAGTTCGACGACGGTAGCCCGCCGCTCGCCGTCGACGAGGGCCAGGGGTTCTTCCTCTCCGCCGGAACGGGCCACCGCGGCCGCAATCCCGGCCCGAACGCGACGAGACTCTTCCTGATCGACGACCCGCTCTAGCCGGGCTGCTTCCGGAACGCGTTCTTCGTCCGGATCAGATCTCCGTCGAAGAGACCGGCTCACGCGGTCGCTCGTCGATCCGCGGCTCCCATCACGCAGAGGGCGAAGCACCGGCCCTCGAATGCGTAGTGGCGGGTGGCGAAGCGGTGGAGCTCGGAGTCGCCGACCTCCGGCCAGGCTGCGACATGGATCTGCTCGCCCTTCGCGTGCATGGCGAAGCGCGTGAGCGGCATCCAGTGCTCCCAGCAGGCGAGCCCGCCGACGCGCCCGACAGACGTCTCGAAGACGTGGAGCGTGCTGCCGTCGCCTTGGCCCCAGACGATTCGCTCCGCGTTGGTCGGCATCAGCTTGCGGTGCACGCCGAGCACCTCGCCGCGGCCGGAGATGTAGAGGATCGAGTTGTAGAGCGTGCCGCGCGAAGAGCGGCTGTCGCGCTCCGTCATCCCCATCGCAACCACGGCGCCGGCCTTCTTCGCCGCGCGACAGAGGGCGTCCACGGCCGGGCTTGGAACCTCGACGGCGTTCGAGTTCAAGCGGCCGAAGACCGCTTCTGCGCGGCGTCGTCCCAGCCCGCCGCGCCGAAGATCCAGGCGGGGTAGCCGGGGATCCAGGTCTCGGGGAAGGCGACGAGCTCGGCTCCCCCTGCCGCCGCGTCGGCGATCAGGCCGACCGCCTTCTCGACCGTCGCATCGCGGTCGAGGAACACCGGCGCGGCCTGTACCGCAGCCACCCGAACGACGCTCACCTCCAGGTGAGGTTGTTTGTGTAGTCGTCGTCCACGAAGTCCTGGACATCCTTCGTCGTCATGTCCAGCGCCATGTGGTCGCGCCAGATCTGCGCCGCCGAGGCCAACGCTCCCCGGTCCGGCCACTCGGCCGGGCGCCACAGCGCCGATCGCTTGAACGCCTTCGCGCAGTGCAGGAA
>JBKPRD010000221.1:0-4924 GCA_046734415.1 Actinomycetota bacterium | reverse complement strand
GTGACCTCGGCCAGCGCGACCTGGTCCTCCCCAACCTCGAGTGCCGTCACAACCGAGATCAACGAGAGCTCGGCTCGTGCCCGGTCGTCCAGGGCGTCGATCCGAAGCCGGAGCTCCCGGATCCATGCCCGTCCATCCGGTAGGCGATCGCGCATCTGCCAGAAGAGCCAGAGGATTCGAAACATGTGTGGTAGCCGCGTGAAGTCGTGGTTCAGAAACCAGCGGATGGCGACCCCAAGATTCCCTTCCTCGGTCCTCAACCTTTCGGCCCATTCGGCCTGTCTCTGAAGTGGCCAGTCGGCGTTCTCCACGAGCGCACCGAAGTATTCGGCGTGCCGCCGCTCGACGTCCGCTCGATCTGGACGGGCAGCAAGGCGCTCGGTGGCCAGTTCGCGGATCGAGGAAAGCATCCGGAACCTCGGCTCGGCGTTGGTCGAATCGACGCTGACCAGACTGTTCCGAACGAGGGCATCGAGCAGGTCGAGCGCTCGTTCCTCGGTCAGATCGGAAACGCGGGTCGCCGCCGGGATCGTCCAGCCCTCGACGAAGACGGACAGCATGGCCAGCATCTTCAGCTCCGAATCATCGAGGAGACCGATGCTCCACTCGACCGTGGCCCGCAACGTGCGCTGTCGCTCGGGAAGATCCGTCGGGCCTGTTCCAAGCGCGCCGAGGCCCCTGGCCAACCGTTCGAGCAACATCTTTGGCTCCAGAAGGCGGAGGCGAGCGGCGGCAAGCTCGATGGCCAGCGGCAGACCATCGAGGCGCCTGCAAATCTCCGCGATGTCGGAGGCGTTGTCCGCAGTCAGAGTGAAGCCATAGCGCACCGCCTGTGCTCGCTCGACGAACAGCCGGACCGCGGCCAGCGCCGCCAGGTCCTCCAGCGTCGGTCGACGTGTGAACGCGGGCACCGTCAGGGCACCGACTCGGTATTCATGCTCGGCGCGCAGACGCAGTACCGTCCTGCTCGTGGCCAGGATCTTCAGAGCGGGGCAGCGGGCCAGGAGCTGGTCGAGCTCAGGGCCCACACGAACGACTTGCTCGAGGTTGTCCAGCACCAGCAGCGTTGGAGTGTCCCCGAGGTGCTCGCTTACGACGTCCACGGCCGGGCGCGTGCCCTCGAGCGAGGCGCCGACCGCAGCGGCGATGCGCGGAAGCACGAGCTCGGGCTGGAGAATCGAAGCGACCGGCACGAAGACTGCGCCCTGAGGGTAGTGCGCCTCCAGCTGCGCGCCGACTGCGACTGCCAGGCGCGTCTTCCCGATGCCTCCGGGACCGGTGAGCGTGACCAGCCGTACCCCGTCCGTCTCCAACAGCTTGGAGATCGCCGCAACGTCGTCCCCGCGGCCGATTAACGAGGTCGCGGTCACCGGCAAGGAGCGCGGGAGGTTCCGGGTGGCATTCGAGTGCGAGGAGGGGCGGGGGGAATGGTCGTCTCCGGCTGCGAAGCGCTCACTCAGAAGCACGGCGAGATCCGTCCGGACGAGTCGCCCGAGCTCCCGCGGGGTACGGAACAATCGATAGGAGACGGTCCCCTTGCTCTGGAGCTCCTCAATCATCATGGTGAGCCGCGTCTCCCGGTGAGGCGCCGGAGTCTTGATGTAGATCAGGCGAGGCATCGAGACGGAGAGCCGGAACTCGTCCTCCAGCCCCGAGATGCCCATCTCCGGGCCGATCCAGCCGTAGCGCTCCCAGTACAGGCCGATGAAGATGTCGGACTGTGCGAGGTAGGCGCGGTACAGCTCCCTCGGCGCGTGCGATTGAGCTCCCAGCTCGAAGAGAACGGGCGTGAGTCGAAGCGCGGAAATGGCGCGCGACACGGCGATGCGTTCTTCCGCAAGCTCGGCCAGGGTCGAGCTCACGAAGACGCGCAAACGCTGGTCAGGCGTCCGAATCACCCCGATGCTCCGGGCCTCCGCGTTCATCTGTCCCTCCTGGGGAGGACCGGAACTCTCCACTCTTCGCGTCGAGCCGACAACTACCGGCTCGAAGTTGCTAGAGCCGACCTCGCCCGACGCACTGGCGGGGTATGCGAGCAGAGACGGTTCAGTTGTCGGTGTCATCGCGTAGGACGCCGAAGGAGGTTGCGGTGCTGCAGACGCGAGCTGCGAGCCGATCCCTTCGTAGACGACAGCGCCGCCCGGACCAGCCAGCGAGACGGCGAGGAGAACGGATGTTAGGTGGTGGTCTGCGATCCGCTCGCGGTGGCCGGAGGGGCGCTGATCGCGGCCACTGTTCCCACAACCTCCTCCGGGGTTACGCCACTGGCCATCTTGCGGCTCCGAAGATGACGCGCAAGGTCGTTGATGGTGATGATTCCCGTCAGGAATCCCGCGCTGTCGACGACCGGGATCCGGTGGATTTGCTCGGCTCGCATCCGCTCCTCGGTCCGCCGCAGATCATCCGAAGGCAGGACCGTCACCAGCCGCTTGGACATGGCCTCCGAAACCTTGATCTCGTGCAGGGGCTTTCCGCGGAGGCACGCGGCCATCGCGATGTCCCGATCGGTGATGACCGACGTGAGCCGCCCATCTGCGGTCACCACCGGGAGGAGCCCGACGTCGTGTTCCCACATGGATTGCCCCGCAGCCTGCAGGGAATCCTCAGCTCGGCAGGTATCGACGTGGGTGCTCATGACTTCTTCGACGCGCATGGCAGTTCTCCTGTTCGATGGCTAAGGGGGGATTGCACCGCGGATGCCAGTGATCGGCCTTCCTAGCTGCATGGTCAAGTCCGGCAGCAGCGAGCGCGGAATGCTTACGACTGCGGTAGGCAGGGGGTGCCTCAGCTCCGGATGAACGCAAGGAGCTCGGGATTGACGACGTTCGCGTGCGTCGTGCACAGCCCGTGCGGGAGGTTCTCGTAGATCTTGAGCGTGCTTCTCCGAAGGAGCTTGGCGGAGAGCGGTGCTGAGTCCGCGATCGGAACGATCTGGTCGTCGGTGCCGTGCACGACCAGCGTCGGCACGTCGACCGCCTTCAGATCCTCCGTGAAATCCGTCTCCGAGAATGCCTTGATCCCGTCGTAGTGGGCCTTGGCGCCGCCCACCATCCCCTGGCGCCACCAGTTCTGGATGACACCCTGCAACGGCTTCGCGCCGGCCCGGTTGTAGCTGTAAAAGGGCCCGCTCGCGAAGTCGAGATAGAACTGGGCGCGGTTCGCGGCGAGCTGCTCCCGAAGTTTGTTGAAGACTTCGATGGGCGTCCCGCCCGGGTTCGCTGCCGTCTTGAGCATGAGCGGCGGAACGGCGCCGATGAGGATGAGCTTCGCCACTCGGCCCTTGCCGTGGCGAGCGACGTAGCGAGTCGCCTCGCCGCCTCCGGTCGAATGGCCGATGTGGATGGCGTCGCGCAGGCCGAGGTGCTCGACGACCGCGGCGGCGTCCGCCGCGTAGTGGTCCATGTCGTGCCCGGTGCTGACCTGGCTCGAGCGGCCGTGACCGCGGCGGTCGTGGGCTACGACCCGATACCCCTTGTCGAGGAAGAAAAGCATCTGGGTGTCCCAGTCATCACCACTCAGCGGCCATCCATGATGGAAGACAATCGGCTGCCCAGTCCCCCAATCCTTGTAGAAGATTTCGACTCCGTCCCTTGTGGTGATCGTTCCCATGGTGTTTCTCCTTGCGGCCGCAGTGTTGGCACTGCTCATCTGTGATCCTTGCAGGGTGCTCCGAGTGACCGGGTCGGCCACGGCCGCAGTGGCGCTCGCCCCGAAGATCAGGAAATCGCGTCTGCTTAGCTCGGCGGGTTCAGTCATCGGCTGCTCCCCTGCCGCTCGGAGGTCTTGGTTGTCGACGACATCCGCTCCTACGGCTTCATTCCCTCCTCGACCCACCGACTAAAGACGTCCACCTGCTCCCGTGGCCACGGGCCGTCGCATGGCATGGAGCCGGCCGAGACCCTCCCGAGAATCGCATCGGCGTGGGCTCGTACGTCGTCGTAGCTGGACAGGTCGAAGGCGTTCTTCATGGAGTTGATGTCCTTCGCACGAAAGAGTGGCCTGATGTCCTTCGCGAAGCTGGTCGGTTGAGTTGCCATGCTCATTGGATCCTCTGACTGGCGCTGCGCTCGGGTGGCATGCGTGGAATCGCCGTGCCGACGTGCGCGTCGATCCAGGCCTGGATGTCCGCCATGACCTGCTGCTTGCCGATGTCGGCCAACAGATCATGAAAGTGCCCCTCGTACAGCTTCAACGTCTTGTCGCCGGAGCCGGCCTTCTCGTAGAACTCCTTGCTGCCGCTCGGCTTCGTCACCTTGTCCGCCGTGCCGTGCAAGATGAGGAGCGGCAGGGTGAACTGCCCGAAGCTCTTCTTCAGCAACTCGTCCGCGCGCACCATCTCGACGACCGTCTCGCTCGCCTGCGACTCGTTGGCGATCAGTGGATCGGCGTTGAGCGCCGCAACGACCGCGGGATCGCGCGAAAAGTCTTCGTTCTTGAGCTTGAACACGTGCGCGTGGGGCGCCACGAAGCTGACTCCCTTGAGGATCGCCAGCGCGATGTCCGGCGCCGGCACCTGGTACGCGAAGTCCTCGCAGATGAGGCCCGCGAGCTCGTCCTGGTGCTCGAGCGTGTAGCCGCACGCGATGACGCCACCGGCGCTGTGACCGAGGAGGAACACCAGCAGGCCCGGCTCGCGCGCCTTGACGATGTGGATGAAGGTCGCGAGATCCGTCGTGTAGTCCGAAAACTTCTTGACGAAGAAGCGCTCGCCCTCGGAGCGGCCGCGGCCGCGATGATCCAGCGCGTAGACTGCGAGCCCTTTCGAAACGAACTGCTGGGCGACCCACTCGTACTGGCCGCTGTGCGCGTTGAATCCGTGGGAGATGACGACCACGCCGTGCGGTTTGCCCGGGGGCTGCCACTCACGGGTGAAGATCTTGATGCCATCGACGCCTTCGAAGCTTCCTTCAGTCATGGGTGAATT
>JBKPRD010000220.1:0-6398 GCA_046734415.1 Actinomycetota bacterium | reverse complement strand
GTACGCCGACCTCCAGGGGAACGGCTACGTCTCGTACAAGCGTCGAAACGAGAAGACCGGACTCGAGAACCAGTGTTGGAAGGACTCCTGGGACTCGATCTCCTACAGCGACGGCCGGCTGCCGGGCTTTCCACGCGCGACCTGCGAGCTCCAGGGCTACGCGTACGACGCGAAGGTGCGCGGCTCGCGGCTGGCGCGGCTCGTCTGGAAGGATCTCGCCCTTGCCGACCAGTTGCAAAAGGAGGCTGCCGATCTCAAGCGCCGCTTCAACCGGGACTTCTGGGTCGACGACGGAGAGTTCTTCGCCCTGGCGCTCGACCCGGACGGCGGCCAGGTCGACGCTCTGAGCTCGAACAACGGCCACCTGCTCTGGAGCGGCATCGTCGACAAATCCAAATCCCGAGCGGTCGCAGCTCACCTGATGGGCCCGAGACTGTTCTCCGGTTGGGGCGTACGCACCCTCGCCGAGGGCGAGAGCCGCTACAACCCGATCGGCTACCACGTCGGTACTGTCTGGCCGTTCGACAACTCCTTCATCGCATGGGGGCTCCGTCGCTACGGCTTCAAGGAGGAGGCTGCGCGGGTTGCCGATGGCATCCTCGACGCAGCAGAGTTCTTCGACGGACGACTCCCGGAGGCGTTCGGCGGCTACGAACGGAGCCTGACCAGATACCCGGTCCAGTATCCGACCGCCTGCAGCCCTCAGGCCTGGTCGACGGGGACCCCACTCCTCCTGCTGCGGACAATGCTCGGCCTCGAACCCATCGGCGACCATCTCGTCGTCGACCCCGCCCTCTCCGCGGGCATCGGCCATCTGGAACTGCTCGACATCCCGGGTCGCTGGGGACGAATCGACGCCTACGGACGCGGACGAGTCGAGACAGGGAAGCGACCGCGCTGACAGCGCACGCCTCTCGGCGGTAGCGCTCCAAGACTCATGGCTCGTCCAGTGACGATGACAGTCCGGACAACGCGGCGAGGTTCTGTCGGGACGGGTTTGACCGCATCGCCCGTTTGGGATGAAGCCGGCGGTGCGTCGCCTGTCAGGCCGAGCCGGTGATGCCCCCGACCGGCACCTCGCGCCTTTATCTGGCGATCGCGATCGCGGCCCTGGCGGGCATTGGCTTCGCCGTGACCGGCTGCGGCTCGAGCAGTGACAACACGACGACCTCGACGGCCTCGGCTTCGGAGCTCGAGACCTGGGCCAGCGGCGTGTGCACGGCCGTCACCAAGTACCGGGCCTCGCTCGCGGCCACTCGAGAGACGCTTCGCGCCGAAGACCTCTCGCGGCCTGCGCTACAGGTCGCCGTGGAAAACGCGAGCGCGGCGACCCGAGGGTTCACCGACGCCCTCGATAACCTCGGTCCTCCGCCGGCACCACAGGCCGACGAGGCGAAGAAGATCATTGACGAGCTCCAGAGCAACCTGGCCGAGCAAGCCGACAAGGTCAGGTCACTCTCCGGTACGAAGGACGTCAAGGCGGCTGCGTCGACGATCAAGGATGCCCTCACCACGGCATCGGCCGACGCCAAGCAGGCCGTCGACGAGCTGCGCAAGCTCGATCCCAAGGGGAACTTGGGACAAGCATTCGATAGCGCCGGCTCCTGCTCCTCGCTCTGAACGGAGGCTGCGTGCGTGACCTCGTCACCGAGGTGGACGGGCCGCGGGCGGCAGGCTCATCGTCGCCTTCTCGGCGAGAAGGGGTGCCGCCGGGATCGTGATGAAACCACGGGTCGGTCGGTCGAGGTCGAAGGTGACGAGCACGAGGAAGCTGACGACGACCGCTGCGAGAACGACGGAAACGAGCCCCCGGCCGAGAACCGCAACGTAGAGCGCCAGCATGCCCAGCGCCAGCGCTGCACCGAGCAGCTCGAGCAAGAGCACCGCATTTGGGGGGTGGTTGTTCAGGCCGGCGAGTCGCACTCCTTGCTGGTCGATCATCGCGTTCAGGCTCTCGATGTAGAGCCGCGGCGCGCTGTCGCGGGGACGGTCGTTGATCGCCTCGCCGCCGAGTCGCCAGAGCCTCTGTTGGAGCCTGTCCTGTTCGGCGGCGGTTGCACGAAGCGACGCGCTGCCCGGGACCTCGTGGGTGAGGCGAATCGCGAGGTCGTTGTAGCTGCGCAGGAGGGCGAGCGAGCGACTGCGCTGGGGCTCGCCGAGCGTCTGCGCCCGGAGGTACGTGGTGCCGATCGTGTTCGCGTCGTTCACGACGTCGGCGCGGCGGTCCTGGTAGCGGCCGACCGCGAGCGAGAGGCCGAACGCCAGGACGAGGCCGACAAGCCCGAGTAGCGCTCCCTGGAGCGCCCCGATCCCCTCGCGGTAGTGCTCGGAGTGCCGCCGGAGGTAGCGCCCGATGAGAACACCGACCGCACACCCGCCTCCGACCACCGCAAGCACGACCAGTCCGAGCTGCCAGCTGTCCAGTGAGAAGAACAGTGTGAAGAGCATCCTCGGAGCGAAAACTACGAAACTTCGACTGTGAGCGCTGGCAACGTCTCCGAGCTCGTTCTCGTCTCGCTCGCGGCCATGGCGTCGCCGACCACGCTGACGTTCTCCGTGCTCGTACTCGTGCTCGGCGACCGACCGTTGCGAACGGGTTTCTGGTTCTTCCTCGGCGCATTTGGGGCAACCTCCGCCGTCGGGATCGCCGCAGCCTTCGTGCTCGGCGACATCGCCTCATCACCCAGGTCTACCCCGAAGACGTGGGTCGCCGTCCTCGACATCGTTCTTGCCGTCGCCATCTTCCTGGTTGCAGGCAGCCGCCTCCGCCGGCCCGTCGACCCGCGAACGACCCAGGCGATGATCGGACGCATCGAGAAGGTCGCCTCCTCCCCGGCCGTCGCGATCGTCGGCGCAGGCGCAGTGCTCGCCAATCCGGGCGCCTTCATTCCCATCGCCCTGAAAGCGATCTCCGAGAGCCATCCGAGCCACGCCGAGTACGCGATCGAGTGGCTGGCGTTCACGACCATATCGCTGCTGCCGCTGATCACCGCCCTCATCCTGCTCGTTGTCGCCCCCCGGGTCACTGCGCGCGGGCTCGGCGCCGCCCGGCGATGGCTCGAGCGGCACGCAGTCACGGTCGGCTACGTACTCGCGCTGATGCTCGGAATCGCTCTCCTGCGCAACGGAATCGCGGGCTTGACGAGCTAGCGCCGCGACGGAGCTCGTGCTCCAAGCGACCTTCCCCGACTGCGCGGCTGAGGAGCGTGAAGGAACTCGTCCCCGACGAGAGAGGCCACAAGAAAAAGCCCCGCTTAGCTCGCTGCCGCCAGCCTCATGGGCCGCTCGGTTTCGCAAGGGTCGGCTGCGTACTCGTCCGCGGCGCGGCGCAGGCCTCTTGCATGTGCGAGCGCGATCGTCTCGACGATCGGCCAAGCCGCCGTGATGCGTTTGCGCGCCTCCTCATCGCTGGCCCGGGCGCGGATCCCAATCGAGAGCACCGTCCGGCCGACGCCGTCCTCGCTGAGCCGAATCTGCCAAGCGATCCTTGCGGTCTGGCCAGGAGGGCCGAACCGCCAGAGCAGGATGAAGGCGCCGTCCGCATCGCTGAGGTCGCTCGCCTGAGAAGGGTCGACCCGAACTGCCCTGTCGTCGACGCCCAGGGCGGAGAGCCGGGTCGAGAGGGACGACCCCGGGTCACTCCCCCGCAGCGCTTCGCAGGCCGCATCGATGTCTACGTCGATCGTGGCGACGTAGGTACTGGTCAGGTGGGAGTCCTTGGCGCTCATCGGTACCTCCTTCACTCGGCGTACGTGAGTCCGTGCTTGCGCATGATCTCGCCCAGCGCGGCGAAATCAGGCGGGCCGCCGTCCGCGGCGTCGAGGATGACCGCGACCTCGCGGAAGAAGTCGGGACCGAGGATCCCCGGGGTGACGATCGCAAGCGCTCTGGCGTCGACGTCGCCGGTGTTGTCGAAATGGTGGACGGCGCCGCGGGCGATGCAAAGCGCGTCGCCGGGGCCGACGTCGATCGGTACGCCCTCGATCGTCCAGGTCAGGACGCCCTCGAGCCCGTAGATCGTCTCCTCGTAGCCGTCGTGGCTGTGCCCGGCCGCGACCTTTGTGCCGGCCGGAACGTCGAACTCGAAGACGGCGACCGATCCTCCCGACTGCTCACCCTCGACCAGGAACCGGACCGTCACCTCGCCGACCTTGATCTCTTCGCGTGTCTCCGTCGCCATCATCGTCTCCCTCCTCGTGGTAGCTGGTAAAGTGACTTGACAATACATGACCCAACCGAGTTCGTCAAGTGACTTTACGAAACTCCCCGCAGGGGAGGAACCGTTCGGCCCGCCGCTGATCGGCGCCCTTCTGCGCATCCCCTGGGAGGCGGTGCAGAAGCACATGCTCCAACGGCTGCACGAACACGGCTTCACCGACTTCGACGCGGCCTTCCTGAACGTCTTCCAGTACCCCGGCCCGCAGGGTGCGAGGCCGACCGAGCTGGCCGCTCGGCTGCAGATCAGCAAGCAAGCCCTCAACTACCTGCTCGGCGAGCTCGCGCGCCTTGGCTACCTCGAGCGCCGACCAGATCCCGACGACCAGCGCTCCAAGCGCATCGCCCTCACCCCGCGCGGCGCCTTGGCGATCGGCGTGATCCGCGACGCAGTCGGCGAAGTCGAGACCGCCTGGACGCAGCTACTGGGTCAGAAACGCTTCGTCCAACTCCGCAACCTCCTCTTCGAGCTCTATCAGCGCGCCTAGCCAGAGCTATCGCCTACCAGCACGGCGAGGAGACGCTCCAAGGGTTGGGCGGTGACGAAGAGGGCTGTCGTGTCCCTTGTCTCCTACTCAGTCATCGCGGGGCCAGGGGAGGAGCAGGGCTCATCAGCGAGAGGACCGGTCGGGGGGCAAACAGGACACTCGATGTCTGGTTGTGCGAAAGAGGCGCATTGTTCGGTTCTGCCCATCTCAAGTTCGGGGCAAGATCGAGGCCGCTTTCGGGCTCGGCACGGGACAATGAGAGTAGGTTCCTCACCATGTTTGAGGGGCTGATTCGTGCGTGGGACGGCGAAGAGGTTGTCGTCGGCTTCGATCAACCGAGTGGGACGTGGATGTTCGTCTGTATCCATTCGACGAAACGCGGACCGGCCGACGGAGGCACGCGAATGAAGACATACAGTTCTCCCGCCGACGCCATGTCGGATGCGATGCGGCTGGCTGCGGCGATGACGCTCAAGATGGCGGCGATCGACATGCCCTTCGGCGGCGCGAAGGCGGTGCTGTCCGTTCCCGCGCTTCCGACAGGTCAAGAGCGTCGTCGCCTCCTCCTTCGCTATGGGGAGCTTGCGGCCTCTCTCGGCGCAACCTTCCGAACGGCGCCCGACCTCAACACGACGACGTCCGACATGGACGTCATTGGAGAGAGGCATGGATATGTCTATTGCCGGAGCGAGGAGCGAGGTGGGTCCGGCGACCCGGGTCCGTACACCGCCCACGGCATCTTTCACGGCATCCGCGCGAGCGCAGAGCACGTATTCGGCTCGTCCAAGCTCGAGGGTCGGACCGTACTCGTTCAGGGCGTCGGCAACGTCGGCGCACCGCTCTCCGAGCGACTCGCGGCCGCTGGGACACGTGTGCTCGTCAGCGACATCGACCGAGAGCGAGCCCACGCGCTCGCCGAGCGAATCGGCGCAGTCGACGTTCCCCCCGAGGACGCGGTCGGCGTCGACTGCGACGTCTATGCGCCGTGCGCACTCGGCGGGACCCTGAACGCGGAGACGATCCGCCAGCTCAGCTGTCGAATCGTCGCTGGCTCGGCAAACAACCAGCTCGAGACGCCCGCTGACGCGGAACGACTGCGGGCAGCAGGGATCCTCTACGCACCCGACTTCGTGATCAACGCCGGTGGCGTCCTGTACAGCGTAGGCGTCGAGGCACTCGAGTGGGATCAGGCGACGGTCGAGACTCGGCTCGCCGGCATCGGAGACACTCTCACCGAGATCTACGCTCGCGCCGATGCCGAGCAAGTCACAACGCAGGAGTCCGCCGAAGAACTCGCCCGAGGTCGCCTGAGGATAGGCGCCTAGGAGGTCGCCGGTTCGAGTCTGGCTAGCTCCATTCGCTTGATGTCACGAGTACAACGGAAGTCCCTGCAAACAGGGATACCGCGCTATACCGATCGCGAGCGACTCAGGCGGACAGCACTCAAACCATTTCCAATCCCGTCAGTTGCGGACCGGCGGCGGCTCGGCTGCAAACGCAACCCTTCTGTCCCGCGGTAGGAACGAGGAGCGGGCCTGCCCCCCGTCGTGTGTGTCGTCCTATGCGCGGCGTGGGTCTGGAGCACGCGACGCGAAGAAACGCTCGACCGTGTCGAGCGGCTCGATGTTGCGTTGAGCACGAGCGAGCATTAGGGCGCCGCGAGCGAGAGCGAGCCCGAAGTCCACGAGGACTATG
>JBKPRD010000219.1:0-32702 GCA_046734415.1 Actinomycetota bacterium | reverse complement strand
CGTCGTACTTCACGACGGGCAGCCTCGCGTACGTTTCTCGCGACCGGCACACGGCTTTCGCGACTTTTTATCCGCCTGGGCGGCCGAGTTTCAGCTCGGACGCGCACTTCAAGGACATCCGGGCGGCGTTGAAGCGAGCGGCTCCGCCCGGCGTCGAGACGCACGTCACCGGGCGCGACGCCCTGTACGACTCGCAGGGCAGCGAGTCCGGCGGGCCCAGCGTCCTGACGGAGGCCCTGATCGGCGGCGCAGGCGCGCTCGTCATCCTGCTGTTCGTCTTCGGAACTCTTCCGGCGATGTTGACGCCGATCCTGATCGCGGTTGCGTCGATCCTGAACACCTTTACGCTGATCTGGGCGCTGACCTACATCACCGACGTCTCGATCATCGTCCAGTTCCTGGTCGCCCTGGTGGGGCTCGGGGTGGCGATCGACTACGCACTGCTGATGATCTTCCGCTTCCGCGAGGAGTTACGGCACGGCAACGACGTCGAGACGTCGGTGGTCGAGACGATGACCCACGCAGGCCGATCGGTGATCGTCTCCGGCTCGACCGTGGCGATCGGCCTGCTCTCGCTGGTGATCATCCCGATCCCCGTCATCCGCTCGATCGGAATCGGGGGCATGCTGATCCCGGCCGTCTCCGTACTCGTGGCGATCACCATGTTGCCCGCGCTGCTGTCCCTGCTCGGCCACCGCATCAACTCAGTGCGGGTCTTGCCCAAGCGGATCGTGGAGGGCTCCGACCGCGAAGCCGGTTTCTGGTGGCGCTGGGCGCACCTCGTCATGCGCCGGCCGATCGCGATCGGCGCCGCCGGGCTCGTGATCGTCGCGTTGCTGCTCATCCCCGCGTCGAAACTGAACCCGGCAGAAGCACAGGCGAAGGATCTGGCCGGCGCCAAGACCGCGGACGCAGTGATCGGGCTGAACGAGCTCACCCAATCGGGCATCTCTCCGGGCGTGGTCAAACCCTTCGTCGTCCTGGTCGAACACGACCCGGGTCCCCAGGCCCTGCGCGAGGTGGTCTCACGTCTCGAGTCGACGCCCGGCATCGCAGGCGCCTCGGCGCCGGCCTCCTGGCGCAAGCCCGACACCGCCCTGGTGGAGGCGATCCCGTCGGAGGACGGAGCGGCAAGGAGCGTCCGGCACACGATCTCGAACCTGCAGCACGACGTGCTGCCGGCACTCGAGAGCCAGATCGGCGGAAACGTCCGGCTGACGCTCGGCGGCGTCGCCCCTGAGGACCGCGACTTCGTCCACGCCGTCTACGGGAAGTTCCCGTACGTGCTCGCCTTCGTGATCCTCTTGACCTTCGTGCTGCTGATGCGCGCCTTCCGTTCTGTATTTCTCGCGGTCAAGGCCGTGATCCTCAATCTGATCTCGCTCGCCGCCGCCTTCGGAATCATCGTCTTCATCTTCCAGCAGGGCCACGGCGCGGAAGCGATCTGGAACGTGCACCCCACCGACGCGATCATCTCCTGGATCCCACTGATGATCTTCGCCTTCCTCTACGGCCTCTCGATGGACTACGAGGTCTTCATGGTCTCGCGCATGCGCGAGGCGTACGACGAGACGGGGGAGACCAAGGAATCGGTCGCACTCGGACTCGCCCGGACCGGCAAGCTCGTGACGAGCGCGGCCCTGGTCTTGATGTTCGCATTCTTCGTCCTCTCCACCAGCCCAGGCACAGACATCAAGCAATTCGGCATCGGCCTGGCGGCCGGGATCATCTTCGACGCCACCGTCATCCGCGCCCTGCTCGTACCCTCGATCATGGCCATCGCCGGACGCTGGAACTGGTGGCTGCCGCAACCCCTCGCCCGAGCGCTCCTGCTGCGGGCACGACCACCGGCACCGGCATTCGAGAGGCCAGGCGCCTAGACCATGGAGTACTGAAGGCGTATTTGACCTGTACGAGAGGAGGCAGTGACATGGTTGTCGAGTACATCCGCTACAACGTCCAGGGCGGGAGAGGGGACGCATTGGAGCAGGCGTATCGGCGCGCGGCCGAGGCGCTCGATGCGTCCGAACATTGCGAGCGCTACGAGGTTTCGCGCTGCAGCGAGGACCCCGGCAATTACGTCGTTCGCATCGAGTGGGACTCGGAGGAGGGACACATGTCGGGCTTTCGCCAGAGCCCGGAGTTTCGCCGCTTCTTCGAGGCCGTCGGCCCATTCGTGCACGACATCGAGGAGATGCGCGATTACCAGGTTGCGCTGTCGAGCGAGGACGGAACGCGACCGTGAGCAGTGATCCCGGCTCGATGATTCGAATCGGCGTACTGACTCCGCACACCACGGTCGGACCGGAGGCGGAGTTTCCAGCGATGGCGCCCCGAGTCTTGACCTGTGTGGCACGTGCGTCGGCCGAGGCAACGGGCGGCGGCCCCGGCCTCGGGGCAAATTCGACGACGCCGTCCGGACTGCGCGCTCTGGCTGCTCCGCCCCTGCTCGACGAGGCGGCCGACATGTTCGTGCAGGGCGACGTCCCCGCCATCGCCTACGCATCGACGAGCACGGCATACGCGATCGGGTTCGACGACGAGGCGGCTCTCGTCTCGAGACTCTCTCAGCGGATCGGCATTCCCGTCTTCGCGGCCGGCGCATCGGCGGTGCTCGCTCTGCTCACTCTCGGCGTCGAGCGCATCGCCCTCGTTCACCCACCCTGGTTCCGCGCCGACCTGAAAGCGCTCGGCCGATCCTATTTCCAGGGCGAAGGCTTCGACGTCGTCTCATCGGCGTCGGCCGCCGTCTCGCCGGATCCCAATCGCGTCGAGACCGCCGCCGTGACCGAGTGGACCTCTCGGCACGTCGACGACGATGCGCAGGCCGTGTTCATCGGGGGGAACGGGTTCCGGGCGGCGGGAGCGATCGCGCCGCTAGAGGCCGCGATCGGCCGACCAGTCCTCACCTCGAATCAGGTGCTGCTCTGGAACCTTCTCGCACAGTCGGGCGACACCGTCGAGGTCAGCGGCTTCGGTCAGCTGTTCCATTACACATCGCGACCGGTGCACCACGCCGGCCGGCACCAACCTTGAAGGGGCAGCCATGAATTCCACGAGGCTCGAGAGAGTTGTACTTGCCAGCGCCAGGCACCCACGCCGGACGATCGGCGCCTGGATCGCCGCCATGGTGGTCGCGTTCGTCGCGATCGGCGCGCTGCTCGGCGGTGCCCTGACAACAGAAGGGAACCCGACCAACAATCCACAGTCCCAACGCGCGAAGGACGTCCGCGAGGCCGCGTTCCCGGCTGCCTCCAGCGCCGGGATTACGGACATCGTGGTCGTCCACTCGCCGCGTTACACGGTCGACGCGCCTCGGTACCGCGCCTTCGTCCGCATGCTCGCCGGCAAGGTGCGTACAGCGGAAGACGTCGCGAGCGTCCGCACCTACCTCAGTGCGCGCGACCCTTCGCTCGTGTCGAAAGATCGGCACGCGACGATGGTGCAGTTCGCAATGCCGGACGAGTCGAGCTCGGGGATCGACGACGTCGTCAGCGCGGTGCAGCGGGCCGACGCGAGCCCCGCATTTGCCGTCACGGTCACCGGCCAGCGCACGGTCAACAACGACTTCAACAAGCTCTCCGAGGACGATCTCCGCTCGGGTGAGCTCCAATTCGGCCTCCCGGCGGCGCTGATCGTGCTCCTGCTCGTCTTCGGCACCGTCGTCGCCGGGCTGCTGCCGCTGCTGATCGCGTTGCCGTCGATCATCGTCGCGCTCGCATTCGTTGCCGTGCTGGGGCATGCCTTCAACCTCTCGATCTTCACGATCAACATGCTGACCGGGATGGGGCTTGCGCTCGGGATCGACTACGCGCTGTTCGTGGTCTCGCGCTTCCGCGAAGAGCGAGGCAGAGGCCGTGTGAAGTTCGACGCGATCTCGGCATCTGCGCAGACCGCGAACCGGGCTGTGCTCTTTAGCGGCACGACGTTCGTGATCGCGATGTTCGGCATGTTCATCGTGCCCAGCTCGATCATGCGCAGCCTCGCCGTGGGCGCGATCCTGGTCGGAATCGTCTCGGTGGTGGCGTCGGCGACGCTCCTGCCGGCGCTGCTCGGGGTGCTCGGCGACCGCGTCGACCGGGGGAGAATCCCGTTCTTCGGCCGGCGGTCGCTGGAGGCGGCCAATCCCGAGGGCCGCTTCTGGGGCGCGATCGTCCGCTCGGTGCTCCGGCGGCCGGTCCTCGCGGCCGGTCTCTCGGTCGCGCTGCTGCTCGCGTGTGCGTCGCCGATCTTCGGGATGCACATCGGGACCAGCGGCCCGACGCTGCTGCCCGAGCGCTTCGAGGCACGGCAAGGCTTCGAAGCGCTCAACCGCTACTTCCCGGGTGCGACGGCCGACCCGGTCGAGATCGTCGTCGCCAACGGTGCCGGGGAACGAGCCGTCGCACAGGACCTCGCCCGTTTGCGCAGGACGCTCGCGTCCGAGCCGCGTTTCGGCCTGGGCCGGATCGAGCGCTCGCCGAACGACAAGGTCGCCATTCTCTCCGTGCCCGTCCGCGGCGACCCATCGGGCGACGCCGCTGTCTCCGCCGTCCGGCACCTCCGTTCGACGACCGTGCCGGCGGCATTCGAGAACACGGACGCGGAGGTACTCGTCGGGGGCACGACTTCGGAGAACATCGACTACTTCGACTCGGTGATCGGACCTGCGCCGTGGGTGATCGCGTTCGTGCTCGGGCTGACGTTCGTCTTCCTGACGGTGGTGTTCCGCTCCGTGGTCGTCGCCGGGACGGCGGTCGTCCTGAACCTGCTCTCGGTCGGCGCCGCCTATGGCCTTCTCGTCCTCGTCTTCCAGGACGGGTTCGCCTCCGGGCTGCTGGGTTTCAACCACGTGGACACGATCGAGGCCTGGGTGCCCTTGTTCCTGTTCTCCGTCCTCTTCGGGCTCTCGATGGACTACCAGGTCTTCCTGCTCAGCCGGATACGCGAGCGCTACGACGAGACCGGCGACACGACCGATGCGGTCACCTTCGGCGTCTCCTCGACGGCACGGATCATCACCGGCGCAGCATTGATCATCGTCGCGGTCTTCGCCGGCTTCGCCGCAGGCGAGCTGGTCATGTTCCAGCAGATGGGCTTCGGCGTCGCCGCCGCCCTCTTGATCGACGCCACCATCATCCGCTCGGTGCTGCTCCCGGCGACGATGCATCTGCTCGGGCGCTGGAACTGGTACCTGCCGCCCTGGCTCGACTGGTTGCCGCGGCTCCAGGTCGAGACCCCCGTTGTCCGCGCCGCGCAGCAGACGTGATCACTCCGCGGCGAGATCGGGTACAGCTCGCAACTCGTCCTGGACGAGCGGCCTCGCCATCGTCGCCAGTCTTTCGCATAAGGAGGAGATCCAGATGGCAAATACCAAGACGAATGCTTCCGAACTGATAGACAAGAGGATTACGGAGCTGGGCGACTGGCGCGGCAAGACGCTGAGCAAGGTGCGAGGAATCATCAAGGCAGCGGACCCCGAGGTCGTCGAGGAGTGGAAGTGGGTGAAAGCCACGAACCCCGGAACACCGGTCTGGTCCCACAACGGGGGTATCTGTACTGGTGAGACCTACAAGAACGTGGTCAAGCTGACCTTCTTCAAGGGTGCTGCTTTGAACGATCCTTCAGGGCTGTTCAACTCCAGCCTCGAGGGCAAGGTCAGGCGTGCCATCGACATGGGAGAAAATGACGAGATTGACGAAGATGCACTGAAAGACCTCGTTCGTGAAGCTGTGGCGCTGAATCTCGAGAGCTAGAAACATTGCGCTTGAAATGCTCGACCCGACGCGAAGGCGTACATGGGGCCAGCACCTTCGACTCATTCGGCGTGCCATAGAAGAGCTGCCGCGCCGGTTAGGGCCATCCGCCGTGGACCCGCCGGTCGGGGAAGAAAAATGGCCGAACGGCATTCCGAGCCAGCCGAGGAGCACGGTATCCGGCGCCTTCTCCGATGCCAGCTGGGCTTCTCAGCAGGTCGACGGTGCGTGGCCTTGGATCGTCGGGCTGGCACACGATGTTTCAGGTTCGCGAACAGTAAGGAGGAGCGGGATGCTCGACAAGGCACGCGTAGCTGCCAGACTCCCTGCCCAGAACCTCGAGCGAGCCAGGGTCTTCTACTCCGAGAAGCTGGGCTTGGAGCCTCTCGAGGAACGAGACGGCGGTCTGCTCTACCGAGCAGCCGGCGGGGAGTTCGCACTGTTCGAGTCGGCCGGCTCCGCGCCGGGGACGTTCACGCAGATGGCCTGGGAAGTCGACGACATCGACGCAACCGTGACCGAGCTACGGGCACGCGGCGTTGGCTTTGAAGAGGTCGACCTACCTGGCTTGAAGACAGTGAACGGAATCGCGGACATCGCGGGGCACTATCCGAGTAAGGGCAGTGGTGAGCGTGCGGCCTGGTTCCGAGACAGTGAGGGCAACATGCTGGGCATCAGCCAGCTCGTGCCATGAAGCAGGGTTTCGACTCGACGGAGGGCGGCAGGAGTTGAACCTCCCCAGCTTGGGTTACCAGACCTGACCTGTGTTGAAAGCTCCGGAGGACGGCCCCGCTCGCCGGGCCGAAACGTGGCGACGATCTCGGCTCGCTCGCCCGGCGAGAGCTGGATCCTCGTCAGCCGATGCGGAGCGTCGAGGAAACCCGCGTCGGTCGCGACCAGGTCGAACGAGCGGTTGTCGCCGAAACCGACGTTGTAGACGCGCGCGTTTCGATGCGTTCAGCAGCCGGAGGCGGATCCGGCGGTTCGGGGCCTTCAGGTGCGGGTCGTAAGTGCCGTTGAGCAGGATCGTGTCGCCGAGCAGCCCGGTCGGCCGAATCCCGTGTGAGGCGAAGTCGAGGCTGCCGTCCGCGCGGAAGCGCTTGTCCTGGATGATCACCGGGATGTCGTCGATGCCGTATCGGTCCGGGAGGTCGAGGTCCTTACTCCGTGCGTGGTCGACGATGAAGAGGCCGGCGACGCCGCGGTAGACCTGGTCGGCGGTTCGCCCGTCCGGGTGCGGAGTGAAATGGTCGTCCGCGCGCGTCCGAATGTCGTCGGCGCCGGGGCTGAACTTGCTCTACGACCAGGAGTCGAGTCGGGCGCTTGCCCTACTGCGACGGTTGTATGAGCCCGGTCTCGTACGCGAGGACCACCACCTGCGCGCGGTCGCGAGCGTGAAGCTTCATCATGACCCGGCCGACGTGCGTCTTCGCAGTCGCCGGGCTGATCACCAGCCGCTCTGCGATCTCGGCGTTGTTCAGTCCCTCTGCGACGAGCGACATCACTTCCCGCTCGCGTTCGGTCAGGCTGTCGAGTGCGTCCGGCCGTGGGCGGTAGCGGCCCGGCCGCGAGACGAATTCGCGGATCAGTCGGCGCGTGATGCTGGGCGACAGCAGTGCGTGGCCCTGTGCGACCACGCGCACGGCCTCGCGCAACTCCGCCGGCTCGATGTCCTTCAGCAGAAAGCCGCTCGCGCCGGCGTGGAGAGCATCGAAGACGTACTCGTCCAGCTCGAACGTCGTCAACATGACCACGCGAGTCGCCTCGAGGCCGGGATCGGAGGCGAGGCGCCGGGTCGCCTCCAGCCCATCCATCCGAGGCATGCGGATGTCCATCAGCACGATGTCCGGCCGCTCGGCCCGTGCGACCTCGACCGCCTCGGCGCCGTCGCCCGTTTCGGCGACGACCTCGAACTCCTTCGAGCGCTCGAGCAGCGCGCGAAACCCCGAGCGCACCAGGGACTGGTCGTCCGCGAGCAAGACGCGGATGGTCATGACGGAACGCGCTCCGTCGGCAGCCAGGCCCGAACCCGGAAGCCTGCGCCGTTCGCCGGACCGGCCTCGAAGCGGCCGAGCAGAGACGCGACGCGCTCGCGCATCCCGGCCAGTCCGTGTCCGTCCCGCAGCGAGGCGAAGCCGTTCGGGGCGATCGCCCCGTCATCCTCGATCTCGAGGCTGATCCCGTCCGGCCGGTAGCCGATCGACACCTTTGCCACCCTTGCACGCGCGTGGCGGAGCACGTTAGTCAGCGACTCGTGCACGATCCGGGACGCCGTGAGGTCGACGACGGACGGCAGGGGGCGGACGGCCCCGACTACCCTCGGCTCGACGCGCAGCTCTGCGCCGGCCGCCACGCCGACGAGCTCGGGCAGCTGCGAGAGGCCCGGCGTCGGCGCCGGCGAGGCCTCGCCGCGCGCCTCTCGGAGGACGCCCAGGGTTGCGCGAACCTCGGTCATCGCCTCGCGACTCTTCGCTCGGATCGTGCGCAGCGAAGCTTCCGCCTCCTCGGGTGCGTCGGCGAGGGCCTCCTGCGCGACGTCGGCCTGGACACCGATCACGGCGATCGTGTGGGCGAGGACGTCGTGCATCTCTCGGGCGATCCGCAGCCGTTCCTGCTCGACTCGGCGGTCGGCCTCTCGCTCGCGCGCGACGTCCATCATCCGCAGCCGTTCGGCGACTCCCGCCCTCCATGCCCGCCGGCTGCTCACCGCCTCGGCCAGCAACAGCACCGCCGCGACGAAGGAGGTCTCGAAGAGCGTCTGCGCTCCCACCGCCTCGACGAGCGACTGATGCTCCCCGACGGCTCGCCATCCGAGCGCCCAGAGCTCGAGCCCGACGAAGACGGCGACGACTGCCCGGACATGACCGGCTCCAGCCGCGGCGTACAGCGCCGCGGAGAGCGGAAGGGCCAGCCCGACGGCGGGATAGTCGAGCGCGTGGTACGCGATCAGGAGCAGCACCGAAACGTTGAAGACCGGAAGCGGCCAGCGCCGCCGCGCGACCGACGAGGCGGCGACGGCGACACCGAGCGTGTAGGCGAGCGCATCCGGATCCTTTGCTCCCGACTCCTGCCGCGCACTGATCAGCACGACGATCGCGACCGCCAGCCCCACGGCCACCCCGAGATCCAGGAGCAGCGCGCGGTGTCGCGCGGGCAGCGCGATCACGACTGCAGCGTCGTCGTATGCAGCTCCGGATCCGCCTCGATCTCGGCCTCGGAGAATCGCTCTGTCACCCAGCGCTTGCGGGCGAAGAGCTTCGTCTGGTCGGTGTGGTGGGCTGAGGCCGGGTTGGCGGACTCCGAGTAGGTGAGGAGCGTTCGCGCGACAGGGCCGTGGGGAGTCAGCTCGACGGCCATGATGAAGCTCGAGCCGAAGATGGAGGGCGGCCCGACGGTGCGGCGCCGAATCGGCGGCGGCAGCCGGGGCGGGGCCCCGATTCCCTCCGGAGCTGGTGTCCCCTGCGGCGGCGGCGCGCTGATCAGCGTGCCGGTCGAGTCGTTCGCATCGATCACGTTGAAACAGCCCCGCTCGCCCGGGCAGCCCGGGAGGCTGATGCCGGCCCAGCGAGGAATGCGCACCGTCCGGGCCCGGAGGAACTGCACCGTGTCGGCGAACGTCCGCCGGACATCCGGGTTGTCGCCGTCGATCCCCCGCGGGGTCGTGAGCGGCCGGGCGGGGTCGAACGGTACGCGCCACCAGGTCGGCTCCGGGTGGAAGAACGTCTCCCAGACCTGCTCGGCGCGGCTGCCGGCGTCGCCTCGGCCGTTCCAGCCCGCCAGGAGATTGCAGACCGCCCGCACATCGACCTTCCTGCCGTCGGCGGCAGTCAGGACCGGGTGAGCACGGCACATCGCAACCACGTCGGCGCGGGCGAGGTCGGCGCCGTAGTTGCGGTTGCCGAGCATCAGGGCCTGCAGCGTGGGCAGGGTGAAACCGGCCCGGCCGAGACCGTCGGTGCCCGCCAGGCGCCGGGCGATCATGTCCAGCCCGACGCGGGTGCGCAGCTCCTGCTCGGCGACGTCCTCGCCGAAGACGGCGGGGTAGCCGGTGAGCGGAGAAGCAGGGTTGGTGAGCCGTGGACCGTTGTTCGAGTTGGCGACGTAGTCGGTGCGGTTCAGCCGTGGGACGCGGCTGGGTGCGAAGATGCCGCGCTGCACGGTGCCAGGATCGCTGCCCCAGTCGCACGCGGACCTGGAGCCGTCTAGAACGAAGGTCTCCGGATAGCGCGCCCTGCCCTCCTCGCTGTTGATGCATCGTCGCGCCTGCGCATCGGTGACGTGCGGGACGACCGAGGCGTCGGCGAAGTACGCGGTCCCGCCGGTGTCGACGGCGAGGGTGTTGGTCCACGGGATGCCCTGGTAGGTGTCCTGCACGCGCCGAAGCTGAGCGACGTTCTGCGCCTTGCCCATCTCCAGCCACTCGTTCATCGAGCGCAGGTTCACGGCGTTGGCGTCGCGAACAGCAAACGCGCTCGTGCCGGTCCAGCCGATCGCCAGCACCGGCCCGAACCGCGACCCGTACAGGGTCCGCTCGACGGTCGAGAGCTTGCCGTCGGCCCCGCGAACGGTGACCTTCACGGTCTGGCGGCTCATCTGCTCGGGCCGGCCGTCGACCACGTAGCTCCTCGGATCGCCGGGAACGAGGCGGAGCTGGAAGATCGTGAATCGCCGGGCCGTCGACGTCGTGTGCGTCCAGGCGACGCCCTGCGTGTGGCCGATCTCGACGACGGGGGTCCCCGAGACGCTGGCCCCTGCGACGTCCAGCACACGGGGAATCGTCAGCTGGACCTGGTAGAAGCGGGCGTAGCCGGCCCACGGGAAGTGCGGGTTCGCGAGCAGCATCCCGTCGCGGGCACGCGTTGCGTCACGCCCGAGCGCCCACCCGTTGCTGCCCGTCGGGCCGGGCTGCTCTCGAGCCGGAGCGGAGGACGCCGGCGTGTCGGGCTCGCCCTGTGAACCTGCCGTCGGCGGGCGTGCGCGGACGATCTCGTCCAGGAGCGATCTCACCCCGTTGACGGTGTGCAGGTCGTAGACGCCGCTCCAGACGTCGAGCGCCGTGATCGGGCCGACCCAGGCCTTGCCTCGACAGGTCCTATCCGGCAGCCGCCCGACTCCTGTGTCGCGCAGGTAGCGGTTGTAGCCCGCGACGTACCCGTCGACCAGCCGTCGTAGCTCCGTGGTCGGGCCGAGTGGCGCCGGCCGCGCGAACAGGCGCTGCACGACGCCCGATTGCCGCATGCCGGCGTAGTAGACGTCGCTGTCGACGTTACTCGGCGGGTGCTCTTCGTCGGCGAACGGGTCCTTGGCATCGGCCGTTGCGCCGAAATACCTGGAGCGCTCGCCGCGGAGCGTCACCACGCGGTCGGCCATCACGCAGAGGTTGTCCTGGGCGAAGGCGTATCCGTACCCGTAGCCGAGGCTGCCGTAGTCGCTCGCGCGGATGTGCGGGATCCCGTAGGCGGTCCGCCGGATCTCGGCCTTGTACCGGTGGTCGTCCCGGGTCGCGAGGGTGACGACCAGGGCTGCCGCGGCCGCGATCGTGCAGAGGGCGGCCACGACGACGGTCACGCGCAGCAAGGAGCTTCGGCCCTTCAGTCGCATTTCTCGCAGTGCACGTCGTCGACCGGCTTGCCCGCGATCAGGCTCCTGACCCAGTCGACGAGCTTCTCGCCGTTGACCTCGACCTTGTAGAACGCCGGCCATTCGAGGATCCCGTGGTGGTGGCCGGGTGCGGTGTAGCTGTGCAGGACCACCCCGGCCTGCTCGATCGCCGCCTCGTTGGCGTCGATCACCGCGAGGAACTTGCTCGGGTCCAGGCCTAGGGACTCCGCCCCGTCTTCGGCTTCCGAGTCGTAGGCGTAGTCGAAGCGGGCCAGCACGAGGTCGGGGTCGTGGAGGCCGGCCTGGACCCAGAAACGCGGCAGACTCCAGTCACGGGCTGTCAAGCCCTGGTTGACCTCCCAGTCGGGCATGGTGTCGTGCGCGCCCCACAACTGACCGAGCAATCTGGCGCTGAGGTCGGGGTTGGCGGGAATCTCGCCCGATTGCGCGCCGAACACCGTGACCTGGGCATCGGGGAGAAGGTCGGCGACCAGGCCGCCGTAGACGGGAGCGGCGATCGACCCGACGGTCTTGCCGACGACGACGACCTGGGCTGCTCGGGGGTAGTGCTCGGCGAGGTGCCTCAGCGCGGCCGAGCCGTTGACGAAGCCCTTGTGCTCGACGGTCAGGGTGGGCGAGTACTTGTGGGTGCGGTCGCCGAGGTGCGAGTCACCGGTGCAAGAGGGCACATAGATGAAGCTGTAGTCGCGAAACGGGTTGCCGGCGCGGGCGAAGTCGAAGATCCCGCCCTCCTGCGACGGATCCTCGCCGTAGGTGCTCCAGTCGTAAGACGCCTCCCCGCCGGTGCCGAGGCCGGTGAACGCGCAGGTCTCGGCGTCGTAACAGACCCCGCCGCCGTCGAGGAACAACACGACCTTGGTCGGGTCGGCCCGGCGCTCGAAGAAGGCGAACTCGCTGCCGTCGGCACACATGCAGTCGCCCCCAGGGGAGACCTTCGTCCATTTCCGCTCGCCGGGCGGGGTCGTGGCGGCGGCCTTCGCGGTCGCGCGCGCACGATCGCTGCTGCCGCCGCAAGCCGCGAGCACGAGCGTCGCCGACGCGATCGCACACACCGCAGCCACGATCGCAATCGCCCTTCGCATGCGGGCGTTCACTCGATCACCGTCCGTGCGATGGCGGGCGGCTCACGGCCGGCGATCAGCCACCCCGCGCACACAGCCGCGAGCGGCACGCCGAAGACCGCGAGCGCGAGGTATTGGACGGGCACCGAGCTCAGGTAGCCGAGGTCGTCGGAGTACATGGCCAGGAGAGCTACGTAAGCGCCGGCGACACCCAGGAGAGCACCGAGAAACGCGAGCGACCCTGCGGTTGTGGCCGTCAGCGTGCGCCGGATGCGCGAGGTGGCTCCGGTCGCGGTCAGCGTCCGGAGGTCACCGGCGCTCTCGCTGCGGATCAGTCCGACCGTCATCGCGAGGATGCCGAGCGCCAGGAGGGCACCTGCGCCGGTCGCAATGCCCATCGTCTTGGCGAAGGAGGTCTTGCCTCGTCGCGTCTCGATCGTGAGGCCGGCATCGGCGGCGAGCTCGCGGGCGTTCGCGATCTGGTCGCTCGTCAGGGGTCGGCTCGACTCGAGCAGCCAGCCGCCCGGGATCTGCGTCCAGCCGTAGCGGCGCAGAGCATTGGGGGTAATGAAGGCGACGAACCGCGCGTAGGGCCCACGGAAGTCGATCCGCTGCACGTGGGTGACTGCGAAGTCCTTTCGGTCCGTGAAGATGACGAGCTTGTCGATGGGAGCGCCGGGGGCGGCGAGGAAGTCCGTGCCCGGCTTGATCGTCGCCGGATCGACTCCGAGGTAGCGGAGTACCACCGGGGTGGCGACGAAGAGCTCCGCCGCCGGGCGGTAGTTCCGTCCCGATCTCTTCGAGAGCTCAGCAGTCGGCAGGACTCTGTAGCCGGCCCACGGGTCGAAGAATCGGTGCGCGCCCGGTTCGACGACCTTGTCGAGCGGAACTCGCCACGTATCCCCGAGTCCGTCGGCGATCCGTTGGACGCTGGCGGACAACCGGTTGATCTCCTGTACCGTCTGCACAGGGATGCGCTCCCGCGTCTTCGGCCGACCGAGGTAGATCCGGATCTGTCGATCCGAGAGGTTGGCCGGCTCCGCGTTCCTCTTGGCCGCCTCCGCCGAGGAGACGACGACCACCGTTGCCGCGATTCCGAGCGCGAGGGCGACCGCCGCCAATGCCGCCCCCGAGCGCGCCTGGTACCGAACGAGGTCCCTCAGCGCAAGTCGCGGCGCGATGGAAAGTCGTCCGGCGACCCTGGCGAAGATGCGGATTGCCGCGGGACCCAGCAGAAGGGAGCCGAGGATCGTCGCCGCGATCCCGACGACGATGAGCACGGGCTTGTCTCGGCCGGACAGCGCGAGCGAGGCGATGCCGACCGTGATCAGGGCAGCGGCGGCGATCGCCGCGTGGCGGGCCGGCCGCGGCTTGGGAGGCCGCCCAGAGAGTGCGAGCATGACCGGGAGCCGGGCGACCGCGCGGGCGGGCCACCAGGCGGCAGCCGTTGCCCCGAGGATCGCGAGGATGAAAGCCAGCCCGAGATACGGCCAGGGAAGACCGAGCCTGTCGAAGCGATGGTCGACCGCGGACTCCAGGGTCGGGGCGAACAGCAGCCAGAGGCCGAGGCCGACGGCAGTCCCGGTGAGCGCGGCGATCATCCCGACGAGGGCGCCGTTGGTGAGCAGCACGAGACGCAGCTGCTTCTGCGTAGCTCCGACGGCCGCGAGCATGGCGAGCTGCCGGAGCCGGCGCTGCGCGACGACGGCGAAGCCCGCCGCGGCGACCAGCGTGGCGAGAAGCAGGAAGACGGTGGCGACCGAGAACATCGCCAGCGTCTCGGCCTGCTGATTCTTCGCCTGACTCTCGGTCCCCATCAACGCAGACGGCCCGATGTCGCCTGGGTCGGACGGCAGAGTGTTCAGGAAGGAGTCGTTCGAGGCGCTGCTGGTGTCGACCAGAGCCGTGACGGAGTCGGACCTCCCGGCCGACGAGGGAGAGACGAGAGCGAACTCGTCGCTCAGCTTGCGCGGGTTCTCGACGATCCCGACCACGGTCCGGCGATGGCCGTCCAGCGCCAGCGTCGACCCGAGCTGGAGCCGGAGGAGCTTCGCGACCCCGTCGGTGACGGCGACTTCTCGCGGCCCGTGCGGATAGCGACCCAGACGGACTGCAAGCAGCTCACTCCCGAAGACACCATTCGGGTCCTGTGCGCGGAAGTCGAGGCTCTCCACGCTACCCGGGATGGGCACCGAGCGATGTCGGATGACCTCGATCGTCCCGAAGTATCTCCGGGCGGCGGCAAGCTCGGCCTCGAGCTTTGGGTTCGTGCCGTCGTACCTGAAGATGTAGCTGGCCGAGCCGTGCTGGGCGTTGTCTGCGGGAGCGGTGTTGTAGACGATCGTGATGCTGGTGATCGCAGCCGCGACCGCGACGGTGAGCAGCGTCAGGACGAGGCCCTGCTGCCGCCACTCGCGCCGGAACATGCGCCGGGCCCAGCGGATCAACGCGCGCCGCGCCGCGATGCCGCCGCTTCTCGGCGCTGCCGGCGGAGATGAGTGCGTGACCGCGCTCATCGCCGATCGCTCGTCGCGAGCAGCGATTCGGGGCCCGGGGGGGCAAGGGTCTGGTCGACGATGTGGCCGTCGCGGAGGAAGACGACCCGATCCGCCCAGGCGGCCAGCTGCGCCTCGTGGGTGACGACGACACCGGCGACGTCCCGCTGCGTGGCCGCCCGCAGCAGCCGCATGACCGCCTCGCCGTTGACCGAGTCGAGGGCGCCGGTCGGCTCGTCCGCGAGCAGCAGACTGCGCTCGCCGACGATCGCGCGTGCGATCGCGACCCGCTGGCGCTCGCCGCCGGAGAGCTCGTCCGGATAGCGGTCGGCGTGCTCGGTGACGTCCAGCTCTTCGAGAGCCTCGAGCCCGCTCGCGCGCGCGGCCTTCGCGCGTACGCCGTCGAGCTCGAGCGGCAGCGTGACGTTCTCGAGCGCGGTCAGCCCCGGGAGCAGGTTGAAGTCCTGGAAGACGTAGCCGATCGAGCGACGCCGGATCGTCGCCTGTTCCGAGCGGGAGACCGTCGCGAGGTCGATCCCGTCGACGAGCACCTGGCCGCTGGTCGCCTGCTCGAGGCTGCCGGCGATCGTCAGGAGCGTGCTCTTGCCGGAACCGCTCGGGCCCATCACGGCGACGAGCTCGCCGCGCTCGACCGCGAGGTCGACTCCGCGGAGCGCGTGCACTTCGCTCGGCCCCGAGCCGTAGATCTTCGATACCTGGCGCAGTTCGAGTGCGCACGTCATTGCGAGACCTCCATCGTGCGAGTCGGTTCTTCGACAGGAGCGGCTGCCGGCGAGGCGGTTAGAGACGGGGGCCGCTGCTTGAGGCGGACGTCGGCTGCGTCGAGCCAGCGCACGGTCGCCTCGAGGCGGAAGAGCTCCGCATCGGCGACGAGCGCGAGCGGCACGTCGTCCTCGGCAGCGGCCGCCTTCACCTGGGTGTAGCGCTGCATGATCTCGATCACGTGCCGGCGGTGCACCTGCAGGATCTCGTGAACGTCGATCCCGGGCACCTGCAGGGCGACGAGCACCTTGATCACGAGCTCGTCGCGTGGGGGAGGGACGAGTTCGGGCGGGGTGCGAAGCCACTCGGCGAGCTCGCTGGACCCGGCGGCCGTGATCCGGTACCGCTTCCGCGAGCGCTCGCCTTCCCCGTCGTCGGTCTCGACGAGTCCGTCGCGCTCGAGGCGCTGCAGGGTCGTGTACACCTGCCCGACGTTGAGCGGCCAGACCTGACCCGTCCGGGACTCGAACTCGCTCTGCAACCGTAGACCGTACTTCGGCCCCTCGCTCAGGAGGGCAAGCAGGGCGTGGGGAACGCTCATGAACGGCTCCAGGTCTTGAACATACCCGGTACTATACCGAGTATAGATGGCCGAGCGCAAGTCCGATTTCGGGGCGCCACCCGCCCTCGCCGGCGTGAAGCGGGCAGCGCTCTAGTTGTGCCGATCCGAGGGTTCGGCCGCGGTGATCAGTCGCGCGCCGCGACCGCGGGTGAGGAAGCTGAAGGCCCAGCGGATCATCACGAGGAGTCGGTTCTGGAACCCGATCAGGTAGAAGAGATGGACGACGAGCCAGGTGACCCAGGCGACGAAGCCGCTCAGCCTGAGTCCCTTGATGTCCGCGACCGCGGACGCCCGGCCGATGGTCGCGAGGTTCCCTTTGTCCCGGTAGCGGAAGGGAGGTGTCGAGCGTCCGCGCAGCCGCTCGCGCACGACCTTCGCCGCCCAGCGGCCCTGCTGCATCGCGACCGGCGCGACCCCGGGGAGAACGACCGGCGCGCCGTCCGCCCCGCGCACCCGGACCATGTCCCCGAGCACGAAGACCTCGGGATGCCCTGGGAGGGTGAGATCCCGCTCGACTGCAACTCTGCCTGCCCGGTCGCACTCGGCTCCGGTCAGCTCGCCCAGCCTCGAGCCGAGTTCGGAGGCGGCCACCCCGGCCGCCCAGATCACCGTGCGGGAGAGAATGCGCTCCGAATTGTCGCTTCCATCCTCGATCGTCACGCCTTCTCCGTCGACTCCGATCACCGTCCGGTCCGTGAGCACCGTCACGCCGAGCTTCCTGAGCGATCGCTCGGCCTTCGCCGAGAGCGAGGGCGGGAAGGTGGTGAGCACGCGATCGGCTGCCTCGACCAGCAGGATCCGGCCGGTCCGCGGGTCGATCGCACGAAAGTCCCCGTGTAGCGTGTCGCGTGCGAGCTCGGCGATCTGGCCGGCCATCTCGACCCCGGTCGGCCCGGCTCCGACGACCACGAACGTGAGCCAGTGCGCCTTCAGCTGCGGGTCGGGCTCCATCTCGGCCGCCTCGAACGCGGCGAGGAGCCGGCTGCGCGCCGTCAGGGCGCTCTCGAGGGATTTCACCTCGACCGCGTACTCGCTCCACTCGTCGTGGCCGAAGTACGAGTAACGCGAGCCGCCGGCGACGATGAGCGTGTCGTACGGGATCGTCGCGGGCGCCGGGACACCTACGACCGGGCGGAGGTGCAGCTCGCGCGCGCGGAGGTCGAAGTCTCCGACCTCGGCCAGGAGCACACGCACGTTGCGATTGCGCTTGAAAACCGCTCGCAGGGGATAGGCGATCTCGCCCGGCGAGAGGGCACCGGTGGCGACCTGGTAGGTGAGCGGCTGGAAGAGATGGAAGTTGCGCCGGTCGACGAGCGTCAGCTCGACAGGAGCTCGCCGGAGCTTTCGGACGGCCTGCAACCCGCCGAAACCACCGCCGACAACGACAACTCGATGCCTCTGGCCGCCCCGATCAGCGGGGGCGCCTCCGTTGAGGTCAGCCGGCGCTTGCATGCGATGCGTGGATGTGCACGACGGCTAGTTTCGACTATCGACGCATCGCCGTCGGGCGGCTATGGTCCGGCTCGCCGCCGTGTGACGAGTACCGCGGTCACCGGACTTGCCGTTCCTGGTTCGCTCGGGCGTCGTCCAGAAAACGCAACACGGCGGCGGCGTCGAAGCAGAACATCTGCGCGCGCGAGAGCTTGCCGTTGCGGACACCGTAGAGACCTAGCACCTCGCCGTCGAAGCGTTTGCCGCTTGGGCTGAAGCCCCTTTGCCGCCAGAGCACGACCACCTCGTTCCCGGTGGCGGCCACCACCCTTGGATCCATCCGCCGTTCAGCGTCGCTCGGCTGCAGCCGGTCCCACACCGCCAACCAGTCCTGCCCCGGGGTTCCGCTCTCGGCGCGAACCGATCCGCCGTACGGCAAGGATGGTGGCCAGTGGAACTCGACCTCGGGGTGGTAGAGCTCGAGCAACCTTCGCTCGTCGCGTTCCTCCACCGCGCGGAATGCCTCTAACACCACCCGCGCACACTCGCCGGCCCCGCTCGATCTTTCCATACCCACTAGTATGGTAGTCCATACACTAGAGTATGGTCAAGGTGGCCGCGCAGACTCGTAAACGACTGACGCGGGCTGCCTGGGTTGGGGCGGCGCTCGAGGCGATCGCCGACGGAGGCCTCGCGGCCGTGGCGGTCGTACCGCTCGCCGAGCAGCTCGGCGTGACCAAGGGCAGCTTCTACTGGCACTTCCCGAACCGCGAGGCGCTCGTCGAGGCAGCGCTTGCGGAATGGGAGGAATCGCACACCGGCGCCGTGATCACAGAGATCGGGGCCGCCTCCGGCGATCCGCTCCAGCAGCTTCGCCTCCTCACGAAGCGTGTGTCCGAGTTGGCCGAGCGCGACCGGATCGAGCTCGCACTGCTCGCAACGGCGGATCACCCGACCGTCCGGCCCGTGCTCGAGCGCGTCACGCGCCGTCGCCTCGACTTCGCGGCCCGACTCTTCGAGCGGCTCGGCTTCTCGCGCGCGGAGGCAGGCCGACGCGCCCTGCTCGCCCTCACCATCTACCTCGGATATGCCCAGCTGGTCCACGCCACGCCAGAGGCCCTACCGCGCACCCAGGCCGCCCGGCGCGCCTTCCTCGACGACACGCTCGCGGCCCTCACCTCGCCGACGAGGTGACCAGTGCCGATCGCACTCTGCTCGCAGCCGTTCGGCGCGAGGCAAGCGGCGCCGACCCGCCGGAGGAGCGCGCCCGGCGGATCGTAGACCTCATTCGCCTCCACACCGGCCGTCGGTGGGTCGGGGTCTACTGCGTCGGTGCCGGACGGGGTCTCTACACCGGGCCTTCATCGGCGAAGCCCCGACCTCTGCGAACCAGGCTCGCTGACAGCGCGCACACTTGCCGCCCGTGGCGAATCCACGCGCTCACCCGCGACTTCCGGCTCGAGGACGTCTGGGCGCTGCCGACTTCGGGCGGCTCGAGCGACTTCCACCGGCTGGTGCAGGTGATGGTCTCGTTCAACCCGTCGCGTGCCTCCGCCGTCGTTCCTACTCTCTTCGCGATCCGGTGGAAGGTCGGAGCGCTGCTCGGCTGGGACGCGGCGGACGACGGCCAGGCTGAACGGCCGACGCTCCGCAGCCGCTTGCCGGCGGATCTGCGCGACCGTCCGTCCGGCCCGGACGCGCGCCCGTTCGCTTCGCTGTACCTGACCGACGACGAGTGGGCGGCCGAGATCGTCAACCGGACCGTCCACGGAGTCTTGCACCTCGGCTGGGTCGATGACGGCACGGGCGGCTACCGCGGCCAGATGGCGGTCCTGGTGAAGCCGCACGGACTACTCGGAACCGGTTACATGGCTGCGATCACGCCGTTCCGGCGCCTGCTCGTGTACCCGCGGATGCTGCGGGAGCTCGAACGGGAGTGGCAGGCGGGCGCCGACGAAGCGGCGCCCCGAAGCAAGCCTCTCTGATATGCCGCCGCATCGGGACAGCTACGCGGTCAGAAGTCCGATTCCCAGCGCAAGGACCCCGGCCGTGAGGGCGACCGCACTCGCGTGGACGACCACAGGCAGCCGGTTTGGGTGGGAGAAACCTGCTGGGAACAGGACAGCGGCGAGTGTCTGCGCGACCAGCGCGAAGACCACGAAGACGCCTGCGTGAGCCGGTCTCCGCGCGCGAAAGGACTTCTGGAAACCCGGCGTAGCCCCACCGCGCGAGCGGCAGACGACTCAGGTGCGCGAGAGGGCGGCAAGCAGCTCCCGCTCGTCGTCGTCCGAGAGCCCTGCGCGACGGGTGCGACTGCGGTCTCTGGTCAGCTCCCAGGCGAGGGTGTCTGCGAGAGTCTCATTCAGCGGGCGCGTGGTCAACCCGGCGCGGCGCGCCTTGGTGCTGTCCCTGGCGTTGAAGCCGAACCAGTCGGGGTCGTCGAGCCACAGGGGCAGCGAACGCTCACCCATCCACGCTTGTACGCCGTGGGACAGCAGCCATTGTGGGTCGGCTCGCACCACGGGGCCCGTGTGTCCGGCGGCCACTCTCGCGATCTGCAGGTGCTGCGGGAACGACATCGTCTCGCCGGTGGCGTTGAAGGTGCCGGTTACGCAGCGAGCACCCATGTCGACGATCGACGCCGCAAGATCGCGGACGTCGATCACCTGAGCCGAGAGGTCCGGCGCATCGGGAACGAGCACCGAGCCGTCCTCGGAGGCAGGTCGGGCGAACCTCAGAGGCCAGTAGCCGCTGCGGTCGAAGACGTCATCCGGGCCGCCGATGAGTCCGACGCGCAGGATCAACGCTCGGTCCGGCCCGAACGCGCGCATGACGTGTCGCTCGCACGCGACCTTCGCCTGGCCGTAGACCTCCATGCTTTCCATGACGTCGCCCTCCAGCGCTTCCAGTAACGCGCCGCTCTCGTCCTGGCCGACCTCGCTGTGGTCGGCGTAGACGTTCCCGGAAGACACGAATACGAAGAGATTGGTGCGTCCGGCGAGGGCTGCCACGGCGCCCTTGGCCTGCCCGGGCTGGCGAGTGACGTCGACGACGGCGTCCCACCGCTTGTCGGCGACCTGTTCGTAGGCGCCGGGCTCGGTTCTGTCGGCGCGGATGAACTCGGCATCTCGGGGCGTGTCGCCCGACGAGCCGCGGGCCAGACAGGTGACCTCGTGCCCCGATCGCACCGCTGTGTCCGCAACGCATCGGCCCAGCCACGCCGTGCCGCCCAGGACGAGTAGTCGCATGACCCCCGAAGACGTTACCGCGGACGCAGAGGGCAGCGGCTCTCTCTCTTCCGGACCCTGACTTGACCATACCCCGGTGTACGGAGTACCATACCGATAGGTATGGAAGCCCGGTTGGCAGCGGTTGAGTCGTCGGCGGCGGAGGTAGCGGTGATCGGGGCGGGCTCGTCCGGGCTTGCCGTCTTGAAGGCGCTGCGCGAGGAGGGCGTCGCCGCCCTGTGTTTCGAGCGGGGGTCCGATGTCGGGGGACTCTGGCGGTACGGGAACGACAACGGGCTCTCGGGGGCGTACGCCTCCCTGCGGACGAACGTCTCGCGTTCGCGCATGCAGTATCCGAGCTTCCCGATTCCCCCGTCGTACGGCGACTTTCCCCATCACAGCCAGATGGCCGCCTACCTCTCCGCCTACGCGGCGGAGTTCGACCTGCGCCCGCTGATCCGGTTCGGCGCGACCGTCGAGCGGATCGAGCCCAGCGAGGACGGCAGTTGGACGATCAGGCTCGCTGACGGGTCGAGGCGCAGCTACCGGGCCGTCGTCGTGGCGATCGGCCTGTTCTGGTGCCCGAAGCTGCCGAGCTACCCGGGCCGCTTCGAGGGGACGATGAGCCACTCGCACGACTACCGGGTTCCAGACCCGTTCGCCGGCCGCCGCGTGCTGGTCGCAGGTGCCGGACAGTCGGCCGCCGAGATCGCAGTCGAGGTCTCGGCGCGCGCGAGCCGGACCCTGATGTCCGTGCGCAGCGGTGCACACGTGATCCCGCGGTGGATCGGACGGGGCCCGTACGACGCCGCCGATGTCGCACCGCTCAACCGGCTGCCCTGGCGGCTGTTGAACCGCATCTACGGCCGGCGTGTCGCGCGCGCGCTCGGACCGGCCCCGGCGTCATGGCCAGGGGGCTCCAACCGGCTCCTCGAAGGGATCCCCATCGTCTCCTCCGACCTTCTCCCCGCGATACGCCGGGGCGTGGTCGTCGTCAAGCCAGGGATCGATCGGCTGGTCGGCGAACGAGTGCGCTTCGTCGACGGGTCCGAGGAGCAGGTCGACCACATCGTCTACGCGACCGGCTACCGGATCAGCCTGCCTTTCCTCTCCTCGTCGCTGCTGTCGGTCGGCGGCCGCGACCTACCGCTGTACCGGCGGATCGCTGCGACCGACGTGGCCGGGCTGTACTTCGCCGGCTTCGTCGACGCGCCGGGAGGGCTGCTTCCCGTGGTGGAGGCTCAGGGGCGATGGATCGCCTCCGTGCTGGGCGGGCGGCTGCGCCTCCCTCCGCAGGGGCAGATGCGCCGCGCGACCGAGCGCGCAGAACGGCGCACCCGCCGACGCTTCCCGGAGGAGAGCCCGCACAGTGTCCGTTGCGATCCACACGCCTACCGGCGGCTTCTGCAGTCGGATCTTCGCCGCGCGCGGTGGATACGCGACACGCACACGCGCCCAACCCCTGGGGAGCAGCGGAAGACGCGCTCTGACCTACCCCGGCTCGCCCGCGGCGACGATGCCGTGCTCGTAGGCGAAGACGACGGCCTGTACCCGGTCGCGTAGGTCGAGCTTCATGAGGATGCTGCCGACGTGGCTCTTGACGGTCGCCTCCGTGACGACGAGTCGCTGCGCGATCTCGCCGTTCGAGAGGCCGCGCGCGACGAGAACGAGCACCTCCTGCTCGCGCGGCGTGAGCTGCTCGAGCACGGCAGTCGGCGGCTCGAGCGGGTCGGTGCGGGTGGCGAAATCCTCGATCAGCCGGCGCGTGATCGAGGGTGAGAGCAGCGCCTCGCCGGCGTGGACGACGCGGATCGCCTCGAGCAGGCGCTCGCGCGGCGCGTCCTTGAGCAGGAAGCCGGCGGCGCCGGCGCGCAGTGCGCCGAAGACGTATTCGTCGAGGTCGAAGGTCGTCAACACGAGCACCCGGGGCGGCGGCTCGATCCCGGCTGCGGTCAGCCGTGCCGTGGCCTCGACGCCGCCCATGCCGGGCATGCGGATGTCCATCAGGACCACGTCGGGTCCCAACTCCGTCGCGCGCTCGATCGCCTCCTGGCCGTCGCCCGCCTCGCCGACGACCTCGAGGTCGTCTTGCGTCTCCAGGAAGAGGCGAAAGCCGGTGCGGACGAGCTCCTGATCGTCGACGATCAGCAGCCGGATGCTCACGCGTCACCCCCAACCGGCAGCTGCGCGGCTACACGGAAGCCGCCTCCCGCTCGCCGGCCCGTCTCGAGCTGCCCTCCGAGCAGCGCGACGCGTTCGCGCATGCCGATGATTCCCTGCCCGGGCGCTTCGACGCCGAGTGTGGGCGTGCCGTCGTCCACGACCTCGAGCTCGAGTCGGGCATCGCGGAAGGCCAGCGTGACCGTGACGTTGGTGGGGTCGGAGTGCTTGAGGGTGTTCGTCAGTGCCTCTTGCACGATGCGGTAAACGGAGAGCTCGACGCCGCTGGGTAGCGGCGTCGGCTCGCCGATCAGCTCCAGCCGTACCGGCAACCCCGCTGCGCGGTAGCTCGCGACGAGGCTGTTGAGCTCGGCGAGCGAGGGCTGCGGGTGCAACTCGGCGGCCTGCTCGGACTCGCGCAGCAGCGCGAGGATACGCCGCAGCTCGGCCAGGCTTTGCTCACCGCTCCGCTCGACCCGGGCGAGCGTCTCCTCGGCGGCATTGGGTGAAGTGCGGAGCACGTCGCGGGCGCCGCGCACGCCGACGAGCATCACGCTGACCGAGTGGGCGACGATGTCGTGCAGCTCGCGGGCGATCGAAGCCCGTTCCTCGTGGACGGCGATCCGGGCGAGCTGCTCGCGCTCGCGTTCGGCGGCGCCCGCGCGCTCCTGGAGCTCGCGCAGGTAACGACGCCGCGTCTGGACGTAGGCGCCGAGCGCCCAGATGCCGACGCTGAGACCGGCGGCAATGATCGCACCGGACGTGGCGGAGGTGTCCCGCCCGGGCGCGTCCACGGTGAGGGCAGAGAGTGTCGCGACGGTCGCGGCCGTCAGCGCGAGCGCCGCGAGTGAGACCCGCAGTTCGCAGAGGGCGGCGGTGGTGTAGAGGGCGATCAGCACCGTGGCGCCGCTGGGGTCGTCGCCGAGCGCCACGATCACCACGCCAGCCGCGAGGATCGTCGCGAGCACGGCAACCGGGGCCCTGCGACGCAGGACAAGCGCGCCCCCGGCGACAACCGCGAGCACGAGCGAGGGCCAACTCGGCGTCCCGGAAGCACCGATGATCTGCCCGAGCTCGATCGCCGTCGCTACGAGCGCGAGGGCGACGTCGAACACGAAGGAGCGCCGACCGCGGGGCCAGCGCTCGTCGAGTCGCGATCGCGCCTGCTCGCTCATGCCAGGTCGCGGTTGCGCTCCACGACGATAGCCGCAAGCAGGAGCGACACCGTCCAAGCTGCCAGCACCAATCCGGCCCCGCCCCAGGATAGGGCGTCGACGGTGGGATCGCCGGCCAGACCGACCGCGGCGCCGAACGGCGTGAGCTCCGCGGCGGTCTGGTCGACGACGTTGAGCAGGGGCATAGCGACGAACATCAGGATCAGCGCGCCGACGACGCCCAGTACTTGGTTGCGGACGAGTGCGCCGGCGGCGACGCCCACGATCGCGCAGAGCGCCGCGCCGACGACGCTACCTGTGGCCACCGGGGCGATCTCGCCGACGCCGAGGCCCGGACCCGACTCGCCACGCAGGAGCGGGAGCCCGAGTGCCAGCGAGACCGCGGCCGCGAGCGCCCCGAGCACGAGGCCCGCGAGTGCGTATGCGCCCGCTCGCGCGAACAGCACCACTCCACGCCGCCCCCCCGCGGCGAGCGCGGCCGGGGCGGCGGTGCGGTGGCGGTACTCGCCGGCGGCGCCCACGATCCCGAACAGGATGAACAGCATCGGTAGGCCCGCGATGGTCTCCTGCTTGTCCGCGGCGGTGGTTTGATCCCTCGACAGCGTGAGGATCAGAACGTTGGCGATCGCCAGCGCCACGCCGAGCGCCGCGTAACCGAACAGCGTGCGAGTGGTCACGGCCTTGATCAGCTCGCCTTTCAGCAGGGTGGTCATACTGCCTCCTCCTCCGTCAACTTGAAGAACACGTCCTCGAGCGAGCTACCGCCCGGTGCCAGCTCGTGTAGGACGACGCGCTCGTCGTGCGCGAGCTCGCCGACCTGAGCGACGTCCATGCCCTCGATCAGGAGCCCGCCGTCACCCTGCTGGTACTCGACCCGCCCGCCCGCGCGCTGCACGGCCGTTGCGAGACGTTCGCGCGTCGGGGTACTTACTCGAACGCCGCCGCCGCCAAGGTGCGCGAGCTCGTCGATCGGCTCCTGCCGCACGAGCCGCCCTTTATGGATCACCACGACGTCGTCAACGGTCTGTGCCGCCTCGCTCAGGATGTGGCTCGAGAGCAGGACGGTCCCACCGCTCGCCGCGCGGTCGCGCAGGAAGGTGCGCAGCCAGCGGATGCCCTGCGGATCCAGGCCGTTCAGGGGCTCGTCCAGGACCAGGATCTGCGGGTCCCCGAGAAGGGCTGCCGCGAGTCCGAGGCGCCGGCGCATACCGGTCGAATATGTTCCGACCCGGCGGCCGGCGGCCTGCTCGAGTTCGACGAGCCCGAGGACCTCGTCGACCCGGCTCGGCGGGAGAGCGGCCAGGGCGGCCAGCGAGCGCAGGTGATTCCGTCCGGAGCGGCCCGGATGGGCACCGCAGGGCTCTATGTAGGCGCCGAGGAGATGGGCGTCCGCTGAAGCCGAGCCGACCGGAACGCCGCTGATGAGTACACGGCCGGCGGTCGGCCGGGCAAGCCCGACGATCAGCTTGAGCGCAGTCGTCTTGCCTGCGCCGTTCGGCCCGAGAAAGCCGGTAACGGCGCCCCGGCGAACGGCGAACGACAGGTCGGCGACCGCCTGCACCGTGCCGAAGCGCTTCGTCAGACCCTCGACCACGATCGGTCGGGTCACTGGTGGAACACGAGTCCTTTTCATGCAGACAGGATCGGCCACGGTCCTCTCGCGCGCATCGGCGCGGAGGCCGAACTTGGTCTCCGACCCAAGGGGAACGAACGGCCGCCCTGGTCTCAGACCTGAGGTGGACGCCCGCGGCGTCAGCGACGGCCTGCAGCCGAGGCGCGTCCCTGGAACCGCCCGGGCCGCGCCACGCGGCAAGCAGCGTTTCTCGGAGCAGGTCCTCGGCGTCCTGCACCGGGCCGACTACCGGTAGATGTGCAGCGGTAGCTCACGCCTGCGAGTGCTCACGGGGTTCGGCTATTCGCGGTCGGCGTCGCGGGCTTTGAGCGCTTCGAGGCGCCGCATGCGCTCTTCCTGGTAGGCGACGCTCCCGCGCAGGAAGCCGATCAGGAACTCGAGCTGCTCGTCGGAGTAGATTGACAGCTCCGCCGCCCCCTCTTCGGGCGTCCCGTATAGCTCCTCGGCGCGCTGTCGCAGCTCCGGCGCCGCCTCGACGAGCACCCGGCGGCGGTCCTCGGTGTCGCGGACACGACGTGCGAATCCCCTGGCTTCCAGGCGGTCGAGCACGGCGGTCATCGCGCCGGGGCTGAGCCGGGCCCGCTCGGCGAGGTGACCGGCCGTCATCGGGCCTTCCTGGTCGATGAGGTCGAGGCACCGGAAGTCGGTGTCGTTGATTCCCATGTAGTCGGCGACCGCCGCGTCGAGCAGTTCGGTCGCGGTCTGCGACGCTCGGACGGCGGCGATGAACTGACCGATCAGTTCGGCTCGCGAATATTTTGACAAACGTATAACCGTTGTGCTAGAACTTTTCGAAACTCAAACTATACACCTCATCGGAGGCTACGTGAAGACGATCGAAGCATGGGACTTGCGGAAGACGTACGGTGCCGTTCGCGCGCTCGACGGGCTCGGCTTCACGGTCGAGGCGGGGACGATCTTCGGGCTGCTCGGCCCGAACGGCGCCGGCAAGTCGACCACCGTCAAGATCCTGACCACACTCTCGCGGGCCGACAGCGGCGAGGCCCGCGTCGCGGGGCATGACGTGGTCCGCGAAGCGGAGCGTGTCCGGCGCTCCATCGGGGTCGTCGGCCAGAGGCCGGGCGTCGACCCTGAGGCGACCGGCCGCGAGAACCTGGAGATGCAGGCCGAGCTCTACGGACTCGCGGGCGCCGCTCGGCATCAGCGGGTGGGGGAGCTGCTCGAGCGCCTCGGCCTGACCGACGCGGCCGGTCGGCTCGCCAAGACCTACTCCGGAGGCATGCAGCGCCGGCTCGACGTCGCGCTCGGCCTGGTCCACCGGCCGAAGGTGCTGTTCCTCGACGAGCCAACTACCGGACTCGACCCCGAGGCGCGCGCCGACCTGTGGCGCGAGATCGAGCGGCTCGCCTCGGTGGAGGAGATGACGATCCTGCTCACGACCCACTACCTCGAGGAAGCCGATCGGCTTGCAGCCGAGCTGGCGATCGTCGATCGCGGCCGTATCGTCGCCCAGGGCAGCCCCGAGGAGCTGAAGAGCGAGCTGCGCGGCGACACCGTGCAGGTCGAGCTCGTCGAATCGCCGAACGGCGCCGCGGCTGCGGCCTTCTCGCAGGTCGCCGGCGTCAGCGAGCCGACGGTCGCTGGGCGCCTGTTGCGCGCCCGCGCTGCGAACGGTGCAGCCGCGATCCCCTCCCTGATCACCGCCCTCGAGGGAAGGGGCCTGACGGTCGCCTCGGCGACGATCGGCCGTCCGTCGCTGGACGACGTCTACCTCCGCCACGCCGGCCGCTCGTTCCAGCAGGCGGACAGCGAAACGGACGAGGAGACGAAGGAGATGGCCGCGTGACCGCGCTGCGACACACCCGGCAGGTCGCCCTGCGGTACATCCGCGCACTCCTGCGCCAGCCCGCCTGGATCGGCATCTCGCTCGTCCAGCCAGCGATCTGGCTGCTCCTGTTCGGAGCGCTGTTCAAGCGGACAGCCGACATTCCCGGCTTCACCGACGGCTCGTACATCGACTTCCTCACCCCGGGCGTCGTCGTCATGCTCGCGGTCTCGACCGCGGGCTGGGTCGGGATGGGCTTCATCGAGGACATCAACCGCGGCACGATGGACAGGCTGCTCGTCTCGCCGATCTGGCG
This sequence comes from Actinomycetota bacterium, assembly GCA_046734415.1. Lineage (GTDB taxonomy): Bacteria > Actinomycetota > Thermoleophilia > Gaiellales > Gaiellaceae > DATBLE01. The sequence continues at coordinate 4,716 of JBKPRD010000219.1, read as the reverse complement.
CGGCGCGCTCAACCTCGGCAGCGTCGCCCAGTCGGTGCTGAGCATCGTCGTCCAGAGCCTGATCGTGATCGGGCTCTCGCTCGCCGTCGGCGCTCACTTCCACAACGGCGTCGTCGGGGTGGCCGTGCTCGTCGCCGTCGCGGGACTGCTCGGAGCGGTGTTCGCCTCGCTCTCGAACGGGGTCGCGGTGCTGGCGCGGCAGCGCGAAACGCTGATCGGCGTCGTGACGATGGTGACCCTGCCCCTGACCTTCCTCTCCTCCGCGCTGATGCAGCAGAGCCTGCTCCCGGGCTGGATCCAGTGGGTTGCGAAGTTCAACCCCGTCAACTGGGCGGCGGAGGCGGGCCGGTCGGCGGCGGCCTCGGACGCCGACTGGGGCCTGATCGCGACCCGGACGGGCTTTCTCGCCCTGCTCCTGCTCGCGAGCGCTGCATTCGCCACGCGCGCCTTCAACACCTACCAGAGGTCGATCTGACCCGAGAAAGGAGAAACCCATGACCATCGCAGAGCTCACCTGGCCCCAGGCCTCGGTGTACATCGCCCTGATCGCCACCGTCGGACTCGTCGTCGCCGTGCTCATCTGGTCGATCTTCCGCACCGGCCAGGCCGCGATCCGAATCGAGGGTCGACACCGCGCCGAGACGAAGTGACGAACGTCATGTCGAAGTGGTGACCGCTGGAGAACTACCGCCGCCCGCCGCTCCGTTGTGACCCGAGAGCGGCCTGGAAGGGGGCGAGCTTGGCGCGGGCGATGAGCAACGGGTTGGAACGGGAGGCGGGCGCCGGGGTAGATGCTGAGGGACTGGTGAAGACATACCGGAGCCGCGCGGCGACGGTCGAGGCGGTGAGGGGCGTCGATCTCCGGGTCGAGGCCGAATGAGAATCGTCTATGGGCGCGCGACTCCGAGCACGTACGGCGCGCACGGGATCGTGAGCGGCGACGAGGAGTGGAACCCGTGCTCGAGCTGCACGAACTCGAATCCGCCGGCCCGGATTGCCGCTTCCGTATCGCGCGTCGTCTCGCAGCCGCCGAGCGTCCGTGTCCAGAAGAGCCGGTCGGCGGCGCGTTGGACGAGCCGGAACGCCGGGTTGCCGGAGCGCACGTGTTCCCAGAAGCGGAGCTCGCCGCCGGGGATGAGCACGCGCCGCAGCTCGGCCAGCGCCGCGGGCACGTCGGGCACGCTGCAGAGCACGCCCATCACGACGGCGGCGTCGAAGCTCGCGTCAGACGCAGGCAGAGCGTCGGCGACGCCCTCGACGACGTCGATCGGCGGCGCGACAGCCCGCGCCCGCTCGAGCGCCGCTTCGCGCGCGACGGAATCCGGCTCGACCGCGAGCACGCGCTCGACCTCCGGCGGATAGTGCTCGAACGAGCGCCCGTCGCCGGAGCCCACCTCGATCACCCGGCCGCGCAACCCGGCCAGCAGCCGCTCGCGGAGCTCACGCGCGACCGGATCCGGCATCCGCCGCTCCCGCCGCTCGAGGTAGCGCGCGAACCTCGACTGACAGGGGCCGTAGAGCGACGCGGCCATCGCCGGATTCTGCCGAATCACTGCTCATGCACGGCCTCGACCACTCTCGCTGGGCCTCACGCCGAGGCTCGGGAGCCCCTCGACCCCTTCGCCCGTCGGAGCGAACGGGTGATGCTGGAGTTACACCCGGCGGCTGAGCGCCGTGCACGGCGGAATATCGAGTCCCGCGCCGGCGTTGGCTGATTTCGATGAGCAGGCAAGTCGAGCTCGAGGGAATGCTCGGCGAAGCGAAGGACTGCTCGAAGTTGTCGACGAGACAACGGCCGAGCGGCTTACGCGGTGCGTCGTTCGACCTGTCACCCGGCTGGATCGACGAAGGCAAGGCTGAGTGAGCGGTCGAGTGGGCGACACGAAGGAGGCAAAGTTGGATCTGCGGTTGGTCGATTTCGACAGCCCAAGCGAGGTTCGAGAGTTCCTCAAGGGTCGGTTCGAGGTTTACGAAGTCGGCCCGATGACGCTCGGGCGAGCAACCTACGAGCCCGGGTGGAAATGGTCAGAGCACATTGGCGCCACACGCGGAGAACGCCTGTGCCAAGTCGAACACGTCGGACTCGTCCTAGCAGGACAAGCCGTCATATCGATGGCGGACGGGCACGAGGTCGTTGCAAAGGCCGGCGACTTCTTCTACGTACCGCCCGGGCACGACAGCTGGGTGGTCGGCGACGAGCCGTACGTCTCGCTCCACATCATGGGCACCGAGAAGTACGCGTCGTAATCAGCCGCCGCGCGTGAAAGGAGAACGGCCGTGTCAGACCAGCCAAAGATTCACCGGTTCCCCGAAAAAGCCGAGGGCGCTTTTGTAAACGCGTATCTCGTCGAGACAGACTCCGGCGTAGTCGCCGTCGACGGACTGCTGACGTTATCGGCCGCCAAGGAGATGAGGTCGGCTCTCGACCGGCTCGCAAAGCCGCTTCGGGCCGCGCTGGTGACGCAGTCGCATCCGGATCATTACGCCGGCCTGTCGGAGATCGTCGCCGGATACGACGTACCCATCTTCGCGCCGCAGGGAGTGATCGACACCATTACGGCCGATGATTCGATCAAGAACGACATCGTCGGGCCGATGTTCGGCGAGGAATGGCCCGCGAAGCGCGTCTTCCCGGACATGCCGATTCGCGACGGCGAGAGCGTGACTTTCGACGACGTGACGTTCACCGTGATTGATCTCGGTCCGAGCGAGTCGCCGCACGACAGCCCCTGGGTGCTCGGCGATGACGAGGGCATCGTCTTTCTCGGCGACCAGATCTACGACCACAAGCACTGCTATCTCGCTGACGGCTTCTATGACGAATGGCTCGCGAACATCGAAACGCTGCGGACACGCTTCCCCGAAGAGGCCGTCTTCTACATCGGTCACGGAGGCCCCGTTGGCGGCGAGATGTGGGACTGGCAACGCGGCTATATCGAACTGTTCCTCGATGCCGTCTCGAACGCCGACTGGGAGGAGCCCGAGAGCGCGAAGACGACAGTCGTCACCAGGATGAAGGCCTACGAGCCCTCCGACGAGCTGCAGTTCTTGATGGAGCTGAGCATCGAGCCCGTCGCGGGCAAGCAAGGCCTACTTTCGGCCGCAGCCTAGAAGGTGACTATCGGTTGCGGTGGGCGAGCTCGGACTGCTCGCGCCGGTGCGCCGACCGAATCAACGCTACCGGGCATCAGCTCCGCGACCGCGCGACCACCGCTTCCACGTTGAGCGAAAGGAGCAAATGCGATGTCTGGAGCAATCGACGTCTTGAACCCGGACGATCCGAAGCGCGTCCTGATGCTCGCCTCCAACCCGGCGGTCTCCGGGCAGACCGGCTGGCCGATCGGCTTCTGGTGGGCAGAGCTCACGCATCCGTACTGGGAGTTCGTCGAGCACGGGTACCAGGTCGACCTCGCCAGCCCGGACGGGGGCAAGCTCGAAGGTGACAAGTGGTCTGATCCGCGTGACGAGAGTGGGTATTCGGCGGACGATCTGATCTCGCTCGGCTTCATCACCTCGCCGGATCACATGAGGCTCGTCGCCGACTCGAAGGCGCTCGGGGACATACGCGTCGACGACTACGACGCGCTGCTCGCGATCGGCGGACAGGGACCGATGTACACGTTCCATCGCAACGAGGCGGTGCACGGTCTCTTGCGCGACTTCTACGAGGCCGGGAAGCCTGTTGCGGTCATCTGCCATGCCACCTGCGCGCTCCTCGAGGCGCGTCTCTCCGACGGGAGCCTGCTCGTCGAGGGGAAGACGTGGACCGGATTCGCGGATTCCGAGGAGGACTACGCCGACGAGTTCGTGGGGCAGCGGATCCAGCCCTTCCGCATCGAGCAGGAAGCGAAGAAGCTCTCGGGCACGAACTTCATCGTCTCCTCGCGCTTCAAGTCGCATGCGGTGCGCGATGGGCTCCTGATCACCGGCCAGCAGCAGTACTCCGGGGCTGCGGCCGCTCGCTTGCTGATCGAGGCGCTCGGAATCTGAATCGAGGGGTGGCGTGATGCGGTGGACGCACGATGAATGACAGCGGCGTCGACAAGGGCGCGGCCGACGACGATGCTCGCGCCGCCTTCGTCTACCAGGAGGCGCTGCGTGGGCTGCAGGTGCAACAGAGCGGCCTCCAGAGCCTACAGGCGCGAGCCGCGACTTTGATCTTCGCGGCGTCGTTCGCGAGCTCGCTTCTCGGTAGTCAGGCGCTCGCGGACGGTCTGAATGCTTGGGATTGGACCGCCTTGGGGTTGCTCTTCGCAATCGGCGCGCTCGCCGTGCTCGTGCTCTGGCCCTACTACAACCTGACCTTTCGCTTCGACCCCGAAGACCTACTCGCCCGCTACGTCGACGTCGCGCAGCCGAAGCCGATGGCAGCGATCCACCGCGAGCTCGCACTGCAGATCAAGTCCGACTGGCAGCAGAACGGCCGCATCGTGCGCCGCCTGCGGGAGGCACTCCAGGTCGCGCTCATCCTCCTGCTCGTCGAGATCGCAACCTGGCTCTTCTCGATTGCCGACGTGGGAGGCGGATGAACGTGGACACCGCAGCGGCATGAGCGCGAATCGGCTCAGGTGAGGCTCTGAAGACCGGGATCGTGATCACACTCGGCGTGGAAGGAGCTGAAGAAGGCATGAACTACTGCGACACATTGATTGAAGTCGCTGATGACTGCCCTGTCACCGAAGCTCAAGTGCCTCGAGCACGAGGTGCCAAGAAGAC
>JBKPRD010000218.1:0-5546 GCA_046734415.1 Actinomycetota bacterium | reverse complement strand
TTCCTCGGGCCCGACTCGGAGAAGGCGCTCCGTGCCGTCTACGCCGCCGGCCTGCAGGGCCGCCTCTGGCACTACCTCGACCTGCTCTACAAGAGCCAGGGCGCCGAGAACTCCGGCTGGGTGACGGACGACCTGCTGCGGTCGGTGGGCGCGTCGCTGCCCGGCTTCGACACGAAGAAGATGCTTGCGGACATGACCTCGGCGGAGGTCACGAACGCCCTGGCCTTCGCGGACCAGCAGGCACAGAGCGCGAGCGTGCGGTCGACGCCGACGTTCTTCGCCGGGAAGACCGGCTCGACGCTCGAGCACGTCGACCTGACCGCGCTGACGCCGGACTCGTTCCGGCCGACGCTCGACGCCCTCGTCAGGTGAGCGACCGTAACCTGCGCGCCGCGATCGCTGCGCTCGCGCTCGCGGGAGCAGCGGTCGCCGCATACCTCGTCTACGCGCGCTACAGCGGCACGCGGCTCGCCTGCACGACGGGCGGCTGCGAGACCGTGCAGCACTCGACGTACGCGAAAGCGGCCGGCATCCCCGTCGCCGTGCTCGGCCTCGCGGCCTACCTGGCCGTGTTCGCGACGGCACTCTCGGCGCGGGTCGAGGCCGTCGCGATCGGCGCCGCGATCGTGCTGGGCGGCCTTGCCTTCGGCATCTACCTGATCGTCGTCCAGGTCGCCGTGATCGACGCGATCTGCCAGTGGTGCCTCGCAAGCGATGCGATCCTCGCGCTGCTCGCGATCGCGACCGCCGAGCGCCTGCTCCGGGTTGTGGGAAGGCCGCAACCGGAATCGGGAACCGCACCGATGGCCCAGGCTGGCTGAACCCGCAGGCTGGGCCCATGGAGGCACTGTGCGAGCTGCACGCCGCGATCGGCAACGTCGAGGAGTGCCCACACGCCTGGTGTCCGTTCTGGGAGGCAGGCGGCGCGGTCGTCGAGCCCGGGTGCGCGATCCAGCGCATGGGAATCGACCTGCGAAACGTCGACCTCGCGTACCACTTGCTCGACCTGCGGCGCGCGCTCGAGCAGGTCCGCAGCGTCGAGGAAGCCGGGGCCGCCCGCCAGGCGTTCGGCCAGATCCGTCCGCCGGGCCTCTAAGCCGCGGCGACGGCCGGCTGCGCTTCCGCGAGGAGCGCGTCGAGGAGCACCTCGAGCCGCTCGCGCAGCTCGTCGTCCAGCAGGCGCCCGTCCTCGGCGAGGCGGACGTGGGCCCGTGGCACCGCGACCTCGCCGTCGACGACGCGCGCGCCGGCGGTGCGCAGGATCTTCTTCAACTCGGCCTGCGCCCAGACCCCGCCGAACGAGCCGGTGCTCGTGCCGGTCACGGCCACCGGCTTGCCGAGCAGGACCGTCGCGCCGCGCGGGCGCGACGCCCAGTCGATCGCGTTCTTCAGCTGACCGGGGACGGACGAGTTGTACTCGGGCGTCGCGATCAGGATGGCGTCCGCGCGCGCGATCGCGTCGCGCAGGTCGGTGACGGCCGGATGGATCTCCTCCTCGCCGTCGTCGTCCTCGTCGTACGGCGGGACCGCCTTCAGGCCGCCGAAGAGCTCGAGCTCTGTGCCGCGGGGCAGAAGCTCCGCGGCCTCGAGCAGGAGCCTGCGGTTGTGCGAATCCTGCCGCAGGCTCCCGCTGATCCCGAGGACGCGCACGGTCCTACCCCCGCGCGAACTCGAGGTTCGCGGTCAGGGTGACCTCGTTGTCGAGGATGAAGCCGCCGCCCGGCAGCTCCATGTTCCACGTGATCCCGAAGGTGGTGCGGTCGATGACGGTCTCGAGCGACAGGCCGAGCTTCTCGCCGGCCGGTCCCTCGACGGGTCCTGCGATCGTTCCCGCCAGCGTGACGGGCTGCTGGACGCCCCGGATCTCGAGCTCTCCGTCGATCGTCACCCGGTCGCCGTCACGGCGAACCGAGCTGGAGTCGAACGAGACGCGGGGGGTGCGCTCGACGTCGAAGAACTCGGGCGAAAGCAGATGGGCCTGCAGGTTCTCGTCGTTGACGGTGATCGTCGAGACGTCGGCGCTGCCGCGCAGCATGCCGTCGACGAGCTCGGCGTCGAAGTCCTCGACGTCGCCCTTGAAGAGCGAGACGCCGCTGTGTCGGACCGCGTAGCCGACGCTCGAATGAACCTTGTCCAGCGTCCAGGTCCCGGTCGGAATCGACTGCTCCGTCGTGATCGTGCTCATTGCGATGTCCTCCTCTTGCGCTAGAATTACTTGTGAACGCAAACAACTGTACCAGAAAAACATGAGTAGTCAAGTATTGAGCAGTCAAGCGTTTACGAGCGTCGATGCCTTCGCGCGACTGCTGCGCGCGCACGCTGCCCTGACGCGGGAGGTGAACGCGCGGCTGGTGACGGAGCACGGGCTGTCGGTGACCGACTACAACTGCCTGCTCGCGCTCGCGCACTCGGAAGACGGAGCGCTCCGCCGCGTCGACCTCGCGCAGCAGCTGATGCTCACGCCGTCGGGCGTGACGCGCATGCTGGACGGGCTCGAGCGCGACGGTTGGGTGAAGAAGGCCACGTGCTCCACCGACGCCCGCGTCACCTACGCAGTGCTCACGGACGAGGGCCGAGAGCTGCTCGAGGAGGCAGGCCGGTCGCACGTCGCGCAGATCCGCGAGCTGATCGAGGACCAGTTCTCGGAAGAGGAGCTGGAGACGCTCGTCGAGCTCCTCGGCCGCCTGCCCGGCGGTGCCGCCGGCCGCGGCGAGGAGTGCTCCGTCTAGGCTCGGCGAGCCCTGACGAGCGCGTCGATCGCCTGCACCTCCCCGCCCTCCGTCCGCACCGGGCGCAGCACGCGCTCGGCCTTCTCGATCTGGAGGCCGGGGAGCTCGGCGGCAACGTCCGCGGGCGTGAAGAGCACGGCGGGATCCTTCGGGCCGCCGTGTCCGCCGTTCAGGTTCTCGAGGTCGTGGCCGACGACGAGCACCGTTCCCCCTGAAGTGACCGCAGCCGCCGCTCGTGCCAGCACCTTCCGCCGCTCGTCGGCCGGGAGCTGGAGATAGAGGACGGCGACCAGGTCGTAGGCGGGCTCGCCCGGCTCCCAGTCGAGCAGGTCGCCCTCCACCCACTCGACCTCGACGCCGCGCTCGGCCGCGAGGGCGCGCGCCTGCGCGAGCGCGACGTCGGAGAAGTCGACGCCGGTCACCTTCCAGCCCCGCGCGGCGAGCCAGACCGCGTTGCGTCCCGAGCCGCAGGCGAGGTCGAGCGCCCGCCCCGGCGGAAGCTCCGCGACCTCGGCGACGAGGAAGCGGTTCGGGTCGGCGCCGAACAGGAGCCCGGCCTCGCCGTGCCGTGCGTTCCAGTCCTCACGCTCCATGACGGCATTCTCGTGCAAGCTGGGGCCCGTGCCGCACTGGCTCGAGATCGCGCTCGTCGTCGTCCACGTCCTCGCCGCGATCGTGTGGGTCGGCGGCACGGTCGCATTGACGTTCATCGCGGTGCCCGCGATCAGGCGGCTGACGGGCGAGCCGCGCCAGGTGGCGATGCGGGCTCTCGGCCGGCGCTGGCGACCGATCGGCTGGACCGCGCTGCCCGTGCTCGTCGCAACCGGGATCCCGCTCGCCGCGCACGTGCTCCCGGGGAGCGGCGGCGGCGCCAAGGCGGTGTTCGGCGTGAAGATGGGCCTGTTCCTGTTGCTGCTCGTCACGGCCTATTTCCACGACTTCGTGCTCGGGCCGCGGCTCGCTGCGGAGATCCGCGAGGGTCGCCGGCAGGAGAGCCGGCGCCCTCTCGTCGTCGTCGGCTGGACCTCGTTTACGCTTACGCTCGCGTTGCCAATCCTGGGAGTCGTCCTTGCAGAGATCGTCTGAATGAGCGCACCGAGCCGTGTCTCTCCGCGCCCGACCACCGGCACCGCCACGTTCGCGGTGGTCGGCCGGGCGAAGAGCGAGTCGCTCGACCGCTTCGTCGGGCTTCTTCGCGAGGCACTCGGGCGCGCAGAGCTCGTCGAAACCGGCGACGTCAACGCCGCCGATCTCGTGATCAACGTGGTCGACGAGAGCGACCCGAAGCCGTTCCGCCGGCGGTCGCGCGGCACCTTCGTGGTCGGCCTCTACCAGCGCGAGAGCCACTCGCTGCCCGAGGACTATCCGATGCTCGTGCGTGCGCTCGCCAACATCGCCCTGTGCTACGTCCCAGGCGAGGGTGCGTGGTTCACGACGATGGAGCGCGGCCACTACGGCGACAGCGCCGAGCAAGGCGACGAGGCGCTCGCCGGCGCCGTCGTCGAGCGCCTGCTCCCGCTCGCACGTTCGCGGCTCGTGATCGACAACGAGTTCGTCGCCGACCTGGAGCCGGAACTGTGGGACGGCGACGAGGTAACGGAGGAGATCATCGCGGCCGGCGCGCGGCTCGGCGACCTCGACCTCCTACCCTCGCCGTTCCCGATCGAGGACCTGCTCAGCGAGCGCGAGCTCAGGCACGTGAAGCGGCTCTACGGGATCGGCGGTCTCTCCTACGGGAACCTCTCGCAGCGCAAGGACGAGCGCCGGTTCTGGATGAGCGCGAGCGGCGTCGACAAGTCGCACCTCGAAACGCCGGGGCGCGACATCCTGCTCGTCTCCAACTACGACCACGACAACGGCCGGATCGTGCTCAGCGTCCCGCCCGACGTCGAACCGCGTCGCGTCTCGGTCGACGCGATCGAGCACTGGATGATCTACCAGGCCCACCCGGGCGTCGGCGCGATCCTGCACGTGCACGCGTGGATGGAGGACATCCCCGCGACCGACGTCAACTACCCGTGCGGCACGGAGGAGCTCGCGGTCAGCGTCGCCGAGCTGCTCGCCGCGGAGCCGAACCCGAACGAGGCCGTGATCGGGCTCCGCAACCACGGGATCACGGTCACCGGGCCCAGCCTGATGAGGATCCTCGACCGGATCGAGCCGAAGATCCTCAGGCAAGTTCCGATGATGTGACCGCTTCAGGCGTCGCGCAGCGGGACGAGGCGCGCGCCGGTCGCCTTGAACGACGCGACGACGACCTCGCCGCGCTCGAGGGCGAGCCGCTCCGCGGACGCGGCCGTCACCTCCCCGACGAGCGGGCCGACCCTGACCCGAACGCGGTTCCCGAGCGTGACGACTGACGAGATCGGCGCGCTCACGTGGTTCAGCGCCGAGTCGGCCGGGGGCGCGTCGGCGGGCGCGATCGAAACCTCCCACGGGTAGACGACCACTCCGACGCGGCCCTCGCCGCGGTCGGTCGAGAAAACGACGGCGCCGCCGTCGAGCACCACCTCGGTGAGGCCGTCGCGCGCCGGCCGCGCGAACCCGTGCAGCAGGTTGCCGCCGGTGAACCCGGCGACGAACGCGTCCGCGGGCGCGGCGACGAGCTCGTCGGGCGTCCCGAGCTGGAGCACGCGACCCTCCGAGAGGACGCCGACGCGGTCGGCGAGCGCCGCCGCGTCCTCGAAGTCGTGCGTGACGAGGATCGTCGGCAGCCCCAGCTCGCGCAGAAGCTCCTGCAGCTCCGCCCGCACGCCGGCCCGGGTATGCGCGTCGAGCGCCGCCATCGGCTCGTCGAGGAGCAGCACGGCCGGGTCT